>NZ_SAUF01000002.1:0-305097 GCF_004023665.1 Afifella aestuarii
GGGGGGGGGGGCGCTGCATTGTTGCCCGGTCGTGATCTGGCGGAGGATCGAAGATATGAACGATAAAACGGCCCCACAGCCCCCTCAAAAACAGCCCCCGCAAGAACTGCCGGAGGGTGCGACGCCGGCTGAGGCGCCCCTGCCGGAGACCGATCTCAAAACCGGCCTGACGAGCGAGACGGCCCAGGAGCGGCTGGCAAAGTTCGGCGAAAACGCCATCAGCGAAGAGAAAACGAGCCCTCTCCAGCGTCTGATGCGCTATTTCTGGGCGCCGATCCCGTGGATGATCGAGGCGGCGGCGATCCTCTCCGCAGCGCTCGGTGACTGGGCCGATTTCGCGATCATCGTCACCATGCTTCTCGTCAACGCGGCCGTGGATTTCTGGCAGGAGCGCAAGGCCGGCAACGCTATCGAGCTTTTGAAGGAAAGCCTGGCACTCACCGCCCGCGTCTTGCGTGACGGCACCTGGCAGACGCTGCCCGCTAAGGATCTGGTGCCCGGCGATGTCGTGCTTTTGCGCATCGGCAATGTCACCCCCGCCGATATTCGGCTCGTCGCCGGCGATTATCTGAGCGCCGACGAGGCCGCTCTGACGGGCGAATCGCTGCCCGTCGACAAGGCCGCGGGCGACACCGCCTATTCCGGCTCCGTCGTGAAACTCGGTGAGATGACCGGCGTCGTGACCGCGACCGGCATGAACACTTATTTTGGCAAGACGGCGCAGCTCGTCGCCTCCGCCGAGACGCGCTCGCACTTTCAGCGCGCCGTGCTTTCTATCGGCAATTTCCTCATTCTGACGACTCTCGCCCTTGTCGCCGTCATCGTGCTCGTCGCGGTCTTCCGCGGCACGCCCTTCTGGGAAACCGTGCAATTCTCGCTCATTCTGACGGTGGCGGCGATCCCGGTCGCTCTGCCGACGGTCCTGTCGGTGACGATGGCGGTCGGTGCGGAAAAGCTCGCCCGTATGAAGGCGATTGTCTCGCGCCTCGTCGCGATCGAGGAATTGGCCGGCGTCGATGTCCTGTGCGTCGACAAGACCGGCACCTTGACGATGAACGCGCTCACCGTCGCCGACATCCTCCCCGAACAGGGGGTGGAGGCGGCCGACGTCGTCCTCGCCGCGCAGCTCGCAAGCAACGCCAACGACCCCGATCCGATCGACAAGGCGGTGCTTGCCGCCGAAGGCGCGCCTGCCGATGCGGGCTATGTGATCGGTGATTTCACGCCCTTCGATCCGGTGTCGAAGCGCACCATGGTGGAGACGACCTTAGGCGATCGAAAAGTCGCCTTCTCCAAAGGCGCGCCCCAGGTCATCCTTGATCTCGCCGCACCACCTGCGGAGAGCCGGGCGCGCATCGAGGCGGAGGTCGCCCGCCTCGCCGAAGAGGGTTACCGCGCCCTCGGCGTGGCGCGCCGAGAGGGCGATGCCTGGCAGTTTCTCGGTCTTGTCTCGATTTTCGATCCGCCGCGTGAGGATGCGGCCGCGACCATTGCCGAGACCGGGCGGATGGGCCTTGCCGTCAAGATGATCACCGGCGACCACGAGGCGATCGCCCGCCAGATTGCGGGCAAACTCGGGCTCCGCCGCAACATTCGCTCCGCCGACACCGTCTTCGCCGATGGCAGTGATGGCGAAGTCAGCGAGCGCATCGAACAGGCCGACGGCGTCGCGCGCGTCTTGCCCGAGCACAAGTTCAAGATCGTGCGCGCCTTGCAGGATCGCGGTCATATCGTGGCGATGACGGGCGATGGCGTGAACGATGCCCCGGCCTTGAAACAGGCCGACGCCGGCATCGCGGTGAGCGGGGCGACGGACGCGGCGCGTGCTGCCGCCGATGTCGTGCTGACGAGCTCCGGTCTCGGCGTTATCGCCTCGGCGATCGAGGAGGCCCGGCGCATCTTCGAACGCATGACGAGCTACGCCACCTTCCGCATCGCCGAGACGATCCGAGTGCTTGTGTTCATGAGCCTGTCGATCCTGATCTTCGATTTCTATCCGGTGACGGCCGTCATGATCGTGCTTCTGGCGGTCCTCAACGACTTCCCGATCATGATGATCGCCTACGACAACGCCAATGTCGCTGAAAAGCCGGTGCGCTGGAACATGCCGCGTGTCCTCACGATCGCGAGCTGCCTCGGTCTTCTGGGTGTGGCCGAAACCTTCCTGCTCTTCTGGTACGTCGACACCGTCATGCATCTGCCGCGCGAGGTCATCCAGACGGTGATCTTCCTGAAGCTTCTCGTTGCCGGCCACCTGACACTCTACGTCACGCGCAACCAGCGCTGGTTCTGGTCGAGGCCGTTTCCGAGCCTCAGGCTGTTCCTGACAACGGAGGCGACGCAGATTCTCGGAACGCTGGTGGCCGTCTACGGCATCTTCGTTGCACCGATCGGCTGGACCTATGCGCTTGGCGTCTGGGCCTATGCGCTCGCCTGGCTCCCGATCGAAAGTGCGATCGCAATCGCCCTGCGTCGGGCCCTCGACATGAAGGCTGAACATCAGACGAGCCATCTGGCACGGACTGAAGGTCGCGTCGCCGGGCGCTGAACGAGCCGATGAAGGGGGCGGCAAGTGTTGCACACCCGCCTCGCTCGCTCTTACTTGCGGTGATAAGAATGTGATCTCTCTCGACAAATGCCGGTTTGGTCACATCTTCGCCTTGAAGCGATGGCCATCCGCGCGGGGCGCGCGGCCCGCCGGCCACCACGGCCTGCTCCGTTTTTTGAAAGCGGGGCCCTGCCGGCCGAAGGCGTAAGAAGGAGAAAGAATTGCCGCACTGGATGTTTGAGAAAAGCCGCGGGGTGGCCGTGCGGCTTCCGGCCGCTGCTGCGCTTGCTTTGGCGTTGGCCGCTTGCACGACGACGCGCCCCGTTCAGCCTGAGGGGCCGCGTGTCGATCAGAGTTATGTTCGCATGTATGGGCCGGTGCAGGATGATGGCTGGAACGTCCCGGCCATCGACGTGTCGAAAGTCGACCCGCGCTATCTGCGCCAGATCGTTAATTACAATTCACCTTATCCGGCCGGCACCATCGTCGTCGATCCTTACGAGCGCTTCCTCTATCTCGTGATGGAGAACGGCAAAGCCATGCGCTACGGTGTCGGTGTGGCCCGTTCGGGAATGGAATTTGCCGGCAATGCGAAAATCGCCCGCAAGGCGGAATGGCCGCGCTGGACGCCCACACAAGCGATGATCAAGCGCGAACCTGAGAGATACGGCAAGGTTGCCGACGGTCTCGACGGCGGCATTTCCAATCCGCTCGGGGCGCGGGCGCTTTACCTCTACAAGAACGGTCGCGACACGCTCTACCGCATTCACGGGACGAACGAGCCCTGGTCGATCGGCAAGGCCGTTTCCTCCGGCTGTATCCGGCTGTTCAACCAGGACATCATCGATCTCGCCAGCCGCGTCCCCCCGGGGTCGCGCGTCGTGGTGCTGAATCGTTCGCAATCCGGTCAGGGCACGGTGCCGGATGGCCCGATGGCTGCCGGACCTCTGGCGGGCGCCGCTTCGACCGGAGGGCTGAGCTGACATGCTGGACCGCCGCCATTTCATGACGCTGGCCGCGGGCGCGGCCAGCTTTGCCCTGCTTCCGGGCTTCGCGCGGGCGCAGACGGGGCTGACCGTCGAGGAGGTTCTCTCCGATCCGACCGCCCCGGTGCGTGGCAATTCAGATGGCGATGTGACCCTGGTCGAGTATTTCGACTACCAATGCCCTGCCTGCAAAGGCAGCCATGACGAGGTGATGCGGGCGGTCGAAAAGGACGGCAAGGTGCGTCTCGTCATGAAGGACTGGCCGATCTTCGGCGAGGCCTCCGTCTACGCGTCGCATCTCGTTCTCGCGGCCGTGCCGAGCGGCGGATACGCCCATGCCCAGGAAGCGCTTTTGAACACGAAGGGAGCGCTCTCCCGCCAGGCGGTCGAGACGACGCTTGAGAAAGCCGGGCTCGATGTGGATGCGCTCCGCAGTGCTTACCGTGACCGCAAAGGCGAGATCGACGCGCTCATCATGCGCAATTCGCATCAGGCCGAAGCTTTTGGCTTTCCCGGTACTCCGGCCTTCGTCGCCGAGACGACGCTTTATCCGGGCGTGATGGACGAAAAGGCGCTGCTGGAGGCGTTTGCCAAGGCCCGCGGCTGAGGCTTTTTCAAGCGGCATCTTTCACGATCGGTGGGAGAGATGCTCAGCGCCTGCTGAACTCGTCGATCAGCGCCGGAAACTCCTCGGGCGACGGGAAATGGGCGAAGCTGTGCTTTGCCGGCGTTGTGACCCAGTCGAGCTTTTCGGCCGTGCAGGTTTCGATAAACGGTTCCAGGCCGGCCGTATCCTCAAGCATCGTGCTGCGAACATTGACGACGTCGCCCATCACGTCGGGAAAGCGCGTGAACACCCAGCTCATGCAGTGACCGCAGAACGAATGGATGAGCCCTTCCATGTCCTGCGCGCCGCCGATGACCGGCTCGCCAGAGAGAAGTCGGAATCCGCCTCCGGGCACCGCCACGCTCAAGGAAAAAGCGCTCGCACTCATCCGCTGGCATCCCTTGCAATGGCACGCTGCCGTGACGAGCGGGGGTGACGTGATTTCGAAGCGCAGCCTGCCGCAACGGCAGGAGCCTTGGCGCGTTTTCCATTCGGTCGAAGTCATGCACGGTGCCTTTCAAGGGTTGTTGGAAGGGGCGGAGGGCAAGAGCAAGAGTCGGTGGTGCAGGAGAGCGCTACGGCTGTGAGCCCCTTCCTTCCTGCAATCGGCTTCCTGCATCGGCCTGCCTCGCTGATTTGAGATCGTCCGTGATGACGATGGCAGGAGCCGCGCTGAAAAGCATCAAGGCGCGGGAAAAATCCGCCGGGACCATGATGCCTGCGGAACGGCAACGGAGAGTGGAGCAGAGGGAGTGGGCTATTTGGGGCGTGCGTTCCAGGCGCCGCCTGGGCGGGCGATGCACCCGTCACCCATTGTCGGGGGCCGCAGATCATGTCAGGAGCTTTGCCAACGAAGAGGCTAAGACATGACCATCCGCTTTCACGAAGGCGATCTGCCGGATCTTTCCAATTACGGCGAATTCGTCGCGATCGACACCGAGACGATGGGGCTGCGGCCAGGCCGCGACAGGCTCTGTGTCGTGCAGCTTTCGCCGGGCGACGGCACCGCCGATGTGGTGCGTATCGCGCAAGGGCAGGACGAGGCGCCAAACCTGACGGCACTGATGGCCGATCAGGAGCGCACCAAGATCTTTCATTATGCCCGCTTCGATGTGGCGGCCTTGCGCTACGCCTTCGGCGTGATCACGACCCCGATCTGGTGCACGAAGATCGCTTCCAAACTTGTGCGCACTTACACCGACCGCCATGGTCTCAAGGATCTGGCGCGCGAGCTCCTCGGTCTCGAATTGTCGAAGCAGCAGCAGAGCTCCGATTGGGGGGCCGACACGCTGAGTGAAGCGCAGCTACAATATGCGGCCGCCGACGTTCTCCATCTCCACGCCATGCGCGAGGTTCTCGTCGAAAGACTGACCCGCGAGCACCGGCTGGAACTCGCCGAAGCCTGCTTCCGATTCGTGCCCGTGCGCGCCGAGCTCGATTTGCTCGGCTGGGAGGATTCGGATATCTTCGCGCATGCCTAAAGGTTGGCGTCCGCCCAAAAATCACCATGTTGGACGGCATGAAGTGTGGCGACCCCGACACCAGAAGGTGAATTGATGGCAGCTGCGACAGCAACCGCGACAACGCAGCCGCAGATTTTCGGGCGTGCCCGGCCTTCTGCGCGTGACAAGGCTTTCCGCAAGGCGAAGCGTCATTCGGCCTTCGTACGGTTTCTGCGCGTCCTTCTGCCGGTTGGCGGTGTTGCAGGCATCGCAGTCCTTGCGCTGGTCGGGCAGTTTTCAAGCGACGAGCAGTTCGACCTCTCGATCGCCAAGACGACGATCGCCAAGAACGCCATCATCATGGACAATCCGAAGCTCACAGGCTTCGATCGCAACGATCGCGAATTCCGTCTGGAAGCCGATCGTGCCATCCAGAAATTCGCCTCGCCCGACGCCGTGACGCTGGAAAACATCACCGCGCACATCAATTCGCCCGGCCGCGGGCCGGTGGCGATCGACGCCGTCACGGCGGATTTCGACAATGCCAAGGGCGATCTTCAGATGGGCGGCAACATCGTCGTCGATTCCGCCGACGGTTACGGTATGAAGCTAACTGGTGCGCAGATCGACACGAAGAGCGGCACGCTCAAATCCGACAACCCCGTCTCGATCACCTATCACGACAGTGAAACCACCGGGAACTCGATCGACGCCACCGACGGCGGTCAGCGCGTCATTATCCAAGGTGATGTGCGCACGCGCATCATGCCGCCGAAACGTGGCCAAGCGGCGGCTGCCAATTGAGGTCTTTGCTGATGTCTTTGCGGCTTATGACGCTTCTCGCCGCGTTGTGTGTCCTGCCTTTGGCGGCGACGGCGCAGGCGCAGGATTTCGGAGAAACATTTTCCGGTTTCTCCTCGAGCTCCAACGATCCGATTTTGGTGGAGGCTGATCGTCTGGAGGTACGCGACAACGACAAGGTCGCGATCTACACCGGCAATGTGAAAGTGCGTCAGGCCGAAACCGTGCTGGAGACGGCCAAACTGACGGTCCATTACTCTGGCAATCCGAGCGAGAGTCTCAATGGCGGCGCCAACGCGGGTAATGGGGGCAACAAAGGGGAGAGTGGCGGAAGCAGCGGCAACGCCGCGTCGAACGCCTCTGCAACGCCGGGCTCGTCCATCACCCGGATCGAGGCGGAAGGTGGCGTTCTCGTCACCTCCGAAAATCGCACCGCAACGGGCGACCGGGCGGACTTTGAAATGGCGACCGATATTGTCACCCTCTACGGCAATGTCGTCCTGACGGAGGACGACAACGTGCTGCGCGGAGAAAAGCTCGTCGTCAATTTGAAGACCAAGCAGGCGCAGATGCAGGGCGGGCGCGTGCAGACAATCCTCGCACCGGGTTCGTCCGGTCAAAGCGGACAGTAACGGAGCAATGCTGATGCGCCGCGCCGCGAATGGCGCCCCCGCCGAAACCGAGGCTGAGGGGGGCTCGCGACGAGGTCTCTTTGGCCTGTCGCGCAATTCCTCTCGCCCTGACGACGAGGCTGTCTCCCCCGCAGAAGCAGACGATTTGGGTAGCGACACCGGCATGGCCGGCGAGGAAACCGGAGACTCCGAAGCCGTTGATCGCAGCGGCTGGCTCGTTGCGAGTGGGCTCATGCGCTCGTTCAAGGGCCGCACGGTCGTGAAGGACGTGTCTCTTGCCGTGCGCCAAGGAGAAGCCGTCGGCCTCCTCGGGCCGAACGGTGCCGGCAAGACGACGGTCTTTTATATGATCACCGGCCTGATCCGGGCCGAAGGCGGCCGCATCGAACTCGAGGGTCACGATGTGACGCGCCTGCCGATGTATCGGCGCGCACGTCTGGGCATCGGCTATCTGCCGCAGGAGGCGTCGATCTTCCGTGGCCTCAGCGTGGAAGACAATATCCTCGCCATCCTCGAACTGGTGGAGCCCAACCGCAAGAAGCGGCGGCAGGAGCTCGATTCGCTGCTCGAAGAATTCCATATCGGGCATCTGCGAAAATCGCCTTCGATCGCGCTCTCCGGCGGCGAGCGCCGACGCTGCGAGATTGCGCGCGCGCTGGCGAGCCGTCCGGCCTTCATGCTGCTCGATGAACCCTTTGCCGGCATCGATCCGATCGCGGTCGGCGACATTCAGTCGCTGGTGCGCCATCTCACCTCGCGCGGCATCGGCGTCCTCATCACCGACCACAATGTGAGGGAGACGCTGGGGCTCATCGACCGCGCCTATATCATCCATTCCGGCGAGGTTTTGACGGAAGGAAGCCCCGAAGCGATCGTGGCCAATCCAGAGGTGCGACGCGTTTACCTGGGCGAGCACTTCCGGCTTTGACACGCTCCAAAAGCCGGTTAAGCTTTCCCTGCAAGGAACGGGCCAGCTGCCTCCTCTGAAGGTCAATTGAAGGTCATCGGCAGGGTGTTGGCGTCTGGCCCCAAGGCGTGGGGCGTCAACGATGAACATGTCGGCGAGACTTCAGCTCAGACAGTCGCAGTCACTGGTCATCACGCCGCAGCTCATGCAGGCGATCCGGCTCCTGCAGATGTCGGCGCCGGAGCTCGAAGACTTCATCGACCGCGAGATCGAGGAAAACCCGCTGCTTTCGCGCGACGAGAGCGGTGAGGGGAGCGCCGATGCGGGAGATGGCACATCCGGCGGCGCTGGGGAAACGCAAGAGGTGTCCGCCGTGGAGAATGCGGGCGGCGAGCTCACTGCAGAGACGGCGGCGGCGTCCGTCAGCGATGCCGACGTCGCCCGCGAAGATCTTTACCCGGACGATGATCGCAGTCTTTCCGGGTCGAGCGATTTCGGCCGCTCCGGCCGAGGCGACGCATCTGAATTCCCCGACGAAGACAGCTACGCGGCATCCACGCCCACGCTTCTTGCGGTTCTTGAGCAGCAGATCGATGCAGCCTTCTCCGACGCCACGGAGCGCATGATCGCGCTCACGCTTCTGGGAGAGATCGACGAAGCGGGATATCTGCGCGCCGAGCCGGAAATCCTGGCGACGAACCTCGACGTGGCCTTGGAAGATGTGCTGCGCGTTCTATCCCGCTGCCAGGGATTCGAGCCGGCCGGCGTCTTCGCCCGTTCGCTCAAGGAATGCCTGAAGATCCAGTTGGCTGAATTCGACCGTTGCGACCCGGCCATGGCCGCGCTCATCGACAATCTGGAGCTTCTCGCCTCGGGCAGCCGAGCCGCTTTGTGCAACGCCTGCGGCGTCGACATGGAAGACATGATCGAGATGATCGCCGAGGTGAGGGCGCTCGATCCGAAACCGGGCCTGCGCTATCTGAGCGATCCCGTGGCGCTTCTGGTGCCGGACATCGTCGTCAGGCCGGGGCCGGAGGGCGCCTGGCTGATCGACCTCAACGATGCGGTTCTGCCGCGGCTTCTCATCGATCGCCGCTACCATACGGAAGTCAAAAGTCGCCGCCGCGACCAGGCGACGGAAAAGTTTCTCTCCGAATGCCTGCAGAAGGCGACTTGGCTCGAAAAGAGCCTCGATCAGCGCGCCCGCACGCTGCTCGCCGTATCGGCAGAAATCGTACGCTGGCAGGATCGTTTTCTGCATGACGGCGCGGCCTATCTGAAGCCTTTGACGTTGCGCATGGTGGCCGACGAGATCGGCATGCACGAATCGACGGTGAGCCGCGCCGTGGCCAACAAGGCGATGGCGACGCCGCGCGGCATCTTTCCGCTCAAGGCCTTCTTCTCCGTCGCGCTTGCTGCGACGGATGGCGGCGATTCCCATTCTGCCGAGGCGGTGCGCCAGCGCATTCGCGTCCTCGTCGCGGGCGAGGGCGATCGCGTCCTCTCCGACGACCAGATCGTGGCAATCCTCAAAGACGAGGGCATCGTCATCGCTCGCCGCACCGTTGCCAAATACCGCGAAGCGATGGGGATTCCCTCATCCGTCAATCGCCGCCGCATGCAGCGCCAGAAACTCGCGTCCTGAAAGGGATGATGGCGCTATGGCAGAATGCTGTCGTCACGGGATGACGCGCTCTAGCCCTGCGCCGTGGCCTCTTCGACGGCCTTCTCCGTCGCCGTCACCACCTCTTGTTCCTGCGGAGGCGGGTCGCCCTCGCCCCAGATGAGTTTCTTGTATTTGAAGCCTCTTTCGAGTGTCGGCTTGACGATGGCGAAATAGGGGGAGAGATCGAAATCGCGTGGCGCAAACAGCGAATGATGGCGGATGAAATAAATCTCGCGCCGCCTCGCGCCCATGCCCCAGCGGCGCCTCTCTTCCGTGCGGATGATCGGCAGGATGGGATAATGCACGCGCTGATAGGCCTCTGCGATCAGCGAGGAACAGATTGCGCGCGTCGGATCGCCCGATCCGAAGGCGATCGCCCGGCGACGCCATCTCGCCGGCAGCGGCAGGGGAAAGAAATAGCGCAACAGGTCGAAGATGTTCTTCATGTCGTAGGAGAGGCCGATCTTCGAGATCATGAAGCGCGTCACCTCCTCGCGATCGGCAGATGAGAGCCCGACCGGCCGGCAGATGCGAATGTTGTAGGTGTCGTACCGCGACAGGGGCAGGGAGATGCAGCCATCGCCGACATCGACCTCGATGAGGCAGTGCGGTTCGCCGTCCGCTTCCTTTTTGCCGGGAATATCGCCGACATAAAGGGCTGAATGCGACCAGGTCGAAGTCGTCAGGTATTTTATGACCTGGGAAATATACTCCCGCCCCTCGACGAGGATGATGTCGCCGGGCTTCAGGACTTTGCGCAACGCCGTCGCATCGAAAGCCGCGTACGGTTCATAGTCGCGCGTTTCGGTGCGCAGCCAGCCTGCGAGGACGTGCCCCGTGCGCTCCAGAAAGGTATCAGCTTGCTGCGTCATGCCCTGCCAAGAAGGAGTATCCGGACCGGCTTGGTCAAGTGGCTCTTGAACTTGCGGCGACTGGCGCCCTTGCGCATGCGACGATTGCGCGCCATGGAGCGGACGAAAGGATCCCCATGCTGATCAACATGCAGCGCCGCCTTCGCTTCTCCGAGCTGGGAGAGAAGGAGATACTGGCCCTCGCCATCTCTGCCGAGGAGGAGGACAGCCAGATCTACAGCACCTACGCGGAGCGTCTGAAAGACGAATTTCCGCAGACGGCGGCGATGTTTGCTGCGATGGGCAAGGAAGAGGACGGCCACCGGCGCCTGCTCATCGACCATTTCCGGGCTGCGTTTGGGGACACGATCCCCCTCATCCGCCGCGAGCATGTGGCGGGCTTCATGCGCAGGCGCCCGGTCTGGCTCGTCGCCAATTTGAGCCTCGACCGGATCCGCAGCGAAGCGGCTGCGATGGAAGAGGAAGCGCGCAATTTCTACCAGAAGGCGGCTGCGCGCACGGCCCATGCGGAAACCCGCAAGCTCCTCGGAGATCTTGCCGTCGCCGAAGGCCACCACATCGCCACCGCAGAGCGGTTGGAGGCGGAGTATCTGCCGGCCGAGGCGCGCTCGGAAGAAGACCGGGCGGCCCATCGCCGCTTTCTCCTGACCTATGTGCAGCCGGGCCTTGCCGGGCTGATGGACGGCTCGGTGTCGACACTCGCGCCGATCTTTGCCGCCGCTTTTGCCACGCACGACACCTCGCAGACCTTTCTCGTCGGTCTTGCCGCTGCGATCGGCGCCGGCATCTCTATGGGCTTTACCGAGGCGGCGAGCGACGACGGCGCGTTGACCGGCCGGGGATCTCCGTTGAAGCGGGGCATTTCTTCGGGCGTGATGACGGCGATCGGCGGGCTCGGTCATGCGCTCCCCTACCTCATTCCGCATTTCTGGACGGCGACGACCATCGCCTTTGTGATCGTGATTGCGGAATTGTGGGTGATCGCCTGGATTCAGCAGCGCTGGATGGACACGCCCTTCTGGCGCGCCGCCCTGCAGGTGATCTTGGGTGGTTCGCTCGTCTTTGCCGCGGGTATTCTGATCGGCAACGCCTGAGCCAATTCGCACCGGCGAACGGCTAAGATCGCCACTTTCCGCACTGCACTTTGTCGCCCACGGCTCTATGTCTCGCGACATGCGCTTGCGGAGAGGATTTCGTTTCATGCCCAATATCGACAAGGCCGGCACATTTAAGCTTGGCAGCCATACGGTCAAACGTCTCGGTTACGGCGCCATGCAGCTTGCTGGACCCGGCGTTTTCGGCCCGCCCAAGGACCGCGATGCCGCGATTGCGGTGCTGCGCCGGGCGGTGAAGGCGGGGGTCGACCACATCGACACCAGCGATTTTTACGGACCGCATGTCACGAATGAGATCCTCCGCGAGGCGCTTCACCCCTATCCCGAAGATCTCGTCATCGTCACGAAGATTGGTGCGCGCCGCGACGACAAGGGCAATTGGCTGCCGGCCTTCTCGCCTGAGGAGCTGCGCCAGGCCGTCCACGACAACCTTGAACATCTCGGGCTGGAACGGCTCGAGGTCGTCAATCTCCGGCTGATGTTTGCCGAGGGACCGGCCGAGGGTTCGGTGGAGCCGGCGCTCACGGTTCTTGCAAAGATGCAGGAAGAGGGGCTCGTCCGTCACATCGGACTGAGCAACGCCACGCCGACGCAGGTCGCGGAGGCACGCAAGATCGCGGAGATCGTCTGTGTGCAGAACCTCTACAATCTCGCTCACCGTTCCGATGACAAACTGATCGACGAACTGGCGAAAGACGGCATTCCCTATGTGCCGTTCTTCCCGCTCGGCGGGTTCACGCCGCTGCAATCCTCGTCCCTGAGCGCGGTGGCCGAACGCCTCGGCGCAACGCCGATGCAGGTCGCTCTCGCCTGGCTCCTGCAGCGTTCGCCCAATATCCTGCTCATTCCGGGCACCTCCTCGCTCGATCATCTCGAGCAGAACCTGGCAGCCGCCGAGCTCGATCTGCCGCAGGGTGTTCTCCAGGAGCTGGAGGACATCGGTGAGGCGGGCTGAATGGGTGCCGCATAGCCGCCAAGACCCCCGCTAGTATTCGCCGCCAGTATCCGCCGCTCGGACGGCGCCTGGCGGCGTTGCTACCTGTTGCCGCGGCACAACAGTTTAATCGAATTGGTAAGAATTCATCGGGCGCAAGCCCCAGGTCATCTTCTGTTCAGATATTCGGCGCTATCGCTTGAGCCATATCGAAAGGCTCCGCCCGCGCTTGAGGTCCGGTCGGACGGGAGAGTTAAGACCATGCTGCTGTTCAGAAAATGGGTTCGCCGCCTGGGTGACAGCACCCGCGCTTTCTTTTCCGCCGCCTACCGGCCCGAAAAGCATTACATGCGCGGCGCCGGCCCCGCATGTGCGGCTCGCAACCAGCCCCGCAGCGCTTCTTTTTAGTTCGGTCACTCATCAAGCGCATCCGCAACTGAGTGGCCGGATCAAAAAGCGCGGGAACAGTCGTAGCGTCACCATAGCCATGGCGATCGCCAGAAGATGTGGGGCGGGTCTACTTCACGCCGAGCTTTTCTTCCGTGCGATCGAGGATGAGGGGGACGATGATGTCCTCTTCGTCGGCGAGATGTCGGTGAAGGCCGGTTAAAAAACCGGTCAGTTCGCCGCTCATGGTTTCGGCGCTGCGCATTTGCGCGTCCCGGTCCCGGCTCAGACTTTCAACGAGCGCCTGTCCCGCTTCGCCCATCCGGACGAGATCGCGATGAATGATCTCGTGGTCGTTTTCCAGGATTTCGAAGCCACGGGTGAGGCTCGCCTCCGCCGCCATGAAGGCGGGGAAATAGGCGTGGTCCTCGATTTGGTGATGCCCGTTCAGCTGGTGCAGAAAGAAACGCATGCGCGGGGCGAAGAAGCCGCGGAATTCGGCCGGGTCGATACGTCCCTCCCGGAGATCCTCTGCCGATTTGGCGAGGATGGCACAGAGCTCGCGGAACATGTCGTGGCGGCCGAGCCAGAATTTTGCGAGCTCGCCCAGATTCTCGTGCTCCGGCCACACCTCCCGCGGATATTTCCGCAGGAGGGCGAGGAGATCGTCCGGCAGATGGGCCCGCGAACCGAGCCTGAGCGACGGATCGATCGACGGGGCATCGGTCACTGCAAGATGACCTTTTCGGCGACGGTGGTATCGGCGTTGAGCCGGTAGACGAGCGGCACGCCGGTGGCGAGCTCGAGTTTGGTGACGGCGTCCGGCGACAGTCGGTCGAGCACCATGATGAGCGCCCGCAGCGAATTGCCGTGAGCCGAAACCAGGACCCGCTTGCCGTTCATCACGTCGGGCAGGATGTGGGTCATGTAATACGGCCAGACGCGGGCGCCGGTGTCCTTCAGGCTTTCACCTCCCGGAGGGGCGATGTCGTACGAGCGGCGCCAGATATGCACCTGCTCCTCGCCCCATTTCTGGCGCGCATCGTCCTTGTTGAGGCCGGAGAGATCGCCGTAATCGCGCTCGTTGAGAGCGAGATCCTGCTGGCGCGGCAGAGAGCCTTCGCCGGTAAGCGGCACGCCGAGCTCTCCCAGGATGAGATCGAGCGTCTTCTGGGCCCGCGTCAGCGCGCTCGTATAGGTGAGGTCGAAGCTGAGGCCCGCTTCCTTGAGAAGCCGGCCGCCCTTGCGGGCTTCTTCGATTCCCTTCTCCGTGAGGCCGGGGTCTTTCCAGCCGGTGAAGAGGTTCTTGAGATTCCATTCCGACTGTCCGTGGCGGACGAGAACGAGAAGGCGATCCATATTGTCTCCCTCATATTAAGCAAATGGTTTCAGTGCAGCCCGAGAACGTCGGCCATGTCGTAGAGGCCGGGCTTCTTGTCGAAGGCCCACAAGGCGGCACGCAGCGCCCCGCGGGTGAAGATGAGGCGGGTCTCGGCGCGGTGGCCGATCTCGATGCGTTCGCCCTCGCCGGCGAGCACCACCATATGATCGCCGACGACCGAGCCGCCCCTGAGACTTGCAAAGCCGATGGCACCTTCAGGCCGCTCCCCGGTCTCCCCGTCGCGCCCGCGCACGGCGACGGTGTCGAGATCGACGTCGCGCCCCTCCGCCGCGGCTTCCCCGAGGAGAAGTGCCGTGCCGGACGGCGCATCAACCTTGTGGCGATGATGCATTTCGACGATCTCGATATCGAACTCCGGCCCGAGAGCCGCCGCAGCCCGGCGCACGAGCCCGGCCACGAGATTGACGCCGAGGCTCATATTGCCGGATTTGACGATGCGGCAATGGCGGGAGGCGGCGCGGAAGATCTGCTCGTCCTCTGGCTGAAAGCCCGTCGAGCCGATGACATGGACGATGCGCGCCTGGGCTGCGAGCTCGCTCAAGGCGAGGCTGGCTGAGCGGCCGGTGAAATCGATCAGCACGTCAGACTGCGCGAGGACGGAAAGCGGATCGTCGGAAATGGCGATGCCCGTCTCCTTGATGCCGGCTACCAGTCCGGCGTCCTGGCCGATTGCCTCGGAGCCTTCCCGCTCCAGCGCGCCCACGAGGCGCAAATCGTCATGTGCGGCAACGGCGGCGACAAGAGCGCGTCCCATGCGCCCGCTGGCACCCGCCACGACGGTTCTCAGCTGTGTCACTGGCCTCTCCCGTTCTGTCGCGCCGCCTATAGCATGCCTGGGGCGCAAGACCATCCTCGCCGGTTCCGCCAAAACTCAAAGCCGTCTCGGTCGGGACGGACCTCGTGAGAGAAAGGCCTGCTTCAGGAAACGGTCCGTGAGAAAACCGATCCGACCGCTCAAATAAGCAGAAAACCGAGATAGATATTTTCGCGCCAACGAAGTCTTTGCGCGGCAGTAACGCTTTGTGGCGCGGTAACGCTGCTGGAGAGCGCGAAAATGGCGAAATTTAGCCTGCTGCATATTCCAATCGTGTGCAGTTTCGCTAAGAGGACGCATGCCCTTCAGCGACCCATCGAGCAAACTGACCCGCGAAGTTGGAATGGAGCGGGCTTTTTCGAGCCGCCGTCTCAGGTTGAGCACCCTGACGCGTCTGCGATGGCTTGCCATCGCCGGACAAACCGCCGCTGTGGTGCTGATCGGTTTTGGCCTTGGATTTCCAGTCCCCTTCGGCGCCTGCTTTGCGCTGATCGCTTTGTCCGCCTGGGTCAATATCGGTCTCAGGCTGACGTTTCCGGCAACGCGGCGCCTGCATCCAAACTGGGCGACGGTGCTTCTCACCTATGACATCGTACAGCTTGCCGGGCTCTTGTATTTGACGGGAGGGATGGAAAATCCCTTCGCCTTCTTGATCATTTTTCCGGCGTTGGTCTCGGCGACGACGATGCCACCGGACAAGACCTTGTTCTTGGGTGGTCTGGCTTTCATTAGTGCGACTTATCTCGTGTTTTTCCACGAGCCGCTTCCCTGGTCCGGCCCGCGCCTCGACCTGCCGCTTCTCTACGTCGTCGGTATGTGGGCCGCGGTCGTCTGCTCACTCGTCTTTATGGGCTTCTTCGCCTTCCGCGTCGCCGAGGAGGCGCGCCAGCTTGCCGACGCGCTCGCGGCCACGGAACTCGTCATGCAGCGCGAGCAGCATCTGTCCGCGCTCGATGGGCTCGCGGCCGCCGCGGCCCACGAGCTCGGCACGCCGCTCGGGACGATCACTCTGGTGGTCAAGGAGATGCTGAGCGAGGTCGATGCCGAAGACCCCTCTTCGGAGGATCTGAAGCTCCTGGCTACCCAAACGGCGCGCTGTCGCGAGATCCTGTCCAAGCTCACTTCACTCTCCTCAGAGCCGGAGGAGCATCTTGGACGTCTCGCTCTGCCGCGCCTTCTCGAAGAGGCGACGGCACCGCATCGCGATTTCGGCATCAAGCTGACGGTGGACAGCGATGGGAAGGGCCCGGAGCCCATCTTCCATCGCAACCCTGGTATTCTCTATGGTCTTGGCAACATTCTGGAAAACGCTCTCGATTTTGCCAAGAGCGAGGTTCGCGTCTCCGCGAGCTGGGACGAACGCTTCGTTCTCATCGCCATTTCCGACGACGGCCCGGGCTTCGCTTCGGAGATGATCGAGCGTCTCGGAGAGCCCTACGTCTCGACCCGCTTCAAGACGAGCCCTACGGAACGGGACAATTCCGGAGGCGGACTGGGCCTCGGCTTCTTTATTGCCAAGACGCTCCTTGAGCGGAGCGGTGCCAGACTGTCGCTTAAAAACCGGCCGGCCCCGGAGACGGGCGCGATTGTCACGATCGGCTGGCGTCGCCAGTCGCCGGCATTGGCGAGCGATGACGGGTCAGATTTACACTATGAGGTGTAACATCAATTTGACGATCGGGTTTGCAAACCCTGTGCTGAGGCATTAGCACAGATAGTGGAGCAACGAGTTAAATCAGGCGTTTCTGGGATGAACAGTGAAACCGTTTCGGAACTCGGCCTTGCCGATTCCTCCCTGCTGATCGTGGATGACGACCGCGCCTTCTTGCAGCGTCTTGCGCGTGCCATGGAAAAGCGTGGCTTTGATATCGTTACCGCCGACTGCGTGCGTGACGCCAAGCAGCAGGTGGCGAGCAAGCCGCCAGCCTTTGCGGTTGTCGACATGCGTCTGGAGGATGGCAACGGCCTCGATGTGATCGAGCTGTTGCGCGAGAAGCGGCCGGACGCCCGTGCCGTGATCCTGACCGGTTACGGCAATATCGCGACCGCGGTGACGGCGGTGAAGATGGGGGCGATCGACTATCTGTCGAAGCCGGCCGATGCCGACGACATCTTTGCCTCGCTCGTCCGCAATCCGGAAGATCGTGCGGATCCGCCGGAAAACCCGATGTCCGCCGACCGCGTCCGCTGGGAGCATATCCAGCGCGTCTACGAGCTCTGCGATCGCAATGTCTCGGAGACGGCACGCCGCCTCAACATGCACCGTCGCACTCTGCAGCGCATTCTCGCAAAGCGCGCCCCGCGCTGAGCCGTCCGTCCCTGGCCGCAACTCTGGCCTTGGGGACACAACATCTGACCTCAATGAACGCGCGCGATCACTCGCGCGTGCCATCCGGATCCTCCAGATCGTGCAGGCGGTTGGCGCCTGCACGTGCGATCCGCACCAGCATTTCCTTGCGCCGGGCGCCCGCGAGGCGCGTCTCGCCGCTGTCGCGTAGGATTTCGGCGCCGAAGGCGTCGGCGAGGATGAGGCCGGCGTCTTGCGGAAAGACGTCGAGCGGGACATCCGCGGACGTCGCGAAATAAAACCGGTCGCAATAGCCAAAGTAGTCACGCCATTTGTGATCGGCCATGAAATCGGCGAGCGACGACTTGATTTCCACGATGACGATTTCGCCCTTGCTGCCAAGTGCCACGAGATCCGCGCGGCGTCCGCTCGAAAGCGAGACTTCCGGCAAAAGCGCATAGCCTTCAGCTCGAAGCCGGCGACACGTGCCGCGGCGGATGGCAAGCGCCGCCGCCGACTGACGGCCGTCGATGAGTGTGGGCTGGCTGTCGGTCTCGACGAGAACGGTGCGGATGGCGATGCGCGGCATGAGGCAAAGATAGCAAGCGCCACCGCGCGTGCAAACAAAAGATGAACATGAGCCCCGGCCATGGCGCACGACGGGGCGGAGAGACAGCCGGGACTCAGGGCGCGTTCTTCACATACCCATCGACATCGAATTTGCGGCGTAGGCCGCTTTGCGTCATCGGGCGCACGGTTCCGTAGACGGCGTTTTCCTGGAAAGGCCGGTCGTGGAGCCCAAACGCCCAGAGATTGTTGGCGAAAGAGTTCGGATCGCCGCCGTCGAGAAAATACCGGTTGTTCAAGGCGATGATGGTTTCAAGCGCATATTGCGGGCTGGAGGCCCAGCGCAGGATCTGTTTCGCCCAGTACATTCTGAGATGATTGTGCAGATAGCCGGTCGACTTCATCTCCCGCATCGCGGCATTGAAGGCCTCGTCTGAGGTGTCGCCCGCCTCGATCTCGGCGGCCGTATAGCCGGGATTGCGCTTGTCGTCGGAATGGCGTTCAAGTGTGGCCCGTGCCCAGTCGGGCAGGGCTTCGTAGCGATCGTAATCGTCGCGGTAATGGCACCAATTGGCGGCGAGCTCCCGGCGTACGATGAGCTCTTCCAGAAATCCGGCGGCCTCCGCCTTTGCGGCTCGCGCCTTGAGCGCGATCTCGATCGGCGAGATCTGGCCAAAGCGCAGATAGGGCGAGAGATGCGAGACGCGGCATTTCGTGGGATCGCTGCGCTCGCCATCGTAGTGGGGAAGATCGTTGGCGAGAAAACTTGCAAGGCGCCGCTTTGCCTCGCTGTGACCGCCCCTGATCCAGTCGACCGGCTCAGGCCCGCGCTCACCGCAGACTGCGGCGAGCTCTTCGCAATCGTGAGGGGCAAGGCCCGCCGGAAGCGCAATGCCGGAAAAGCTATTTTGCGGCCGTTCATCTGTCTGATCGACGAGAAAACGCTCAAGCTGCCGATTGATCTTCGGGCGGATGGTGCGTGCGGCATACTCGGCCTTGTCGGACGCCGCACCGACCGGCACGACGAGATCGGTTTCGACGGCAATCGCCTGACAGGAAGCGTTGTCGCCGAGCCAGGTGCGGCGCTGACGGTGATGGCGGAGATGGCCGACATCGGTGATGGCAATGACCGCACGCTCGAGAAGCCCGCAAAAGACCTTGTCGTCTGCCTCCGCCAGAACGACAAATCCGGCCCCCATGTGGGAAAGCTCGTCCGCGAGTTCCTGAATGCCTTCTGCCATGAACTTCGCCTGGCGGCGGGTGATCTGCGGCTCCTCACCCCCGAGGCGCATGACGACAAGGAGCGGGCATTCGTGCCGGTTCGCCTGCCCGGCGGCGAAAGAGAGCGCGTGGTTGAGGCGCACGCGCTGCGCCCGGTCCATCCAATAGAGAACGAACTGACCCTCCTGTGGGGTCTTGCCGTTCAAAGGCATGAGGCGGGGATCGTTGTCGGTCATGGAATTCACCGGCTGTTCGTCGTTCGTCGGGGTGATGACGAGCTTAGCGCGCTTTCGTTGCAATCCTCGCGCGATCTTGCGGCGCGGATGCGGAACACTTCACCGTGTCAAGAGTTGAGGCGGCAGCGAACAAGGAGAATTCCATGTCTTATGAAGCCGACCGCCACCACGGTCATCCGGTCGACCGCTCGACAGCAACGAGTGGCGACATCGTCCGCATTCTTCTGGCGATCATCCTGCCGCCGCTCGGCGTGTTTCTTCAGGTTGGACTCGGTCTGCATTTCTGGTTGAATATTCTTCTGACGATTTTCGGCTATGTGCCGGGCATCATCCACGCCGTCTGGATCATCCTGCGTCGCTAACGACGCGCACCATTTCTGCCCCGTCCCCGCCGCTGTGTTGGAATTGCAACAATTCTAACATGTTGCGGGTGAAGGCCTGCTTTTTGACCTGTGTCAAATGGACGGGGCTGCGCGGCCCGCATATCAGGATCCTGTTATTTCGAACGCAGGGGACGAGAATGCGCGGGACAAAGACTCTGGGACGGGCGGCACTGGCGGCCGCGTTCCTCTCCATCGCAGGCGTGGCTGGGGCCGCGGATCTGCCGAGCCAAACCTACGAGCCCACCGCTGCGCCGGCGCCCGTCGCCTGGAGCCCGTGGCAGATTCGTCTGCGTGCATTGGCCGTCGTCCCGCATGATTCGGGCTCGGTCGACCAGATCCCGGGGTCCGATCTGTCCTATTCGAATTCGGTCACGCCCGAACTCGACATCACCTACTTCTTCACGCCGAATATCGCGGCCGAACTCATTCTTGGCACAACCTATGCCGAGGTTGAAGGCGACGGACCGATCAGCGGTCTCGACGCGGGCGACACCTGGATCCTGCCGCCGACCCTGACGCTGCAGTATCACTTCACGAACTTCGGTGCCTTCAAGCCCTATGTCGGCGCTGGCGTGAACTACACCTTCTTCTACGGCACCGAGAACGACGATCTCGCCGCCTTCGACATCGACAACAGCTTCGGCCTCGCGCTGCAGGTCGGTGCCGATTACATGTTCAACGAACATTGGGGCGTGAACCTCGATGTGAAGAAGCTGTTCCTGTCGGCCGACTGGGACGGCAGCCTGGCGGACGGCACCTATGTGAGCGGCGATGCCGATCTCGATCCCTGGCTGATCGGCGCCGGTATTACCTACAAGTTCTGATCGCGCCTAAGTTCTGATCGCCATTGCGCTGAACAATTTGAGCGGCCCCGCTTGCGGGGCCGCTTTTCTTTTGCCTCAAAGCACCCGTGCTCTCGCGACCATGCGTTTCGATTTCAGGGCCGCGCATTCTCACATCGGCCAAAGCCTGGGGACGTTTCGCGTCGAACGCTCCAAATGAGGAAAACCGCGAGTGCTAGAAAAGGGAGCGGCGCCACATTGACGTGCCACAAAGTGGTGGCGGCGCCGTTGATGAAGGAGATCGAGGCTACCCCCACCAGGAGGGCCGAGACGGCGATCCCTGGCCGCGCGCTTCGGCCGTGGCCGAAATAGAGCCAGAGCGCCACGAAGGTCGGGGCTGCGAGGTCGTAGTAAAGCACGTAGGGCAGCGTCAGATAGGTTGCCGTCACGAGCATGGCTGCTTTGGCGCCGCGCGGGGCGCTCGACAATGTCACGTAGATGAGGGAGCAGACCGCAAAGAGCGCGCTCATCCCTTGCAGGCCGGCGGCCGCTGCGAAATCGAGGCCGAAATATCGCGCAGCACCGTAGACGGTCATCTGCACGCTCAGGAAGGCGTCGCGCTCGCTCAGTAGGATCGCGCGCGTCGGATCCTGCAGACCGAAGAGGAAGGCTCTCCACGGTTCGATCCCGAAGGCGAGGATCGAGGCGCCGATGAGTGCCGTCGCCGTAGTGCTGGCCACCGCGATGACGAGGAAGCGGCGCTCCAAGAGAAGCACGAGCGGGATGAGAACGCCGAACTGCGGTTTGACGGTCAGGAGGCCGAGGAGAATTCCGGCGAGGATTGGCCTTTCATCCCAGAGATAGATGGCGCCGACAAAAAGCGCACCGACGATGAAGCAGGTCTGGCCGATGAGGATTCCGAGAGCTGTGACGGGCGCAATCAAAAGCCAGACGGCGATGCTCCTGTCCCCCCACACACGCGCCGCCACGAAGAGGAACGCTGCGAGGCTGCCGCCCATGAAGAGGCCATAGGCGACGAGGTAGGGAAAGAGCCCGAGCGGCGCGAGACAGAAGAGAAAATGCGGCGGATAAAGCCAGCGAACTCCGAAATCGGAGCCGTAAAGGTCGATGATGTAACGCGAAAACTGGCCTGGATCGAAGAGGCCGGAGAGATGGCCCTCGAGAAGCATGCGAGAGGCGATCCAGAAGACGACGAAGTCACCGCCGCCTGGATGTGTTGTGGAATAGACCTCGCCCGTGCGGGTCATCCACCCCGTCAACATGCCGCGCGGAAAGCCGAGAAGGGTGACGAGGAAGGCAAAAGCGAGCCAGAAACGCCGATCGTTGAGGAGCGTGAAGCGGGACCCCTCTTCGGCTGCACATGCCGGGTCGCTTGGCGTCGCGACTTTCATTCCCGCCTCATATGACTTTTGCCTCATCACCCGGGCTTTTTGTGAGGGGCTCCCGATGCGCCCGGCCATCGCGCCCGGTTTCCGCCCGCGCGCGCAGGAGAAGCGCGACCGCCAGGGCGAAGAAGGCGATGGGCCCGCAGCCGAATCCGATCGCCACGGTGGCGCCGTTCACGAAGGAAAGGCAGGAGACGAAGATGAGGAGGGCAGAGAAGAGAATGCCGGGTGCCTCCTCACGCCCTTTGCCGAAATAGAGCCACAGCGCCACGAAGGTCGGGGCGACGAGATCGTAGAAAAGCACATAGGGCGAGACGAGATAGGTTGCGGTGACGAGCATGGCAATCTTCGTGTCACGTCGTGCGCCCGACAGAGTCGTGGCGACGAGTGCCACGACGGCAAAGAGCGCGCTCAATCCCTGGAGCAAGGCTGCCGTCGCAAGATCGGCCCCGAGGAGGCGCGACGAGCCGAAGACGCTCATTTGCAGCCCGAGGAATTTTTTGCTCGCCGTCGTCAAGATGTCGGAATTGGCCCCGTCCATGCCGAACAGGAAGGCGTGCCAGGGGGCGGTGCCGAAGACGAGAAGGGACGCGCCGATCGTGACAAGGGCTGTTGCCGAAGCGACGCCGATGACGCGCCACCGCCGTTCCAAAAGGAGAACAAGCGGGATCAGGACGCCGTATTGTGGCTTGATGGTCAGAAGGCCGAGGAGAATGCCGGCGAGGATGGGCTTCCGATCCCAGAGAAAAATGGAGCCGATCAGAAGGCCGCCGACAAGAAAACTCATTTGGCCGAGAAGCACACCGAGAAATGTCGAGGGGGCGACGAGAAGCCAGAAGACGATGTCGCGCTTTCCCCAGACGATGCGGCCGATTGCGGCCAGAAAGGCGAAACTCGCTGCCATGAAGCCCGCCCAGGCCGCGAGATAGGGCAACTTGGCGATCGGTGCGATGAAGAACAGGAAATGCGGCGGGTAGAGCCAGCGCATTTCGTAATCGCTGCCGTAACGATCGATGATCGTCTGCGAGAATTTGGCTGGGTCGTAGAGGTCGCGAATGTGCCCCTGCAGGATCAGCTCTGAGGCGACATAGAAGACGACGAAATCGCCGCCGCCAGGATGGTTCGTCGAATAGACGTCGCCGCTGCGGGTGATCCAGTCGGTCAGGATGCCATAGGGAAAGCCGAGCAGTGTGATCCCGAACGCAAAGAGCAGCCAAAACCGGCGATCGTTCAGGATGGTGAATTGCATGCTCGCCATCTTCGGCCTGAGAGTTCCCGCATGTGGCTGCGAGTGGTTCAACGTCATGACGCCGCGCTTCCATTGGCGAGGACCGCCCGGTCGCCGGCTCGTGGCGTCGTCTTGTCCGGTCGGTGACTGCGCTGACGTT
This sequence comes from Afifella aestuarii, assembly GCF_004023665.1. NCBI lineage: Bacteria > Pseudomonadati > Pseudomonadota > Alphaproteobacteria > Hyphomicrobiales > Afifellaceae > Afifella > Afifella aestuarii. The sequence continues at coordinate 23,384 of NZ_SAUF01000002.1, forward strand.
CTGGGGCGTGGACACTTTCCTCGCGGGCGCGGAAAAAGAGCGCCGTGGCAAGGGCGGCAAACACCCACGGCCCGGCGCTGAAGCCCATCGCGACCGTCACACCGTTGACGAAAGACAGGGTCGCCATGAGCACGAGGAGGATGGAGAGAGCAAAGCCCGCCCGCTTCTCAAGGTCATGGCCGAGATAGAGCCAGATCGCGATGAAGGTCGGTGCCGCAAGATCGTAAAACAATATGTAGGGAACGCACAGATACGTCGACGTGACCAGCATTGCGAGCTTGGTGTACCGCCTGGCCGATGAGCGCAGAGTGGAGATCAGGGCAATTATTGCTGCCGAGCCAACCCCGATCTGCGTGAGCATGGCGGTATACGGCTCAAAGCCCGCAAGACGCATTCCGCCGTAAACGCTCATCTGGATTTCGAGAAATGTCTTTGCATTGGCCCGGAGTACGTCGCCTTGCGGACCCGTGATATTCAAGATGAAGTCTCGCCACGAACCAAAACCGAAGATTAGACCCGACAAAGCTACCAATGCGCAGGTCGTCATCGTTGCGCTCGCGATCACAAGCCATCGCCGCTCTATAAGAAGCACGAGAGGGATGAGGACACCAAACTGTGGTTTGATCGTCAAAACACCGAGGAAAACGCCAGCCAGGATTGGCTTGCGACCCCAAAGGAAGATCGCACCGATGAATAGCGCGCCGACCAGAAGTGCGGTTTGCCCTACGAGCAGGCACAGGATGGTTGTGGGGGCGAAAACGAGCCACAAAGACATTTCGCACCGTCGTGGGGCCAATATCCCAAGTGAGGCGAAAGCGACGAGGCCGATCGCTTGAAAGGCCGTGTAGGCGACCGAGTAGGGCAAAGCGCCAAGCGGAAATATCAAGAGAAGGAAATGCGGCGAATAGAGCCACCGCATGTCGAAATCCTCCTCGAATTGATCGACCATGGCCTGCGAAAAGAACGACGGCTCGTAGAGATTTCCGGCATGGCCGGAGAGGGTCGCCTTGGCGGCCACCCAGAAGGTGACGAAGTCTGCTCCGCCTGGGTGATTGAGGTCGGCAAGCGAGCCTGTGCGATAGATCCAATCGAGCAGAATGCCGCGGGGAAAACCCAACAGCGTCAGCGCAAAAGCAAAAAATAGCCAGAAGCGGCGATCGTTGAGGATTGTGAATCGGGGCATAGGTTCACGCAATGGCGCGTCCCCGCGGGACTGGCGCCCTGGGCAGTGGTTGCGCAGCCTCGCAGCCTTCCTGGTAAGCGCGCCTAATCAGTGCAGCGCATAGGATTGCGAAGACCGCGGGACCGAGCGGAATGCCGATGAGCGTGGTTGCTCCGTTAATGAATGAAAGGGTGCCCACCCCGACCAAGAGGATGGAGAAGGCTACGCCCGGCGCATTCTGTTGCTGGCGCCCGAAATATAGCGATAAGGCCGCAAAGGTCGGGGCGGCTAGATCATAGAAGAGCACATACGGAATAAAGAGGTAGGTCGCTGCGATGAGCATCGCCACCTTCGTGTCAGGCCGCGCCTGCAGACGGTGCGTAGCGCTGAGAGCTCCCACGGCGAACAGGGAGAAGCCCAGCTGGACGATGCTGGCGGTGGCGGGCGAGAAACCGAGGAAGCGCGCCGCGCCGAAGGGGGCCAGGTGGATGCCCATCAAGTCGGTGCGATCGGCGAGAAGCACATCGTTGCTTGCGCTGAGAGGGCTGATGAAAAATTCCCTCCAGGGTTCCACGCCGAAAGCGATCACAGAGGCACCGATCAAGCATGTCGCGGTGGCCATCGCGGTCCCGATCACCCACCAGCGACGCTCGATCAGGAGCACGAACGGAATGAGCACCCCGAACTGGGGTTTGACTGTGAGAAGCCCGAGGAAGATGCCGGCGAGGATGGGGCGCTCGTCCCACAGATAGACACCGCCAATGAAGAGCGCGCCAATGAGGAAGCAGGTCTGCCCGTTGAGCAACCCAAGTGCCGTGACGGGCGCTATGAGTAGCCAACCGACGATTCCCCATCCTCCCCATAGCCGTCGTGCAATCGCGAGATAGAGGAGAAGTGTCGCGCCCATGAAAAGTGCGAATGCAAGGCCGTACGGGAAAAGCCCTAGCGGCAGAATTAGAAGAAGAAAATGGGGTGGATAAAGCCAGCGATAGCCGTAATCCGTTCCAAACTGATCCGTCAGCAGCGTCGAGTAGCTTTGTGGGTCGAACAGCGCGCTCGCATGCCCTTCCAAGGCCGCGCGAGAGGCGATCCAGAAGTTGATGAAGTCCCCACCGCCCGGATGGTTGTTGTTGCCGAAGACCCCGGTTTGGGTCCACCAGTCGTTGAACGCACCAATCGGATAGCCGAACTGGCTCACCAAAAAGGCGAAGAAGAGCCAGAAGCGGCGGTCGTTGAGGATGGTGAATTGCGGCATCGCCGGAAAGACTACGCAGCGAGGCTTAAATCCGCGGTTAAATCGGGCGCTCCCAGCCCGTCCTGCGACGAAAGACGCCGTCCGCGCCGCGCAATTTCTGCGGCAGGAGGGCGATGCCGCATCATCCGTGCTTGCGCCGGCCTGCGGCCATGCTACATGCGCGCTCCATGGCTGATCTTTCCCACATCCGCAATTTCGCGATCGTCGCCCATATCGACCACGGCAAGTCGACGCTTGCCGACCGCCTGATCCAGATGACCGGCACCTTGCCGGACCGTGAGATGAAGGAGCAGCTCCTCGATTCCATGGATATCGAGCGCGAGCGCGGCATCACCATCAAGGCGCAGACGGTGCATCTGCGCTACACGGCGAAGAACGGCGAGGAATATCACCTCAACCTGATCGATACGCCCGGCCATGTCGATTTCGCCTACGAGGTGAACCGTTCGCTCTATGCCTGCGAAGGGTCGCTCCTCGTCGTTGATGCCTCGCAAGGTGTCGAGGCGCAGACGCTTGCCAATGTCTATCAGGCGATCGAGGTCAATCACGAGATCGTTCCGGTCTTGAACAAGATCGACCTGCCGGCGGCCGAGCCGGAGCGCGTCAAGCAGCAGATCGAAGATGTGATCGGCCTCGATGCCTCGGATGCGGTGATGATCTCCGCGAAGACCGGGCTCGGCATCGAGGACGTGCTGGAGGCGATCGTGCATCGCCTGCCGGCACCGCAAGGTCTGCTCGATGCGCCGTTGAAGGCGCTCCTCGTCGATTCCTGGTACGATCCTTATCTCGGCGTCGTCGTGCTGGTACGCGTCATCGACGGCACGCTGAAGAAGGGCCAGACGGTGCGCATGATGGGCACCGGCGCGCGCTACGAGGTCAACCAGGTCGGCATGTTCACGCCGAAGATGGTGGAGACCGCAGAACTTCCGCCGGGCGAGATCGGTTTTCTGACGGCCTCCATCAAGGACGTGGCCGACACCCGCGTCGGCGATACGATCACCGAGGACAAGCGGCCGACGGAAAAGGCGCTGCCGGGCTTCCGGCCGGCCGTGCCCGTCGTCTTCTGCGGTCTCTTCCCCGTCGATGCCAACGACTTTGAGGATCTGCGCGCGGCGATGGGCAAGCTTCGCCTCAACGACGCGTCGTTTTCCTATGAGATGGAAACCTCGGCCGCGCTCGGTTTCGGCTTCCGCTGCGGTTTTCTGGGGCTTCTGCATCTGGAAATCATCCAGGAGCGTTTGGCGCGCGAATTCGATCTCGATCTGATCGCGACGGCGCCCTCCGTCGTCTATCAGATCCGCCTGACGGACGGCGAAGAGATCGAGCTGCACAACCCGGCCGATATGCCCGATCCGGTCAGGATCGAGGAAATCAAGGAGCCGTGGATCCGCGCCACCATCCTGACGCCGGACGAATATCTGGGTGGGGTGCTGAAACTCTGCCAGGACCGCCGCGGCATCCAGCAAGGGCTCACCTATGTCGGCCAGCGGGCCATGCTGGAATACGATCTGCCCTTGAACGAGGTCGTCTTCGATTTTTACGACCGGCTGAAATCGATCTCCAAGGGCTATGCGAGCTTCGATTATCACATCACCGGCTACGAGCCGGGCGATCTCGTGAAGATGCAGATCCTCGTCAATGCCGAGCCGGTGGACGCGCTCTCGATGCTGGTGCACCGCAGCCAGGCCGATCGGCGCGGCCGGGCGCTCTGCGAAAAGCTGAAGGATCTGATCCCCCGGCACCTCTTCAAGATCCCGGTCCAGGCGGCCGTCGGCGGCAAGGTCATTGCGCGCGAGACGATCGCAGCCCTCAGGAAGGACGTGACCGCCAAATGCTATGGCGGCGACGCGACCAGAAAGCGCAAGCTTTTGGACAAGCAGAAAGAGGGCAAGAAGAAGATGCGCCAGTTCGGCAAGGTGGAGATCCCGCAGGAGGCCTTCATCGCCGCTCTGAAGATGGGCGACGAATAGGCCAACTCGACGGTCTATCTGGTCGCGATCGCCGCGGCCGCACCGCCGAGGAAGAGGGCGCTGATCCGGTTGATGACACGCGCGGCTGCGGGCTTCTGCAGGAAACGCCGTGCCTGGCCGGCAAGCGCGATATAGCTGAGGTCGATCGCAGCGAGGACGAGGAGAAGGGTGAGCGACAGCTCGCCCCAGCCGACGAGGCTCAGGCTTTCGAGATCGAGAAGGTTGGGCAAGAGGGCGAGATAGAAGACCATGATCTTCGGATTGCCCATTGTCACCGCAAAGCCCGCAAGGAACATCTTGAGAGCCGAGCCGCGCGGCGACATCGCGGTGTCATCCGCTTCCGGACGCGTCGGCGCATTCCACATTTTGAAAGCGAGATAGACGAGATAGGCCGCGCCCGCGAATTTCACGACGGCGAAGGCCCATAAAAAGCTGCTCGCGAGCGTTGCGAGGCCGAAGACGGCCGCAGCGAGCCACAGAGCCTCTCCGATCCACATCGCTGCCGCAAAAGGCAGGGCATCGCGCCACCCACGGGTCAGAACACGCGACACGAGGGCCGTCACGCTCGGCCCCGGCGTGCCGGCATTGACGAGGAGGGCACTCGCGAAAAGCATGAGGGTCAGCGGATCAAGGAGCATTGGGTCCGAGGGCCTTTGTGACAGGGCCCCTAAGGCTAGCCGAAGTTCGCATGCCCGACGAGCCGGAAACTAGCCGTCTCAGCTGTTCCCGCCTCACCTGCGGAACCGCACCCGCCCGCTTCGCTTCCCCTCGACAAAGAGGGAGAAAGTCATGAACGACAGGCACGACACTGAGCGTCCGCCGCAGGCACAGGAACATCAACCGGGCGATGAGCACAAGATGACGCCCGAGCCGGATTACATGCCCCGTTATCCGGGCTCCGGACGGCTCAAGGACAAGGTCGCGCTCATCACCGGCGGCGATTCGGGCATCGGGCGGGCAACCTCGATCCTCTTTGCGCGCGAGGGCGCCAAAATCGCCTTCCTTTATCGCGACGAGGACGAAGACGCCGAAAAGACGCGCCGGATGATCGAAGAGGAGGGGAGTGAGGCGATCGCCTTCCGCGGCGATATCGGCGACAAGAGCTTCTGTGAGGATGTGGTTGCGAAAACGGTGTCGAAATTTGGCGGGCTCGACATTCTCGTCAACGACGCGGGCGAGCAGCATATGGCGGAAGAACTTGAAGAGATCTCCGAAGCCCAGCTGACGCGAACCTTCCGCACGAACATTTTTGGCATCTTCTTCATCACGCAGGCGGCTCTGCCGCATCTGAAGAAGGGTGATGCGATCGTCAACCTGACGTCGATCACCGCCTATCGCGGACAGCCAGTTCTGATGGATTATGCCTCGACCAAGGGGGCCATCCTGGCGCTCACCCGCTCCTTGTCGAAAAACCTTGCCGACAAGGGCATTCGGGTCAACGGCGTGGCGCCGGGGCCGATCTGGACGCCGCTCATCCCGGCGAGCTTTCCGCCCGACAAGGTAGCGAATTTCGGCGCCAATCAGCCCATGGGTCGTGCCGGGCAGCCGAACGAGGTGGCGCCCGCGGTGCTCTTCCTCGCCTGCGCCGATTCCTCCTACATGACCGGCCAGGTGCTACACCCGAACGGCGGCGACATCATCGGCGGCTAGGCGCCGTCTGCCGCCCGCTGCCTGCCGGCCATCGACGCCGGCAACAAAAAGGGCCCTGCTGCGGCAGGGCCCTTCGTCATGTCTGATCGCTCGACAGTTCGCGCTGAGTGCGGCCCGTCGCGTAAAATCCCGCCTCAGACCGCTACAGCGCCGACGCCCAGAAGCATCAGGACGAAGAAGATGACGGCGACGACCAGGAAGATGAAGAACAGGAAGCGCGCGATCGTAGCAGCGCCCGCAGCGATCCCGCTGAAGCCGAGTGCGCCGGCGATGACCGCGATCACGGCAAAGATAAGGGCCCATTTCAGCATGGTGGAAATTCTCCGGTAGGTTCAGGTGTCGTTGCACCTGTCGGAATTAACCGCCGTGTTGACGCCTTGTTCCCGCCGGTCTGTGCGGTGTTCGGTGGCCTGCCATCGGTTTCTGTGTCGACGACCGGCCGCAAACGGTGGCGCAACCATCAGAGCCGCAAAGGCCGTCGCATGGGAGCGTTTCGTGAGGATCGGCGTTTGTCCTTCAACTGAAACAAGAATTTTCCGATCCTTTTTGATGTCCATCCGCTTTGCCTGCAGCTTTGCCCTCCGGGTCTCTCTCGGTGTCGCCGCTGTTTCCTTTCTCATCCCGCCGGCCGTGTCGCAGGAGGTGCTTCAAGCCCCCCCCGGCGTTTCCCCGGGTTCGGTGCTTCTCGGTCCGGCCCCGGCTCCGGGCGAGCCTGCGCCTCCCCCACCGGCAGCTCCCCCGCCGCCGGTGGCTCCCGCGCCGTCCGCGCCGCCGGTTATCGTCGAACCTGCTCCGCCGTCTGTGGCTCCGCCCCCAGCCGTCCAACCGCCCCCTCCCGCGAATGACCCCGCTTTGGGCGACGCGCCGGCCGGCACCACGACAGGGCCGCTCCAAGCGGTTCCCCTCGGCGAGCAGGATATGGCGGCCCCCGTGGTCACACCTGACACGATCAATGCCGCGAGCTTCGCCGACGATCATGTCTTCGTCTCCAAGCATCGCGATCCGTTCATCGTGAAGCTGCAAGTGCTTCTCGACCGGGCTGGAATTTCGCCGGGGGTGATCGACGGCTATTGGGGCGACAACGTCCAGAAGGCCGTGCAGAATTTTCAATTGTCGCGCGAAGAGGTTCCGGACGGGCAGCTGTCAGCGACGCTCTGGGCCGAGATCGCGCAAAACGACACGACGCCCGTCATCACCCAATATCGCATCACGCAGGAGGATGTGGCGGGTCCCTTCGCGCCTTCGATTCCGTCCGATTACCGCGAGAAGGCCGCGATGGAGCGGCTCTCCTTCACGAGTCCGTCCGAAATGCTCGCCGAGCGCTTTCATATGGATGAGGATTTTCTGAAGGCGCTCAACCCGGAGGCCAATTTCTCCGTCGCGGGCACGACCATTGCCGTTGCTGCGCCGGGTGGCGATGTCAAAGGCAAGGTGGTGCGGATCGAAGCCGATAAGGGGCTTGCGGCATTGCGCGGCTACGATGCCGCGGGCCGGCTCCTCGTCGTCTATCCCGCCACCATCGGCAGTTCCGATACGCCTTCGCCCACCGGCACGGTCGAGGTGGAAGGTGTCGCCTTGGACCCGACCTACACCTATCGGCCGGACGTCAACTTCCAGCAGGGCGACAATCGCGATGTCTTGACGATCCCGCCGGGTCCCAACGGGCCGGTCGGGTCGGTCTGGATCGATCTGTCGAAGCCGACCTATGGCATTCACGGCACGCCCGCGCCCGAGGCGATCGACAAGACCTTTTCGCATGGCTGCGTGCGTCTGACGAACTGGGATGCCACGGAGCTCGCCCATATGGTGAAGCCGGGCACGACGGTGGAATTTCTTGACTAGCCATCTTCCCGCCTGGGGCTTTGTGCTGGCGCTGGCGATCGGGGTCGGTACAGCGGGGGCCGAAACGCCTCCGCTGAAACCCCAGCCCCGCCCGGCGGAGGCGGCGGAAAAGAAAGCGACGCCCTCGGCCGCAGAGCCAGCTCCCTCTTCCGTGCGTGAGGCGGGCGACGCCCCGCCGACCCCCAATCCGCGGCCGCAAGGATCGGTTGAAGATCCGGACGCTCTCCCGCCCGTGCCGGATGTGCGCCCGCCGGAAAAGGCCGGCTCAGGGCCCGACGTGACGGACGAAAGAGCGGCGACCCCGGAGACAGACGAGGCGACCGAGCCTAAAGAGGCGCCGGCTGAGGCGTCTCCGGACGACACGCAGGCAGACCGGCCACCGAAGGACGAGGACGCCTCCCAGGCCGAACCAGCCACCGACGGCGAAAATGAGGCGCCTGCGGATGAGACGTCGGAAGAGCCTGCGGGCGAGGCTGCCGGAAGCGATGCGCCCTCCCTTCCTGAGGCTCGCCCGGAAGATGCGCCGAAGCCGGTGGAGCCGCTGATTGCTCAGCCCCCATCGGAGACGCCGTCTGAAGGCCCTGATGAACACCCTGCGGAGCCGGAGGACGAGTCCAGCGGGGACGCTGCCGAAGAGGCCTCGAAGGTGCCGGAAGAGGACGAGGCGGCCAAGGCGGCTGCCGCTGAGGAATTTCGTCAATGTGTCTGGCGCCTCAGAGCTCTCGGTGTGGAGTTCGACGAGGAGCCGGCGATCACCGATGGCGGCGCCTGCGAGATCGCCCACCCGATCGAGGTCGAGGAACTTGCGCCTGGCGTCGCCATCTCGCCTCCCGTCACGCTCAATTGCGCGGCGACGGAGGCCCTCGCCACCTGGCTGAAGGAGGTGGTGAAGCCAGCAGCCAAAGACCTTCTCGACGGCGCTGAATTGCGCGGCGTGACCCAGGCCTCCGGTTATGTGTGCCGCACGCGCTACAATCGCCCGGGCGCGAAGATCTCAGAGCATGCGCTCGCCAATGCGATCGATGTCAGCGCCATCACCTTCAAGAGCCGTTCGCCGGTTTCCGTGAAGGAGCGGGAGAATGCGGATGCGGCCGCGAGCCGCTTTCAGAAGCGGATCCGCGAAGGCGCCTGCAAATATTTCACCACGGTCCTTGGACCCGGCGCCAACGCCGCCCATGCCACGCATTTCCATTTCGATCTGAAGGCGCGGAGCAACGGCTACCGCATCTGCCAATAACCCGCGGCGACGGAGGAAAGGCGGATCTGGCTACTGAATGGGGAGTGCCGGCACGCTCAGAAACAAGATGCGCTTCTGCTCGAGCCGCGACCGGCGCAGGCTCTCCAGGATGAGCCCGCAGGAGAGGGAAATCCCGGCAAGCACGAAGGCGCTCGCCGAAAGAACTGCGCCCGCCTGCACGGAATCTCCATCGAAGAGCGCCGGAAGCGCGGCGAGGAACCCGAAGAGGCCGAGAAGAAGGCCCGCGACGCCGAAGAGGGGGAGCGGTCGCGCGACCTGCATGACACGCAGGAAGGTGGCGACTTCGCCCATGGCGTGCCGCACATTCTCTGCCGGCTTGCGCTCACTCGTGTTCTGACCGCCATCGAGCGACAGGCTCGCGACCGGCACCATGAGTTCGCTGGCATGCAGCGACAATTCGGTCTGCGGGGAAAGCCCTTCGGAGACCGGGGGGAAGCTTTTGACGAAGCGGCGGCTGAGAGCGCGGTAGATGGAGCTGCGCGCTGAAAGGCCTGTGCCGAAGAAACGCCGGTAGAGGTCGAAGACGCTGCCGGCGCCGTGGCGCAGATCGTCGGCGTCGCAACCGCCGAGGGTCGCCGAGGTGCCGACCACCATATCGACGCGTTCCGTCAAAAGCGCATTGATCAGTGAGCTCGCATCGGTCGGATCGCAGGAGCCGTCGCCTGCAGCAAGCAGGTAAATGTCGGCGTCGATATCGGCGAACATGCGCCACACCGCCTGGTTTGGCGCATGGTTCGGTGCATGGCTTGGCCCGCGCAGAACGCGTGCGCCAGCCTTTCGCGCCTGACGGGCGGTGTCGTCGGAGGAATTTTCGTCGAAGACATAGATGCGGGCATCGGGCAAGGCTTCACGGAAGCCGCGCACCACGTTCTCGATGGTGGCCGCCTGATTGCGGCACGGCAGAAGCACGGCGACGCCGAGGCCCTCGCAGGCGGTGAACTCGCTCATTTCGACGCTTCCCCTTAATGCCGCGCAAACGCAAGCCAAAGATAGCTTCTAAAGCGTTAAAGGAGAGTAAGGCGCCGACTTCGGATCAGAGCATCGGCATGATAGCATTGCGCAATGCTACGATTCGTCCCAAGACTGGTTTTTGCCCTCAGCGCCTTGTTCCTGACGGGCTGGCCGGCCGCCGGTCTGGCGGACCAGATTCCGGCCAAGCGCTATTTCGGGGCCGCCAAGCTTCCCTCCGAAGGGCGCGCTGCGGCGGTCGGGTTTTATTCCAAGGGGTGTCTGGCGGGAGGCGAGGCGATCACCGTCGACGGCCCCTATTGGCAGGCGATGCGCCTGTCGCGCAATCGCATCTGGGGTCATCCGAATCTGATTCATTTCATCGAGTGGCTGGGGCGCGAGGCCGCCACCAAGGACGGCTGGACGGGGCTTCTCCTCGGTGACATGTCGCAGCCGCGCGGCGGCCCGATGGTGTCAGGTCATGCCTCGCATCAGGTCGGTCTCGACATCGACATCTGGCTGCAGCCAATGCCGCAGCGCCGTCTCTCGGCGAAGGAGCGCGAGACGATGTCGGCGATTCCCGTCGTGGAAGTCGGGCCGCACGAGGTCGATCCGCGACGCTGGACGGGCGCGCATGCAAGGCTCATCAAACGCGCTGCGTCCTATCCCGATGTCCAGCGCATCTTCGTGGCGCCCGGCATCAAGAAGAAACTCTGCGAGACGGCGACGGGCGATCGCTCATGGCTTGCCAAGGTGCGTCCCTATTGGGGCCATAACGAGCACATCCACGTGCGCCTCTTTTGCCCGGAAGGCTCGCCCGGTTGCGAGCCACAGCGCGCGACGGGCAAGGACGACGGCTGCGGCGCACCGCTCGCCTGGTGGTACTCGAAGGAACCCTATCGCCAGGCCAAGCCCAGCAAGAAGCCGGCGAAGAAGCGCGAAACGACGCTCGACGATTTGCCCAACGCCTGCCGCCAGGTGCTGGCAGCGGGCGACAAGTCTGGCGCGATCACGGCACTTGCTGCCTATGGCGACGATGTTCCAGCCGACGTGGCGGCCAAGGCCGTTGCGCTTCGTCCCGATGTCGGGGCGCCCGGCGCGCCGTCGATGCCGCATACCCTGCCGCAGGCGCGGCCGGCCGTGATCCGCTGAAGCTCTTCCGACGAGGGGACTCGCAGGAGCTCCGCCGTTCTCAGAACGCCGGAATTCGCGATCTCGTCTGGTCAGGCGGCCGCATTCTCCGGCACGGAGGGGCAGGAGAGGCCGGTGCCGCCGAGGCCGCAATAGCCTCCAGGATTTTTCGCCAGATACTGTTGGTGGTAATCCTCGGCGAAATAAAAGGCGGGCGCATCGACGATCTCCGTGGTGATCGGCCCGAAGCCTTTCTCTTTCAGAACCTTTGCATAGGTTGCCTTGGCCGTTTCGGCCTTTTGCCTCTGCTCCTCGTCGAAGACGTAGATGCCCGAGCGGTATTGTGTGCCGACATCGTTGCCCTGGCGCATGCCCTGGGTCGGATCATGCGCCTCGAAGAAGCGGGCGAGGAGCTTCGAATAGCTGATGACATTCGGGTCGTAGACGACAAGCACCACCTCGTTATGGCCGGTGCGGCCGGTGCAGACTTCCCGGTAGGTCGGGTTCGGCGTGGCGCCGCTCGCGTAGCCGACCGCCGTCACATAGACGCCGTCTGTCTGCCAGAAGACGCGCTCCGCCCCCCAGAAGCAGCCGAGACCGAAGATCGCCGTCTTGAGACCCTCCGGGTAGGGCCCCTTGAGGGCGCGGCCATTGACGAAATGCGTCTCGGCCGTGGGCAAAGCCTCGGCGCGGCCGGGCAGCGCCTCTTCGGGCTTCGGGAGATCAGTCTTCTTGGCGAGCCGGTCGAAGGGGAACATGGGGGGATCCTTTTCTGGAGGTCGCGTTGTGTGAATTCGGCGGGGACTGGAGACCACCCCGTTTAAAGGTCGCGCTCATGCGCGAAGGTGAAACGCCGCCGCGGCCGGCCGAGCCAGAAGAGGAGCGCGGCCACGACGAGCAAGACGGCGAAGGTCGGTGCCGTCAGCACCACCTTCTCGAGAAACGCCCAGAGCCACGGCACCTTGTCGGCAACGGCATGATGTGCGGCATCGAGGCTCGCGGCCGCCCAATTCGCCCAGGTCTCGGCAAAGGGCGTGAGAACGAGGCGTGATTCGGCAATCGATTTCGCCGCATCGATGACGGCCATGACGAGGCCTGCGGCAGCGAGCCAGATGGCCAGGAAACGAAGAAGAAAGCGGATCATCTGGCCTTGCGCAGCACTTGAGGTTTCATTCCTGGCTCATTAGGTAGGGCCGCGCCGGCTCGCGTGCAATCGCGCTCCGGCTTTTCGTCGACGCTCGGTCTTCGACGTTTCGCATCAGGCCTCGTCTGCGTGCCCGGTCACCGACCGGACGGCTTGGCGGGACCGCCGCGGCCGGTTCCGATCGCAAGATTGCGCGCCCGTCGCAGAAGGCCGAAACGACGCTGACCGCAACAGCGACGAATTCGTGCTCTCCGCCTTGCCCTCAGGGCGCGGCATCGCTAAAGGGGAGCCTCGCCGGAGGGATGGCCGAGTGGTCGAAGGCGCACGCCTGGAACGCGTGTAGGCGGGCAACCGTCTCGAGGGTTCGAATCCCTCTCCCTCCGCCATTTTCGTGCGCCGATTTGCGCCGCATGGCGACGACATGAAGTTCGCAGACTGTACCACCCGCATACCGCTTCCGCGTCCGGCCTCGCCGCAGCCTTGATCGGCGCCATCGACCTGATGAGCATCAGGGCAGCGCAAAACCTCGTCGGATGGCTTCACGCCGGTGGAAATTCCGCGGCTTTGGTCTTGGTGATTTTCAATTGGAACATGCGCGCAGCTGATCCGGCGGCAGGCGTTCTGCTCTGGGGGCTGACGCTGACATTGGTCATGGCTGTCGGCTTGTTGGTGACGGGCTGGGCCGGAGGGCATCTCGTCTATGTCTATACCGGGTGGGAACCCGCCCGGCTGAGGATACGTCTGACTCCTCCTGAGCAATGATCCTCATGCGCGCCCTCACGGAGCGGCCGGCCGGAGCCAGTGGATCCGAGACCGTGATGTCATTGCGGCCCGAGGCCGGCATCGCCTGGGGATTTCGTCACCCTGGTGAGAGTTCCAAAAAAGTGCCGCGGCTACACCATTCGCCGAAGGGGCGCTTTGCGGGACGACCGGAGAACGCGTTTCACGCCGTCGGCTCCAGGGATTTGATCTTGCCCTTTTCAAGCGTCAGGATCTTGTTGCAAGTGCGCTTCAGCAGCGTCGGATTGTGGCTGGCGAGGATCATGATGCCGGCCTTTTCGGCAAGCGCGTTCATGCGGCTCGCCGCCTTGTCCTGAAAGCTCTTGTCGCCTGCGCCGATCCACTCGTCCATGACCAGGATTTCGGGCTCGAAGCTCGTCGCGACCGAAAAGGCGAGGCGCGCCGCCATGCCCTGGCTGTAGGCTTTCAGCGGCATGTCGATGAATTCGCCGAGCTCGCTGAACTCGATGATCTCGGGCATGCGCTCGGCGATCTCTTCCTTGCTCCAGCCGTTGATGAGGCCGCGGAGCTCGACATTGCGCCGGCCGGTCGCCTCGCCGCGAAAGCCGAGCGTGATGTTGAAGAGCGCATCGACGCGCCCGTCGATCTTCACGACGCCGCCACTCGGTTCATAGACGCCGTAGATGACCTTGAGCAGCGTCGTCTTGCCGGCTCCGTTCGGACCGGCAAGGCCGAGCCGGTCGCCAGCTTTGAGATCGAGGCTGACGCCATCGAGCGCGGTGACGAAGCGTTTCGTGCCGCGGCCGCCGATGACGCCGCCGGGTGGGCTCAGCCTGCGGTCGGTCGGGCGAAAGCTCAGCTTGTGCCGGACGCGGTAGACGAGGCTGACATTGTCGAGATGAATGGAGGGCATCACAGGACGAAGATGATCTGCCGACGGAAACGGCCGAGGCTCCAGAGAGCCAGGAGCCACGAAATGGCGCCGATCAGGCCGCAGACATAGAAGGCATGCAGCGGCAGGACGCCGTCCGTGATCGGAACGCGTACGATCTCGAGGAAATAGGTGAACGGGTTCCAGAAATAGAAATGCCCGCGGATGGCGCCTTCGGCCGGATACCAGAAGATCGGCGTGAGAAAGAGACCGAGCCGGATGATGTTGCCGACGACGAACTGCAGGTCGGGGAAGAAGGCCCCGGCCACGGCAAGGACCGTGATCGCGGCCGGGGTGATCGCGATGATCAGAAGAATACCGATAAGCGACCATATCCAGGCCACCGTGATCGGCGTTCCGAGAATGAAGAGCAGGCCGAGAAGGCCGATGAGGGCGTAGCCGGCGCGAATGAGCGACTGCATGGTCAGTCGGAACACGTAGACGGAGAGGGGCAGGCGCGTGCCCTTGATGAAGTTCTCCTCACGCACGAAGAGCGAGATGCTCTGGTTGATCACTTCCGACAGATACATCCAGACGAAGAAGCCGAGCGCGACATAGGCCGAAAAGCCGGCGCCGCGCGCATAACCGAAGATGGCGATAAACGTCCCGACGAAGGCGAGGTAGTTGATGAGAAGCCAGATCGGACCGAGCGCCGTGCGTCGGTGCTGATCGGTGATGTCCTCGCCCGCGAGTGCCATCCAGGCGCGGCGGAAGGCGATCCCTTCGCGCAGATCCGCGAATGCGGCCCACAGCCATTTCAGCATTGCCGTTGCCTCATGCAACGCCGTCCCGCCGGAAGTGCCTGAGCACGCCCTGGGCCGAGGCGACCGCGGGCGCGCGTCGGCGCGACGGGATGGCAGCGTCATAGGCGATTGATGATGCAGCCGACATAAAGGCCGATATCTCCGTAGACGGTCTGTCGATAAGCGCCGGATTTCCAAAGCGCGGAAAGCCTTCGAGGCAACGGGCCGGAGCGCGCTTGTTCGATGCGTTCGATGACGTTTCGCGCATCCGGTGTCAAGAGATCCCAGCAGGCCCGAAGACCGGCGAGATTATGCGCGTTCCATCCCTGAAACCCGCCCTTGGTGAGGAAGGTGATCCGGCGCAAGCGAGCGGGCCAGGAGGAGTTGGCGCCGACGAGATTGCAGCCGTGCTGTCGGTAGCCGATGCGCGCTTCTGGCGAGTAATGCACCCGTCCGCCGGCTCCCGTCACCATCATATAGCACCACCAATCGTGGCTCACGAAGTCGCTGCGGCGGGACGCTTCCCGCATCAGCTCATGGGCGGCCCTGTTCATGACCATCGTGTTGCCGCCCGCAATGCTCTGCAGGATGGCGTTCTGGAAGCTCGGTGTGCGCGGGAACAGCGGTGAATAGCCAAGGAGACTGCCGTCCTCGGTGATGAGGCGCGTGCGGGTGCAGTAGAGCGCCGGCGTGTTCGGGTCCTCGCCCGCGAGCCAGGCGAGCGCAGCGGCGAGCTTGTCCTCGTCCCACAGGTCGTCCTGGTCGCAGAAGGCCACGTAATCGGCTTCGATATCGGGATTGGCAAGAAGCGCTCGGAAGTTTGCCGCGAAGCCATTCCGTGGCCCTGCCAGGCGACGGCAGGCTCCCTTGTCCCATTGCCGTTCCGTCTCTGTCAGGATCTTGTCGGAGCCATCGGAGGAACCATCGTCTGAGATCCAAAGGTCAATGAGTGCGACGGTCTGGTTTTTCAGGGATTGGATTTGCGGCAGCAGGAAACGCTCACCGTTGTAGACCGACAGGAGGACGGCGGTCCGCGGCGCATCCGGTTTCATTCGCGGCAAGGACATCGTCTACGCTGCCCCGCTTTGGTGAAAATCCGGCGCTGCTCGCATTCGTGTGCGGTGCCGCTTTGCGATGGCGCTCATCGCGTCGAACCGCGATGCCGGAAGGTGGCATGCCCCGGTCTCACAGACGGGACCTTCGCGACGTCTCCCGAGGCGTCGATGCAGCGTCGCGATGCGGAGGTGTGCGGAGCGTCTGGCAGAACTGGCAAGCCGGCTGACCCTGGGTTGAAAATCGACGAGGCTCATGTCCGGCGCAATAGGGTGATTTTGAGGCATCCAGGGATCGACGGGCGGCTTTGGTCCGTCGCGGCCAAGGCATCATCGTCGTCACGCGCTCTGTCAACCCTTCCGCGGCGCGCTCGGCGCGGAGCGCATGGCAGGCCGGCGCCTCGGTCCTGCAAGGCGTCGGATGAGACGGCGCGCCGGTCTCTCGAAGACGGTGAAGATCACGAAGGATTGGAGGATGGCAAGCGAGATGGCCGAAACCGCGAAAAGGACGGGATGGGTCTGCGGGTCGAGGATGTAGCGCAGATTGCCGATCGCCAGCATGTGGGTGAGGTAGAGCGAATAAGAGATGTCACCGAGTTTGCGCAGCCAATGCGTGCCGAGAAGATCTGCGGCGAGATTGCTGCGCAGGGTGAAGAAGAGAAGGAAGAAGACGGCCAACGCAATCTGCGGCTCCCACCACATGCGTGGCGTATGCCCGAACAGCCAGATGAATGGCATGGGGAAGAGAAAGGCGGTCATCACGGCGGAGGCGACGAAGCCGGCTTCGTTGAGCCTCGGCGCGAGATGGATGCGTTGGGACAGAAGCTTCGTCGCCATGCCGATGACGAAGTAATGCCCGAGATGCATGACCGGCATGGAGAAGGGCGGCAGGAGATAATAGGCGAGTGCGATCGCCAGGCAGGCGACGAGGGCGAGATTGCCCGAGACGCGGTAGAGGATCCAGAAGAGCGGGAAGAGCGCGTAGAACCGCAGCTCGACCGGGATCGTCCAAAGCACATTTTCGCCGCGCCGCAGAAGCAGGTGGTCGATGAGATCGGCGCCGTCGATGGAATAGACGAAAGGATATTCGCCACTCTTCCACCGCGTCACCGCGTAGGAGAGAAAGACCACGGCGAGGAAAAGCGGCACGACACGGGCGACGCGGGCCACAAGATATTTGTAGAGCGCAGAAGGCCGCGGTGGCGTTTCGAAATAGATATGCGCCATCAGAAAGCCCGACAGCGCAAAGAAGATCATGACACCGATCTGACCGCCGCCGCGCTGAAAATAGTCCTGCGCGATGCCCGTGGCGCTCGCCACATGCGAGAGCATGACGATGACTGCCGCTATGCCCCGCAGACCGTCGAGCGCCGGGATATGCGCCGGAACGGGGGCGGGACCTGGCCAAGGCTGGCTCTCGTCGCGGGCGGTCCGCAGGCGGTCGGACATGTCAGCCGCGCTTGCGGCCGATCAAGGTCGTGGCCGAGGCGAGTTCGAACTGGGCCGTCTCGCTCAAATCTTTGACGAAAGGCTGCTGGCGCGCCTTCCAGTAGCGGCTCGTCAGAATATCGCGCACGCTCATCTCGGCAAATTCCGGGCGCGCGTCCTCCGGCAGCCCCTGCATATAGGAGCGCAAGATCCATTGCAGCGAGCGGAACGGGTGCTGGTGGTCGTCGACGATGTGCTCGATGACCTCGATTTCCGCACCGTAGAGACGGCGATGACCTGAGCGCGTCATGTTGAAATAATGGTCCGGATAGCCGTGTTCTGGCTGCATGAAGGGGATTCCGGAAAACAGCAATCCGCCCGGCTTCAGCACACGCACGATTTCCTTTGCGCAAGTGAAGGGATCATCGACATGCTCGAGCACCGCGAGTGTCAGCACCATATCGAAGGTGTTGTCCGCGAAGGGAAGAGCCTGGCCGACGGTAAGGAGGTCCGTCGACGGATAGTCGAAGATCTCCATGTAGATCACGCCGGGCCGCTCGATCCGCTTGAAGCCGGCGCCGAAATCGAGCGCCATGAAGTCTTCGTCCCGCGCCGCGGCAAGCTGGGTTTCGAGAAGGCTCGGATAGGGATGGTCGGAAACCCCGTCGGCCTTGTCGGCAAGCTTTCCGGAGAAGCCATAAGCGGGATCGAGCATATTGACGGCGCCGAAGGGTGGAAGCGGCGTGGAAAAGCCAGCCTGCGGAAAGACAAGAGCCTCGTCTTTCTCCACCCCGGCTTCACGGCTCTGCCAGTGCCGCAGATGGTGGACGAGCCAGTCCCGCTTGCGAAGTTTGGCAGAACGCGCCGCTGCGACGGTGTCGGCAAGATCGGGCGCGATCGTGACCTCAAGCGCGCCGGCCGGATTGCCATCCACTTCCGCAATGAGGGGCAATGGCGCGTTCAGAGCTTTCGCGTCGAGCCGCGTGAGATCGACATAGGCCCGAAAGCCGATCCCGCCTTGCCCGAGATCGGGGCGCGCTACCTTGCTGACACCAAGCGGCACGCCGGCAAGTCTGAGATCAAGAGGTCCCTCGGAGGCATGTGCAACCCATCCCTCGAACACGTCATAAGGCGTGGAGAGCTCGGCAGTTGGGTGGCTGTCGAGGTGGATCATGGGGGCGCCTATACGAGTTGCGTGACGATCTTGTCCAGGCGAGATGATCCTCGTCACTGAGGTCGGCAGCGTTTGGCACGAATCTCTCATCGTTTCGCCGCAATATCGTCCGAAACGCTGTGCTTGTGAGACTTCGTTAGCATGTGCTAGCTGATAATCTATCCCAGATGCTATTGCAGGCATGGGTTTGAATAGAGGCGGTCTGGCATGCGACGGTGGCCGCTTTCCGGCGGCCAGGAACGACCCGGGACGCGGGTTTGGTTTCGGGAGTCTCCTTTCCATCTTGCGGAAAGCCGCTGACGGCTTCCGCAACGGGTGTTCGGCAGCGCAATGACAGAACTTGACCACGCGACCTCCAGTGTCCGCCGCGCCTTTATTGGCGTGTTCATCATGAGCGGGATCACCTCCGTTCTGATGCTGGCGCTGCCGTTTTACATGATGCAGGTGTTTCAGCGGGTGCTGCCGAGCCGCAGCGAGGAAACGCTCATCGCGCTTTCGATCCTCGCCTTCATCGCTTTTGCGACCTACGGCATTTTCGAGGCGTTGCGCATGGCGGTCCTGGCGCGGGCGGCCGCGCGATACGAAGCCATGCTCGCAGGGCCAGTCGTTTACGCGCATTTCCTGGATGGCAGCCGCGATGCGTCCTCCGGCATGGAGCTCATGCAGGATGTGCGGCAGGTGAAGACCTTCATCGGCTCGCGCGCGCTGGCCGCGGTGGCCGAGGCTCCGTTCATCCCGATCTTCGTCGCTGTCCTCTTCATGGTCGACATTGCGCTCGGGATTTTGATCACTTGCGGCATGGTGGTGATGGTCGTCGTCGCCATCCTCCAGCAGCGCGCCATGAAGCGCGGCATCGAAGTGCAGAACGACGCCCAGCGCGGCGCCAACCGGATCCTGCAATCGCATATCGAACAATCCGAAACGGTACGCGTCCTCGGCCTGCAGAAGACGGCGATCGCGCGCTGGGGCAGCCTCAATGCGCGCGGCCTCACCGCTTTCGTCAATCTGCAGACGGTCGGTGCGCTCTTCGGCGGCTTTTCCCGCTTCATGCGCTTCAGCCTGCAGGCCTCGATCCTCGGCGTCGGCGCCTTTCTGGCGCTCGAGGGCGATGTCGCGGCGGTGGTCGTCTTCGCCTGCATGATGCTCGGTGGGCGGGCCCTCGCGCCGCTCGACGGCCTCGTCGGTTCGTGGAGCGCGCTGACGAACGCCTGGTCCGCTCATAACCGCGTCCGCGATGCGCTGATCGGCTTTTATGTCGAGCCGGAAAGGACGGCCCTGCCGGAGCCCAAGGGCAATTTCATGGTCGAGAAGCTCGTCTTCGGCGTGCGCGGCTCCGACGAGGCGATTATCAAGCGCATCTCCTTTGGCATCGAAGCCGGCGAGACCATCGGCATCATCGGACCGAGCGGCGCCGGCAAATCGACGCTTCTGCGCCTGCTTGCCGGCGGGCTGATGCCGAATGCCGGCCATGTGCGTCTGGACGGCGCCGACATGCGCAACTGGAACCGCATCCAGCTCGGCGAATATATGGGCTACGTGCCGCAAGCGGTCGATTTCTTCCCCGGCACGATCGGTGAGAACATCGCCCGTTTCGACCCCGACGCGTCGGACACCGACATCGTCGAGGCGGCGCAGCAGGCGGGCATTCACGAGATGATCCTGCGCTTCCCGCGCGCTTACGACACGCGCATCGGCACGGGCGGGATGCAGCCGTCGGGCGGCCAGAAGCAGCTGATTGCGCTCGCCCGCGCGCTTTACCGCAATCCGCGGCTCATCTTCCTCGACGAGCCCAATTCCAATCTCGACCAGGAGGGTGACCACATTCTTCTGGGCGCGGTGAGCCGCGCTAAGGCGCGTGGGGCCACCATCATCCTCGTGACGCAGCGCCCGGTGCTGCTGCAGGTCGTCGACCGCGTGCTCTTGATGAAGAACGGCACGATCGAGAATTACGGGCCGCGCCAGGAAGTTCTGCCTAAGGTGGTGAAGCCGGCGAGCGTGGAACGGCGGCCCGTGCGCCAGATCCAGCAGCCGAAAGGCGCCGAGGAGGCGAACGACAAGACGGACGGCCAGGTCGCGGCCGGCGCGGGAGGGTCCGCATCGTGAAGGAATTGCAGGCGATCGGCATGTACGGCAAGCCGGCCCCAACGGCCCGCAAGCCTCGCAAGGACGACGAGCCCTTCTACCATGCCTGGCATCACGAAGTGCCGTTGAAGCTGACGCGCGCCTACCGGCTCGCCATCATCGCCATGTTCTGCTTCGTCGGGCTTGGCACCTATTGGGCTGTCTCCGCCCCGATCGACGGCGCCTTCATGGCCGATGGCCGCCTGGTGGCGCAGGGCAAGAACCGCATCGTGGAGCATCTGGAAGGCGGCATCGTCAACGAGGTGCTGGTCAAAGAGGGCGAGCAGGTGAAGGCGGGCGACCTTCTGGCCCGCATCGATGTGACGAGCGCGGAGGCGAAGCTTGCGACCGCGCAGATGCAGCGCGACGTCGCCCGGGTGAAGCTTGCCCGCTATCTCGCCGAGCAGCGGGGCGACGACAAGATCGTCCTGCCGCCGGATCTGGAGCGGCGCATCGCCGAAGAGCCGGAGCTCGCCGACACGGCGAGTTCGCAGCGCGAGGAATTCGAAGCCAAGACGGCGGAGATGACGTCGCTGAAAACGATCCTCAACCAGCGCATCGACAACAATCAGCAGCTCCTCGACAATCTGAAAGAGATGCTGACGGAGCGGCGCGATCGCGTAGAGGCGACGCAGGAAGAGGTGCGCGTTTCGAGCGATCTTCTTGAAAAGGGCCTGACGACGCGCGATCGTAATTTTGCGCTCAACCGCCAGCTCGCGTCCGACCAGGACAACGTCCGTCAGACGCTCATTCAGATGGACGACAAGCGCTCCACCATCAATGAGACGCAGGAACAGCTGAACCGGGCTCTGTCGCAGCGGGCAAACGAGGTCGCCCAGCAGATCACGGATCTGCGCTCCAACATCTTCGAGCTCTCCTCGAATATCCGCTATTTTTCCGATGTGACGAAGCGTTCGGAAGTGCGCGCGCCGGTTTCCGGCACGATCGTGAATGTCGCCGTCAACACGCAGGACCAGGTGATCAAGCCGGGTGATCCGATCTTCGAGATCTTGCCGGAAGGCGTGCCGATGAGCATCGAGGCGATGGTCGACCCGCATTACATCGATTCCGTGCACCAGGGTCAGCACGTCTCGATCCGCTTCCCCTCGCGCGAGCGCTCCAAGGCGATCCAGATTCTCGACGGCGAGGTGAGCTACATTTCGCCGGACAGCGAGCAGGACGAAAAGACCGGCCGCTATTTCTACAAGGTGCGCGCCTCCGTCGATCCGGAGAGCCTGAAAGAGTACGGCAAGGTCATGCCGGGCAATGTGGGACAGGTGTATTTCGAGCTCGAAAACAAGACCTTCCTGGAATATCTGATCGAGCCCTATCAGGACATGCGCGACAAGGCCTTCGTCGGCTGAGCTGCGCGCAGACACGAGAAGAAGCCCGAAGACGGGCGACCGGAGCGGGGCCGGGGGGAGAGAATGGGCGAGAGCGAGACGCCGGGCATGCTGGCCGACAGGCTTGCGGCGCAGCTGCCGATCACGGCGCGCCGCGTCCTCCTCGCCGGGCGGCCCGTACCGGGGCTCGAGGTGCTGCTGCGGGCCCGCAACCCAAAAATCGAGATCGACCGCGCGGACAGCGCCACGCCCGCTGCGGACATGCCGGGCGATGCTTCCAGCTGTGAGACGGGCCCCTATGATGCCGCCGCACTTGCCGCCGACACGCCCGATGAGGCGGAAGCCGCGCTGAAGGCGCTGGCGCCGCGCGTGCGCGACGAGGGTGTCTGCGCGCTCCTCGTGCCAAACCGGTTTTTCTGGCCGCGGTTGCAGGCCTTCCTCGCCGGCAAGAACGATGGCGCCAGAGCCGGTTTCGATCCCGAAGAGCTGCAGGAGATGGCGAAACGCGCCGGAGCGCCACTTGCACGCATCGTCGCCATCCAGGCGGGACCAGGGCTCAGCGAAGAGACGGCAAAGGCCGTGCGGCCGCTCTGCGCCGCGCTGAAGGTCGATGGAGAGACCGCGCTCCGGCGGCTCGCGGCATCGCATTTCACCGCCCAGACGCGCCCGCGCCGAGTGCCGGACAGGATTATCCGCTTCACCGGCAAGACGCTCGCTTCAAAGCCCGACGCGATGGCAATCGTCCGCATGCAGGCGCCGCTTGCAGCACTTGGCACGCTGCCCGTGTTCATGATCGACGATCTCGGCCCCACGCCCAAACGCCCGAGCCAGGGGACACGCGACGTCTTCGTCTGGCAGCGGCCGATCCTGACGCGCGAGGAATCGCTTCCCGTCTACAGACAGATTCTCGAAACCCACAAGCTCTTCGTTGTGGAGTTCGACGATCATCCGATGCGCTGGCCCGTGATCGCGGAAAACGGCCACCTCACCTTCCGCTCCGCGCATGCCGTCAGAACCTCGACGGAAACGCTCGCCAAGATCATCCGGGAGTGGAATCCGAACGTCTTTGTCTCGCCCAACCAGATCGAGGCTCTGCCGCCGTTTCGGCCCGTCGAGTCCCGGCAGGGGCCGGTCAGGCTTCTCTTTGCCGCGCTCAACCGCAAAGAGGATTGGGCCCCCTATATCGATGCCGTCAACGAGGTCGTCTCCCGCTATGGACCGGACAGGCTTCGCGTCGACGTCGTCTTCGACCGTGCGTTTTACGAGGCGGTGAAGGCGGAGGACAAGCGTTACCAGCCGGTTCTGCCGTTCAGGGAATACAAGTCGCTCCTGTCGAAGGCGGATATCGCCTGGCTGCCGCTCGAAGACAATCTCTTCAACCGCTGCAAGAGCGACCTGAAGTTCATCGAGTGCGGTGCTTATTCCGTCGCCGTCGTCGCGAGCCCGGTGATTTATGGCGATGTCGTCCGCCATGGCGAGACGGGGCTTCTCTACAAATCGGCGAAACAGCTCCGCGAGCATCTGCGGGCCCTGATCGACGATCGCGAGCGGCGCGGAAAAATCGCCCGGGCGGCCTATGACGAAGTTGCGTCACGGCGCTTGCGCACCTACCACGCGAGCGGCGAGGCTGCATGGTACGCAGGCCTGTTGCAAAATCACGAAGCGCTCGAGGCCGAGCGCGTCGCGCGCCTGCGCGGTGAGCCGGCCTGGGGTGAACCACAAACCGAGACGGCCTAGAGGGTGGACGACGTTATGACCGAAGATCTTTCCTGGCTTTATTCGCCGGCCGTCTTTCAGGTGCCTGAGCGGATCGGAGCCTCAGGCTGGCTGGAGCACACGCCCTTCGCCTTCTGGCTCATCGACAAGCTGCGCCCGGAGCGCCTCGTCGAACTCGGCACGCATACCGGCATTTCGTTCTGTGCCTTCAATCAGGCGATCAAGCAGCTTGGCACGGCAACCGCCTGCCACGCGGTCGACACCTGGCAGGGTGACCAGCACGCCGGCTATTACGGCGACAACATCTACAACGAGCTGGCGCGTTACAACGAGGATCGCTACGGCAGCTTCGCGACCTTGATCCGGGCCCGCTTCGACGAGGCGCTCGCGCATTTCGACGACGGCGCCATCGATCTTCTGCATATCGACGGGCTTCACACCTACGAGGCCGTCGCGCACGACCACAAGACCTGGCTGCCGAAGGTGAAGGAGGGGGGCGTCATCCTCTTTCACGACACCAATGTCCGCAGGGGCGATTTCGGCGTGCACCGCTATTGGGCGGAGATCGCCGAGGGGGCGCATGCGTTCGAGTTCTTGCATGGCTTTGGCCTCGGCGTGCTCGTCAAGGGCGAGCCGCGGAACGAAGCGATGGCCGCGCTCTGCGCGGCCCGCCACGACCCGGAGGCGACGAGCGCCGTACGCCGTACGTTCGGCTTCCTGGGCGGGGCCGTGACGAACCGCTTGAAACTCGCGATGGCGGCGAAGAAGGCTCCGGCGCAAGCGCGTCAGGCCTGAACCGGCGCGAGACTGAAAGCGCCGGCGAGCCGTCAGGCGGACGCCGCTTCGCCCTTCCGGCCCAGAAAGCCGCCGGGATTGAGCGTCAAAAGATGCCGTTCGCGCTGCGTATCGAGCTCGAAACGGTCGTCTGTGGCGAGGAAGTCCTTGATCGCTTCCTGCGGCCCGGGGCCGTGCTCGGGAAAGACGGGATGGCCGTTGACGTTGCCGTCCTCGACGATCAGGTAGCAGCCTGAGCTGACCAGGGGCGCATAAAGCTCCAATTCCCGACGGACATGCGCGGCCCGGTGGTCTGAATCGAGGATGACCATCACGCGCATATCGGGCCGGATGATGTTCTTCACCTGCTCCACGATCGCGGCATCGGTGCTCGATCCCGTGAGATAGGTGATCAGATTGTGTTTGGGCGGATCGTCCGGCGCGTTGATGTCGATGGTCACGATGCGGCCGTTTCCGACGAGCTGACAGATGGTCGCCAGGAAGAAGGCGCTGCCGCCGAACTTCGTCCCGCATTCGATGATGAGATCAGGCTGCGTCTCGGTGATGATCTCCTGATAGGTGATCATGTCCATCGGGCATTTCAGAACCCGGTGACCGAGCCAGCTCACCTCGGACGGCGCGGTCGCTTTGGAGAAAAGGCGCCGGTA
Source organism: Afifella aestuarii (assembly GCF_004023665.1). Taxonomy (NCBI): domain Bacteria; kingdom Pseudomonadati; phylum Pseudomonadota; class Alphaproteobacteria; order Hyphomicrobiales; family Afifellaceae; genus Afifella; species Afifella aestuarii. Next base: position 48,435 of record NZ_SAUF01000002.1, read on the forward strand.
ATAGAGCCGATGAAAGCGGTCGGTGGTCGCCTGCTCCTCCGGCGTCAGCGGCGGAAACCGCCGTGTCGGGAAATACCGGCCGCGTTTGAAACCGAAGAAAAAAACATTGATTTGCTCGAGCGAGATCGAAAGCCCATGAGCTCGTCTCCTCTGCGTTCTGCATAAAAAAAGGGGCGCCGAAGCGCCCCTTCCGATCAACATGACCCCGGAGGGATCAGACGTAGTTGATGTCGTCCGAAAGGTTGAACGTGCTTGTATCTTCGAGAACTACGGTCAGCGTGTCGCCGTCACCATCAGTGATGGTGAGGACATAGTCATCGCCATCCGCGGTTGCGGACACCGTGTCGCCGGAGTCCAGCTGCAGGACGTCGTTCCCATCCGCATCGAAGTCGGTGATGGTGATCGTGTCGGTCGAACCAGAGCCGGAACCGAAATCCGCGGTGAAGTCGAAGACATCATCGCCGGCGCCGCCGGTGACCGTGGCATCGCCGAACTCGGCAGCCGCACCACTGATCGTATCAGCGCCTTCACCGCCGAAGGCAACCACAGAGTCTTCCAGTGTGATCGCGTCGTCGCCGGAGCCGCCGTAGATCGTGTCGGCATCAGCACCAATGATGGTGTCGTCACCGTCGTTACCGCCGATCTCGTTCGAGCCGCCGGAGCCGCCGATCGAGTCACCGCCGGCGCCGCCATAAATGACGTTGTCGCTGCCGCCAGCAACGATCGAGTCGGCATCGGCACCACCGAAGGCAGTGTCGTCGCCGTCGAGCGTGATCGTGTCGACGCCCGCGCCGCCGTAGATCTCGTCGGCTTCGCCGCCGCCGATGATCTCGTCGGAGCCTTCGCCGCCGTAGATCGTATCGGCACCTGCGTCACCGATAAGGCTGTCTGCGCCGTCACCGCCGCCGATCTCACCACCGGTTGCTGCTGCGGTAACCGTATCGGCACCTTCGCCACCGAAGGCTTCACCGCCGACCAGCACGTCGTCGCCAGCACCGCCGAGGATCAGGTCCTCTGCACCACCGGTCAGGCTGTCGTCGCCGTCGGCACCAAACACCGTGTCGGCATCCGTATCACCGCTGGTGTCGATGGTCTCATCGCCAGCGCCGGCGTAGATGATGTCAGCGCCGTCGCCATCCGTGATGACATCGGTTTCAGCACCGCCATAAATGGTGTCGGCGCCGTCGCCGCCGAGGATGCTGTCTGCACCGTCGCCGCCGCCGAGAATGAAGCTGAGCGACGAGCCGCTAGCGTTCAGCGTGTCGGCGCCTTCGCCGCCGTAGATCTCGGAGATTCCGCCCGTCACGCCGAAGCCGCCGGCGTCAGCCGTGAAGTCGATCTGGTCGTCGCCTTCGCCGCCGATGACGGTATCACCAACACCGTCGTTCGCGCCGACGATGGAATCACCGCCGTCGCCACCGTAAATGATGTCGGATTCGGCACCATCGGTGAGGGTGTCGGCGCCGGCCAGGCCGTAGATCGTATCCTGTTCGCTGGTGCCGTTAATCTGATCGGCGCCAGACGTGCCAGTAAGTGTAGCCATGTGTGTCTCTCCAGTAGAGCTTCAAAACACGCGCGTGTGTTGTATCCCCATCCCCACGCCATGTTTGCGCCGCGGCGGAGGGTAACGCGGACCGCAGCTTATTGCGGAGGCCCCTATCGGTGTCAACCTGCGAAAGCCACGGCGGATAAATTTCCGCGGGGGTTGCTAAAATGCAATTGTCGCGTCGTAGAAAGGGCTTAAGTGAAAACGCCAGCTCGGGAAAGCTTCTTTTAAAGAAACTTAAGAGTACCTGAAAAGAATGGTCGCGCCTTTGCCTGTCGGCGGGCGCCTCTCGTGCGGCGCGGCAGGTTTCGGGCCAGCCTTTGCAGAGCTGTTGTGGTACGCCGCGGTTTCCTTCGCCCATTCGCCGCCGCTGGTGTCGCCCGACGGGCGGATGACGTCTCTGCGCTTCCCTAAGTCCTTGGAAAACAAACGTGTGGAGCGCGGTTCTCGGCGTGTGGCAGATGCGACACGTCTTTCGCCGGTCTGTCGCTGATGCAAGGCGGCGGGGCGTCGCAGGACCTGCCGATCCGGCGATCTGGCTCTTGAGAGCCTGTGGAGCGATGGCCCGGCGGGACCGCGGCGCCCCCGCTCTCCCGAAGGGCGGCGGCCCGTGCGGCCTTCCGCTGCGCCATCCCTGAGGCCGGCCTGCGGCTCAACATCTCGCCGGTGCGTTGGCGCGGAAGTGTTGCCCGTCTGCATCATGTCAAGCGGCAGGCGCAGGCGGCTTTTCCGCCGTTTCGGGTGCCTTGTCGGCGGTGTTTTCAGCGCGCCGCGCACGCCTCTGCGATTCTTAAGACCGCCTCCGCCTCGATCCGCCAGTTGGGATGGGCCGGTGCCGGGCCCGGCGACACGATCTCACCGCGCAGGAAGCCATGGGCGAGGCCGAGGCTGCGATAAAGGCTCTGATGCATGGGACGGAAGCCGCCATGCGGCTCGAGCTCCAGGATCGTCGTGCCCGGCCGGCAGAAGACGCAGTTGAAGAGGCCGGAGCCCGACGGGCCGATGACGACCTCGGCTTCCTGGAAGGCCGCGATGCGGGCGCCGAGCGGCAGGGTCTCGGGCCGGATCTCCTCAAAGCCGAGGGTGCCGAGGCGGGTGACGATCTCGTCCTCGTTCATAAGAATGCGCCGCGGTGCCGTCTTCGACCAGCTTCGGCGCGAGATATAAAGCCGGCGCCCGGCGCCGCGCGCCGAGGATGCGGGGCCGGCCAGCCGCGCCGCAAAGCCCGTGAGAGCCCGGCGCAGCGCGGACGGAAACACGTTGCCGGGGGCGGCAAGCGAAGGGGCGAGACAATCGGCAAGCGGCGTGATCGCCGTGACGTCCTGCGCGATGACGTCCCGTCCGGGCGCGGCGGCCGCCACGATCTCGCGCATCCACTCCGCCTCCATCGGCATGAGGAGCGCGCGCCCCGCCGCTTCGGGGATCTCATCGAGGAGCAGGAGCTTCGGCAGGATGCGGAAAAGCCAGGAGCCGTAGTTGCGCGATTCGGTCGAGCCGAGTGCGACCACCGGGGTTTCGATCGGCGGCGCAAGGTGGGCGTCGGCCGAGATGCCGAGCCTTTCGCCGGCACGGCTCACCCCGTGCGTCATGCGGAATTCGCGTGGAAAGGCCGACAGCGGGCGAGACTGATCGAAGAAGGGCGCGGGGAGAAGGAGAACGTCGTTGACGAGGACGGGCTCCGCCGCGCCGCTCTCGGCGATGTCCGGATCTCCCGGATCGATCAGCGCCCGCTGACCGGCGAGAAGGACGTTCTTTCCCGCAACGACATAGCGCGGCCGCGCCTGAAGCGGTTGGCGCTCGATCTCCGTTTCGGGTGGCGCACCGAGGGCAAGCCGCGGCCCCTCATCGCCGAGCGGTGCGGCGCCCGCAACGGCCTTGGCCCGCAGCCGCGGCGAGAGCGGATACCAGATGCCGGGCTGCGCCCAGAGATCGGGCGCCCGCACCGGCGCGACCTCGCGCCCGGCAAGGCCGCGCAAGATGGCTGCGGCATTCTCAGCCACGTGTGCGGCCATCCGGATCCTGCGTCCGCTCGGCCTCCAGCTTTTCGATGCGTGTCCGCAAGGCCTGCAACGTCCTCTCCTGGCGGGAGACGAGATCGACGAGCCGGGCCGTCACATGTTCGGCGTCGCGCGCCTCGGCCCCGGCGGACGCTTCCGCCTCCTCGATCGGCGCATCCGCCTCGTCGATGACGGCGAGCCCCGTCCTGTCCGGCATGAAGCGGGCGAGGATCTCCTGGTTGCGCACTTCGTAGCGGCGGCGCACGAGATCGAAGAGGCTTTTTGGCAGCTTCAGCTTTTCCGCGCCGTCGCCGGAACGGCCCATCGTCAAAACGTCGATCGGCCGGTCGTCGTCGAGGCTCTCGAAGAGGCCAGAATGGCGGGAGAGAAAGCGCAGCAGCCGTGCGTCCGGGCTGACATTCTCATTGGCGACCGGGGCGAGGCCTTCGGCCGGCGTTTTGAGGAACTCCGCGAAATCGGCGAAGAGATCGCCGCGCGTCAGAAATCGCGGATCGAGAAAGCGCAGGTGGAGCGCGTCTTCGCCGGCGAGCCCGCTCCATTCGGTGATCGTCGCTTCATAATCGGGAAGCCCGGAGTTCATCCGGTAGGCGATGAATTCCGGCAGAGACAGCCCGCGCTTCAGCCCCCATTGCCGCCAGGCGGCGAGAAGCACGCGGTCCTGCCGGCGGATGTAATAGGCGACGCGCACCGAGATCTCGCCGAGAAGCGGGACGAAGAGCGCCGCATGGCCGGGATTGAAAAGGATCTCGGTGGAGAGAACGAAGCGGGCGTCGGGCGCCGTAATCGCCGCCATCCTGGTGCGCAGATGGTCCGCAAAAGCCTCGGGCGCGATCCCGGCATTGGCGCGGAAATAATGCAGCGGATTGCCGGAGACTTTGTTGTGCGGATCGAAGCCGAGATCCCCGCCGGCGACAAAGAGACCCCGGCGCGCAAGCTCCTCCGCATTGCGGGCGAGAAACGCCTGGAGCGTCGATGAACCGGTCTTCGGGTGGCCGATATGCAGAAGAAGTTCGCGCATCAGGAGCGGTTTTCCGGGTCGTGCCTCAATGCGGCAGACGGCGGGCGAAGGCCGCCTCGATCGCCGCCTCGTCATAGGCTTCGCCGAGGAAGTCGAAAAGGGCGCGCAGGCTCGCCCGGTCTTTGACGTAATCGTCGTAGCGCACGAGGAAGCTCGTATCGGAATGGGCGGCGACGTAATCCGCATACTGCCGGTCGAGATCCTCCACCATCTCCATTACCTTTTCGGTTTCCACATCTTTCCACCACGAGGAGCGCGCGACATCGGCGGCGCGCCGCGTGTTGAAGACGAGCCGGCAGGGCGGGAAGAACTCGCGGATGAAATCGAGAAACTCCGGCATCTCGCCGGGCTCCGCATCGTGGAAGCGGATTTCCTTGAAGCCGAGGACACGTGTCTGCGACGTGGGTTTCAGAATCTCGCGCACGAAGAGGCCGGCGAGTTCCTCGCCGAAGCGGCGCGGCACGATTTCGTCGGCGCCGTACCATGGCCCGTGCGCGGGGATCGGCGTCTGTCCCTGATTATAGCGTGTGTTGTGGGCGCGCTTCCACGCCCGGAAGAGCGGATAGAGAAGGTTATTGTTTTCCCCCCGGATCATCGCTCCGGGGATTGTCTGCAGGGCCGTCTGCAACAGCGTGGAGCCCGAGCGGCCATAGGTGACGATGACGATGAATTTCTCGAAGTCGGGCCTGGCAGTCATAGGGGTCTCCGCGGGTTCAGCGAATGGGACGGCCGGCGCATCAACGGGCGAGCCGGCTCTTGATGGTGAAGGCGAGCGCTTCCGTGGGCACGAGGCGGCTCGACGGAACGCCGCAATTGGCAAGCGCTTTGCGCGCCTTCGCGCCGGCGGCGATGACGTGATGGGCGTGTTCATAGGCGGCCGCGACGGTGACGGGATCCCGATCCCGAACGGCATCGCGTTCGACGAGGATGTCGTCGAGGGCGAGGATGGTGAAGATCTTGTCGCCCTTGGCCTCTCCGGCAAAGGGCAGAAAATCCGTGATGCCGAAGGTGATGAGGGCGTCATGGCCGCGCGCCAGCGCCATCAGGCGCGCATGCTTGGAGGGATCCTGGACCGGGATGTCGCTTCCCATGAAGCCGAAATCGGACGGCGGCGGCGCGGGCACCGGATCGAGCAGGATGTTTTCGAAATCGGCCGCCCGTGCGGCGCGCGCGAAGGCCGGGTTTGCCGTCTGTCCGTCGAGCGCGAGCGACAGGCGCAGGCCCGCCCGCGACAGGCGCTCGCAGAAGCGGCCGAACGCGTCCTGCAGCGCCTCATCGGCAAGGCTTGCCGGCGCGACGGCGACGAGGCAGCGCTCCCGGCCTCTCGCGATGAAGGGGAACGGCTTGAAGGGCGCGTAGCCGCAGAGATCGTCGGCCATCAACTCACGCACATCCTTCACGATCGGGCCGCGATAGAACCGGCTCGCATGGTGGAGGGGGCGCACCTGCGACACGCGTGTGAACGGCCTCAGAAGGGCCGAAAGCCGCGCAATCCGCCGCTTGCGCCCGACATGGCTCTCAAACGGCGGCACCTGCTCGAGCGTCGGCAGGCTCCAATGTTCGACCCGTGTCACGTCCCGGACCAGTGCGAGACCCGGCCGCTTCGGTCGCTCGAAGGCGAGCCGCGACAATTCGTTGAGCGGAATGAGCGCGATGAGAGCCTCGGCGGCTTCGATGTCCTTGCGGGCGCGGCGCGTGTCGCCGATGAAGCGGCTCGCATGATCGGCGGCACGAATGAAAAGGATGTGCGGGCCGGAAAGGGGCTCTGCCAGTGCTTCGAAGAAGAGGCTGCGCAGATGCTGCGGCCATTCCATGTCGGCCGCGGCGCGCCCGTAATGGGCAACGAGAATCGGCGGAACGTCGTGCTCGTGAATGCCGGAGAGATGCTTTTCGAAGAGGGTCGCTGCTTCCCGCAACGTCAATGTGCGGCCGGGCAAAAGCGGGTCCGATGTCGCCCGGATCTCGCCGGTCTCAAGGTCGGCCATCAGGAAACGCGGCGCTTCCTCGTGCTCGTCGGCAAGGATCGCCGAGCGGGCGAAGAGATCGGAATGCTTGCGCTGCATCCCCGCCATGATCTCGTCGGTCTGGCGGCGCGACTGCGCGACCATGCTTTCCGGACGCACGCGATAAAGAAAGCCCGGATCGGTGACACGCACGCCGTGAAAGCCGGCTTCGCGGGCCGACAGCCAGAAATCCCAGTCTTCGAGGCCGAATTTCATCGTCTCGTCGTAGAAGACACCGGCGCGAAAGACCTCGGACCGCACCAGACTGCCCGCCTCGCTGATATTGCCGCGGCGATGCCGGAGCGCGGAATCGGCGAGCGTGGTTTCGCGCACATCGACGCCGTCGACCATGGGCGTCAGGCCGAAAGCGTGCACGTCCGGAAAGGCCCAGCCGGCGCTGTCCTCCGCGCCGAGGGCGGCCGCATAGGCGGCAAGTGCGTAATTCTCCAGCCTGTTATCGGCATCGAGAAAGAAGATCGCGTCGGTATCCGGAAAGAGCCCCAGAAGCGTGCGCACGCCGGTGTTGCGGGCCGCCGACAGGCCGCCATTTCTCTGGCGCAGGCTGATCACCCGCCCCGGATAGCGCGCCCGACAGGCCGTCAGCGCATGTTGGGTTTCCGGATTCGGACAGCCGTCGTCGACGACGGCCACCACATGGGGTGTCGCAAGCATCTGCTCGCAGGCGCTTTTCACCGCTTCGACGGCAAAGCGCGAATGGCCGTAGACCGGCACGACGACGCCGATCCGCCGAAAGCTGGACGGCCCGTCATTGCCGGTGAGGAGCGGGCCCCGCATCACTTCTCCGAACGAGGCTTTGCCTTGCCACCGGTGAGCTCAAGGCGATGCGCGCCCTTGCCGGCGACCGTGAGATCCAGCCCATACCAGCGGCACCAGGCAAAGCTGATATGTCCGGAAAGACTGCGGATGGTGCATAGAAGGTCGGCAGGCTGTGCGAGCGGCGTCTGAAGCTCGATGGCAAAATCGTGCCGCTCATTGGGCTTCGTGTTCACCTTCGCGGCTGCGATGACGAAATCGGGCCGGGCGGTGTCGCCGTCTTCGACGAAGCGCTCCATCGCCCCGGCGAAGGCGGCGGGGTCTTCCTCGCCCGCACCGCGCTCGATAAGTAACAGCCCGTATTCCGCATCGGGTCCCAGACGGTGGCTCGTCATCACCCGCGCGCCGACACGAACGAGTCCTTCGGGCAGGATGCCGACACCGCGCGCCCCCGAAAGGCCGTCCGGCAAAGGATGCGTCTGCATGAAGTTTTCGACGTCGGAGATCTCGAAAACCGAAAACCCGAGGCCTTCGGATGCGCGGCGACCTTCGCTGTCGCCGAACATGTAGCTCATCCGGCTTTTCAGTTCCGCGAAGGGGATGCGCCGGGCAAAGGGCGGTTCGAGTTCGCTCCGCAGCGCCTCGATCTTTTCGACCTCCATGTGCGATGCGCTCAATGCGATCTCGACGCCTGAGGAATTGCGGAGTGCCAGGACGACGTCCATCGGCCGCTCGGTCGGGCCTGTGAATGTCAGCCGCAATGTCGTGCGCGTCGCCTTCGGCAGGCGGCGGGTGAGCGAGGCCGGCAGGTTCGCTGTCGTGCCGGCATCCTGCGCGAAGATCGCTTCGACGACCTGACGCAGCTCGTCCGCATCGCGCAGAAGGAGGTCCTGGCTCGGGATCGCGAGGATGGCGGTTTCGATCTCTTCATCTACATCGTCGGCGGCGCGCGCGAGATCGACGGAGACGGTGAGCGTGCCGGGCTTGATGGCATCCGCAAGCCGGAAGCCGCCGATCTTTCCAGGAAGGGTGCGCAGGCCGATCTGACCATTGCTGTCGGTTGCCGAAAGTGGGCCGCCCTTGCTGGTTTGCCGAAGGATCGCCTCTTCGGCGGCGCCGAAGATATAATGCAGCCGACGAGAGAGCCCCGCCGTATCGAGCGGGGCACGGGAGATCCGCAAAGCCGCACGGTTCGCTGCAGGAAACGCTTCGGTGGAAAGGCCCTTCCAGACTTTGAGCGCGAGCGAACCCGCGCTGTCGGGATCGATCAGGCCGAAACGGTCGGTCGTCTCGTCCGTGAGCGACAGGAGCGGTGCGGCGACCTTTGCGTCTCGGAGGAAGGAGACGGTGAGGACGCCATCGCCGTGGATCGGACCGACGGCCTTTTCCAGAACGATATCGTTCCAGCCGGCCTTCAAATCCGTAGAGGCAATCTCCGCCCGGGCGAGGCTCTGCCGCAGATCGGGGGGCCCGAGCGTGACGATGATCTGGCCGGAGGTCTTCTTGGGCGTGACGACATAAAGACTGACGGCATTGATGCCCGCGAGATCGACCGGCAAACGCTGGACGAGCGAGGTCGCCTCCACGTCGCCGCCAGGGCCGATCGTGCGATCGCCGTCCGGCACCTCATAGGCGAGCATGCGTGTGGAATAGCCGAGCGCCTCGACCATTTCGCGGCCGAGGCGAAGCTGCAGCTGTTGCCACTCGGCGTGCTGGCGCATCTCGGCAAGCTCGCTCTCGCGCCGGCCGAGGACCTCTTCCTGGATGGCGAGGCGATGGCTCATCGCCGGCAAGAGCGCATGGGTGAAGCGTAAGAGCGCCGCATCGGTCTCGGTCGCGTCGATGACGGCAAGAGAGGGGACGGGCCGCGCGTCGTGCCGCTTGAACAAGCCGACGAGCTTTGCCGCGATCTCCTGTTCGCCGTCGCCGCAGGCAATCAGGAAGACGCCGTGCGGGATGGCGTCGATGAGGACATGGGCGGCCGCGCCCGGATGCGATCCTGAGGATCTGAGCCGGCCATCCTGATCAAACAGCGTGACGGAAGTCGGAAGATGCGACAGGTCTCCGAGACGTTCGGCAAGGCTTTCGGAGACGAACACCTGGCTCGACGCTCCGAAGATCTGTTGGGCGCTGTCGGGATCGACGAAAATCCCGCTGGAAAAGGCGGTCGGATCCGGCACGTCAGGCGACCTTCTTTCTGCGCCACCGCTCGAGATGGCCCTGAGCCTCTGGGCCCCCGGCGAGATAGCCCTTCAGGCGGGCTTTGTTGAGCTTGTGCCGATAGGCGATCTCCTCGTCGCCGATCCCGTGGGTGCGTCCCCAGGCGGTGTCGGCGGCATTGAGGGCGGCGAGCGTCTTCTCGAGAGTGGCGGCATCTTCCATGAGGACGTAGCCGAAATGCTCGTAGAAGAACCGCGCCTCGATCATCGAACGCTCTTCGGTCTCCGCTTCGTCGTAATCATGCGAATGATAGACGATGGCATTCGGTGCGAAGACTTTCTGATAGCCGGCCGCGACGATGTCCTCGGCGTAGAGCTGGTCTTCGCCGAAGGGAACGTCGCGATAAGGGATCTTCTCCCAAACGGAACGCCGCAGGCAGGAATTGTTGTCGCTGTAGTAATGCAGCTGCTGCCGCCATTGGATGTCGCCCGCCGCGTAGCGTGCGGGATCGAGATCCTTGGAGACGGCGAGCGGCATTTCGAAGAATTGCCGGAAATGCTGGTCGATGTCGCGCTTGGTAAAGGCGCTCGCGGCTTCCCAGGCGAGATGGTGACCGAAGGCGCCGGCGGCATCCGGATAATGGTCGAGCATCATCACGAGATTGGCGAGCCAGCCTTCGTTCGTCGGCAGCGCATCCTGGGTGAGAAAGGCGATGTAATCGCCGCTCGTCAGCTCAACGCCGAGATTGCGCGTGCGGCCATGGCCGAACTCCGATTTGTCGATGCGGTGCAGCATGACCGAATCGTCCGCCTCGATGCGCTCCATCGTGCCGTCGCTCGAGCCACTGTCGATGACGAGGATCTCGAACGGCTCGTGCAGCTTCTGCGCCTTCACCCGCTCGATGACGTCGAGGAGGAGCGGCCCGCCGTTTAGGGTCGGGATGACGACGGAGGCTTTCGGTGTGGCCCGCGGGACCCCCGGCGCAAGCCGGGCGTGCCCGAGTTCCTGAAGCCGGTCGACGATGCCTTTTTCGATGACGTCGGCAGCGCCTTCCCAGCTGAACTGGGAGACCCAGTTGAGGGCCTTGCGCGCCTGTGTGGCGCGGCGCTCGCCATCGAAGAGCAGCGCTTCGATGGCATCGGCGAGAGCGTCGGGATTGGCGCCCGCGCGCGACACCACGCCCTCGGGATAGATCGCCTTGGTGCTTTCCACATCGAGCTCGACCACCGGCAGGCCGCAGGCCATCATTTCCTGCGGAACGAGCGAGTAGTTCGTGGCCGAGAAGACGACGCCGATCGTGGCGGAACGGTAGAGCCGGCTGAGCTCCTGCGGCGGCAGCGTCCCATGCTGCACGAAAGGGAAGGGCGCTGTCTCGATCGGCTCTTCGGAACCGAAGAAATCGACGATGAATTCGTGTCCGCGCCGCGCCAGCACCTCGAGCGCCAGAAGGCCGAGATCGACAGCGCGCCTGGCGGTGAAGCGGCGGGCGTAAAGCGCGATCCGCGGAAGCGCTTCCGCGTTGGCGGCAGGCGCCGAGCGCGGGCTTGCCGGATAATAAACATCGCGATCGGCCGCGAGGTGGAAATGGCGCGTCCAGCGGCCGAAATTCTCCTCAAGCGTTTGTGACAGCCACGGGCTCGCGCACAGGCAATCGACGTCACTTCGATAGGTGGTTTCCGCCAAAAGCGCTTCGGCGCCGCGGGCAAAGAAGAACGGCTCGTAATCCTGCACGAAGTAGAAGCAGCGCTTCACGTGCTGCATCGAACGGGCCGGCCACACCGACGCCCAGTCGGTCGCGATGACGACATCGCCTTGAGCATCGACGAAACCCTCCTCGTCGATGAGGCGGATGTCGGCATCGATCGTCTGATAATGGCGCACGACGTCGTCGTAGGCCCCGTCGAGCGGCTCTTTCGGATCGCGGTTATGGATCCAGACCGTCTGGCGGTGACCGCGCAGACCGAGGGCGCGCACCATCCGGAAGATGGTCATATGGCCGCCGCCGCCGGTCCCGAAATCCGGGATCACCCAATGCAGGACGAGGCGGTTCGGTATGAAACTGCCATGCGCATCGGCGGTCTCGGCGGGCCGGTGATCCAGCGGGTAACGCAGAAAGCTTCCCTTGCAGCAATGCGCGTCCCGTCGCCCGAGATTGATGCGATGCCCGGGCTTTGCGGGATCGACCGGCCTGAGCGCGGGCGCCTGCGGCAGCCCCTCCTTCATGAAGCGCGCGATCGGCTCCCCGTCGCGTGGCGACCAGCCGGTGAGGTCGCTGTAATGCGTGAGACTGAAAGCCGCCGACGGGTCGCAGCCATTCTGCCAGCCATGGCGCAGATAGTGCAGTATCGGAGGCAGGCCGCGCAGCGCGTAGCGGTGCTCCTTCGTGTACCAGGACGGGTCGAAATATGGATTGGGGCTGCGGCCTTCGCGGATGCCCCAGTCGATGTAATGTCGAAGCGGATCGGGCACGGCGACGACGTCGGGATATTTCCCGCGATACCAGGTCTCGTGCAGAAGCCCGCTTTCCGAAATCTCGTCATAAGCGCCGCGCGGGATCGTCATCGGCTCGCGTTCGACGTCTGCACGGCCGGTGGCGACGAGAAACTGCTCGTAGGCCGTGAGCTTCTTTTGCGAGAGGTCGGGGTGGTCACGCAGATAGGCGGCAGCGTCGAAGGTGGGCGAGGGGTTGCGGCCTTCGGTGCAGCCGACCTGAAGGTAATGGATGAGAGGGTTGATCTCCGCGGCCCGAATGTCGGGGTAGGCAGTCAGATAATAGGTGACGTCGAAATGCTCCGACGGATTGCGCCCCTCTTTCCAGCCGATACGATGAAAATGCTCGATCGGGTCGATCTCGGCGCGCGCCACATCGGGATTGTTCTCAAGGTACCATTGCCCGTTCATCAGGATCGGATGCGCCCTGAGGAGCCGCATCGATCCCGTGAAGGGCAGCAGATAGCGTTTCAAAGTCCGCTTGAGTGTGGCGTTCACGAACGCGCTCCCAGGGCAATACGAAATGCCAGGCCGGCATAATGTGGCTGTGTGGCTCGGATGGATGGCACAGGTCGCGCCAAATCGAAAGGACGACCGGCTCAGCGACAGGTCTTGGCGCCAGAGGCGACATCGACCATGAGCTGCCGGTGGCAGGGCAGAAGATGCTTCATGGCATAGCGCTCCAGGACCGTGCGACGTGCGGCTGCGCGCAACGGCACGAGCTTCTGCTGGCCGGCGAGCGCCTCTTCCATCCGCGCGGCGATCTTGTCGGAATCGAAGAAGTCGACGAGGAGCCCGTTCTTGCCGTCCTCGATCATTTCCCGGATGGGCGCGGTGTCCGACCCAAGCAGCAGCACGCCGGTGCTCATCGCTTCGATCATCGACCATGACAGCACGAAAGGCACGGTGAGATAGACGTGCACGGAGGAGATGCGGAAGACCGTACGCAGCTTCTCCAACGGCACCAAATCGAGAAAGTGGATGCGGCTCAGATCGAGATCGAGCGTCTCCAGGGCATGTTCCTTGTAGGTCTTGCCGTCGGAGCGTTTGGAGCCGTAGGCGACGCGGTCTCTGCCGACGACGATCGTCTGCATGTTGGGGCGCCGCTTTTGCAGCTTGGCGACCGCCTCCATGAACTGCGGAAAGCCGCGGTAGGGCTCCATGCCTCGCGTGGCATAGGTGACGATCTCGTCGCCCGCCCGAAACGTCTTGTCGCCGATCGTGAGCGTGTCGGAGCGGTCCGGACACATGAAATCCGTATCGACGCCGTCGTGCAGAAGCTCGATCTTGTCGCGGAACATGGCCGGAAACTGGCTGTGCTGAAACCGCGTCGGACAAATCCCCCAATCCATGATCGAGAGATCGGCAAGGAAAGGCGCATTCTTCATCTGCATGCGCACGCGCTCGTCATAGGGGGCGGGTTCGCGGCGCAGGAAGTCGGTATCAGCGCCCGTCGAATTGTACCACCACTCGTAATAGGTGAGCATGCGTGTGTCCGGCCACAGTTCGCGCAGGAACATCGTCGGGCCCCAGCCGGAATGGCCGCAGATGATGTCGGGCTTCCAGCCGGATTGCTTCACGCTGACGAGTTTCTGAAACACGTTCTGCGCATTGATGACGGCAGATTCGAAAGAAACGACCGCGGGATGAATGCCCTTTGTCACCGGGCGATGCGGTTTGTACAGGACCTTTTTCAGAGGAAACTTCTGCTGGTTCGTCTCCAGCGTAACCGCGATCATGTCCTCGACCAGCGGGTCATCCTTCAAGAAGTTGATGAGACGTCGATACTGGCCAGGAAAATTGTTGTGCAGGAAGAGTATTTTCATGAGGCGGGAAAATCCGAAAAGGTGCTTGGCAAGTCAGGCGTCGTGCCGGAAACGGGGTTTTCGAACCCTGCATGAAGGCAATGCGGGGGCGCGGCTGCGCTGTCAACATGCAGGTTGGAAAGGCGCCGGAAAGCCGCTCGTCTCAAGCTAGGCAAGAGCGTCGACCCGTGCCCAGGCGGTGACGGCATGCTCGCTGGCTTCCGGTACGTAAGCGAAGCCTTGTTTCGACAGCCCGTCCATAACGGCTTTGACGCCCGGCAGACCATAAATGTCCGGGTGAAGTTCAAGGACGAGCGCGCGCAGCTTGGACGGCAACGGGTCTGCGAGAAGCTCCAGCTCGGCGCCTTCCACATCCATGACGACGACCTGCGGGTCCCACTCATCGAGACGCTTGGAGATGGCACGTGCTGGGACCTCCACCCGACGCGCCTCCGCTCCCGGCCGTGTCGACGAGGCCCAGAAATCCCTGGTCACGTAAAAGTCCGCCGTGCCGTCCTCGCGTGCGGCGAGCTCGTGGTGGAGGGTCGCGCAGGTGACGCCGTTCAAACGGTGATGGTGTTCGATCAGGGCCAGAAGCTCGGGATTGGCCTCCACACACTCGATCGTGATGTCGGCATGGGTAAGGGCCATGAAGCTCGAGATGAAGCCGCAGCCGCCGCCGAATTCGACCACGCGATCGCCCGGCCTCACCATGATTTCGCTCGCCCGCGCCTCCGCGCCTTCATACCAGCCGCGCTCGACGGCCCGTCGCAGCTTTTCGGTGAAAAGGGGATGCGACAGGTCGAGGCGGACACCCCGGCATTCGACGATTTCCGGGCTCGTGGCCGGCTGCATCTCTCGCTCCTTGTCCTCACGCTGCAGAATAAGCGTCGGTGGTCGGCTTATCCGCACTCGCCCGCCGCGGCAACCAGTCGCCGAAGCCGCCCCGAACGTCTTCCCAGGGTGCATTTTCCTGTGCAACCCATGTCAGCGTGTCGTATTTGACTGGCTTTTTGCAGACGCGTGTCTGCAAAAGACGCAGACTGTCTCTGGCATAACCGGCTGCATCCGGTCATACTGGGGCATCTCCAGATAGAGACCGACTCCGTAGGTCCCAGATGCACTGTCATCTGGGACCTCTTTTTGAGAACCCTATTCGAGCGTTGCCGAGAAGGGTTTCTCGATGATCGTTTCCCCGTCCCGCTCGACACTATAGACGGCTTCGTAGCGCCCGGCCGGCCACCCCTGGGACGGCCGTTTGCGACCGGCGAAGACGAAGACCTGGGCCTTGTTGGCTTCGAGCGGGTCGACGGCCTGATCGACCAGAACCTGCCCTCCAGGCGCGGTAATCCGCATGTGCTGTATGTCGTCTTTCAGAAGGCCGATGGCGCGGCCATAGGCGACAAGGACGGGCGCGCTCGTATCGGGATCGTGCAGCATGCCGCCTTCGATATCGACCATCTTGAGGTCTGCGCGGTCGCTGAAGCCGACATTGAGGATGCTGCCGGCCGTATAGGCGAGGTCAGCCTGGAGGTCCTTGGCCCAAAGCGAGGTGCCGGCGATTTCGTTCTTGCAGGTCGCCTTACCTTCCATCGCGGCAACATCCGGCTGGTAGCTGAACGGGTCGACGATCGTCCCGTCTTTGGTCAGCTGAAGATGCACATGCGGAAATTCCGTCTGTCCCGACAGGCCCACCTGCCCGAGAACGGCGCCCGCTTCCACCTGCTCGCCCGGCCGCACCACGATGCTGCCAAGGCGCATATGGCAATACTGCGTCTGCCAGCCGTCGCCGTGATCGATGACGAGGCCATTGCCGCATTCGGAGCCTTTGACGTTCTCCACCCCGATGCGGCGCACGGACACATCATCCATCTTGTCGCGTACGCGCAGCACTTTGCCGGGGGCCGCTGCCAGCACGTTGACCCCCTCGCGCATCGCCTCAAGCGTCGGAATGCGAAAATCCGTTCCCTTATGGCCGTCATAGGTGAGGCTGCCGCAATGATAATCATGCGCACCCGAGGTGCCGTCGCGGTCGACGTAATGCTGGATGACACAATCCGTCCCAGGCGTGCAGGCGAGAGGCAGTTCGAGTTCGAAGGCGGCCGCCGATGCGGTGAGCGGCGCAAGAAGGACGAGTGCGAGCGCCGGAGCGCGAAGCCGCCCCACTGCGGTCAAAGCGGGCATCGCACGGCTTGATGAGGCGACGGAGAGATGGCCATGCCACGCTCGCATGGGCGTTCCTTTCCTGATGAGACGGCCCGAAGAAAGGTCGCAAATGCGACCGCTTCGTGACTGAGGCAGCGGCAAGACGCGCTTTCGAGCGCGATCTTAGGAGTTCCAGGCGGGAAAGCCTGTCACCGTGATCCGCCGATGCTGTGGCTGGTGCTCATGACCCGCTCGACAAGCTCTGGGTCGTACTCCTCGCCGAGGAAGGCGCACAATTCGGCGAAGTAGGAATGATCGCGGCAGACGGCGTCATAGTCGAAGGAGAAAGAATGTTCGGGGTGGTCCCGGGCATAATCTCCCATGCGCGTTCGCATGACCGAGATCGCCCGCTCCGCATCGCCTGGCTCGTAATCCGGCCACCAGCCGCTCTTCAGCGTAGCCTCGACATTGCGGAAATTGAAAACGAAGGCGGCACCGGGGAAAGCTCGACGGAGAAACCGGAGGTAGGGCACAAAGTCCCCGTCGCTCAGCGTCCTTCTATCGTAGCGAATTTCCTTGAAACCGCAGCATCTTGCGCCGACTGAAGGTCTCAGAACGGAGCGAAAGAAGGCGTCCGCGCAACCGGCCACGAACATGTCGGGCTCGATGAGCTCGGCGCCATACCACGGGCTCCCCGACGTGGTCGCCTCGTTTCCCCATTCAGAGCGCGTGTGCCGCAATCGTCTTTGCGTGCGGAAGAGTGGGACGAGGGCGGCGTTGTTCTCGCCACGGATGTGATAGCCCGGCAGCGCGTTCAGCAATCCCTGCAGCAAGGTCGAGCCGGAGCGGCCATAGGTGACGATGAAAAGGAAGGGAAAGCGCGCGAGCTTCGGTTGCCGGAGATAGTCTTCGAGCGATCGCAATCGTGGCTCCTGATCTTTCCGGGACCGACGCGCCGGAGCCTCTCGGCGCGCCCCCGTGTTTGAAGGATGCTGCCAGCGGGTGAGAACCTTTTGAAACACGCCCTGCCGACGCCGCCCGCCTAGAATGCGTTTTTGCGCGAACTTCGTTCAAGCCCTCAGGCCTCATACATTCTGCGCTTCTTCCTCGGCCAGGCCGAGAAAGCGACGCCGTGAGCGGCGCCGGGCATTGTCGTAAAGCTGCCGGTCGAAACGTACGAAGGTCTCATAAAAATCCCGGACTTCGCCGTTCTGCAGATCGATTGTCTCCGACAGCATCGCCTCGTTGGTGCGCGGAATTGACCCGAGCCCGGGGATTTTCCTGGTGAGCTTTTTGTGTGCCGTCGCCATGTCGTCGAGGGCGAAGAAGAAGTCGAAATGTTTCAGATGTCCCATCGAAAAGCGGCCCTGCTCCTCACCGATGCGTCCGCCGATGGAGCGGGTCATGTAGCGGGTCTGCGTGTTGTCGAAGAGGGAGATGGCGGTCGGCGAGGCAAGGATCGGTTCGAGCCTTGCGACGTCGTTGAGATCCGTCTCCCAAAGGGCGAGCGACAGTTCGGCGATGTTTTCCGGAATGAGATGACGGCGGGCCTCACCGTCGGGCCGTCCATAGGCCTTCACCCATTTGAGATGAGAGAGGAGCTGCTTGAGCGGCTCGCGGAAGATCGTGATGGTGAAGACGTCGGGCCGCATCACGAGGTCGCGCACTCTCGAAAAGGGGAAATGCCCGGACGCGTAGAAAGGTTGGCCGTCGCTTACGACGGAATAGAAGAGTTCTCGCTGGCTCTCCATGTGCTCGAAATGCCGTCCGTCGGGGACGGCTTTTTGGAAGGCGAGGTTGAAGGCTGAACCTGCCGTCTTGGGAATATGCAGGAAGAAGATCTTGTCGATCTTTTTATTCGTCCTGCCCTTCACGGTGCTGCGTGAGAGCGGAAGAGCGTTCTTCAGGTCCTGGAGCTTGCGCATCGGCTCAATCAACTGCGAAGTGAGAAATCTTCGTGCTCCCGGCTCAAATTGGGAGAATAGAAGGGGTCGCGCGCCAACAGGCGTTGCCATTTTTTCTGCATGTAGAGCGATTCTTCGAAAAATCGGGCCTGTTTCTCGGAATTGTCCTCATGGCCGCGCGAAATGCTTTCTAGGTGGTACATCTCCGCATAGGGCGTGAAGACGTTCGCAAAGCCGAGCTTTTGGACGGCAAGGCAGAAATCGACATCGTTGAAGGCGACGGCGAGATGCTCTTCGTCGAGGCCGCCCACAGCCTCATAGACTTCTTTGCGCACGATAAGGCAGGCCGCCGTCACCGCCGAAACGTTCTGCAGGATCTTGAGCCGCCCGAAATAGCCGGGCTCCTCGCGCGGGAAATATTTGTGGGAATGGCCGGCAACTCCGCCAATGCCGAGGATCACGCCGGCATGCTGGATCGTATCGTCGGCATAGTAGAGTTTGGCGCCGACGCACCCGATATCCGGCTGAACCGCCCAGGACACCATTTCCGTGAGCCAATCGGGCGAGATTACTTCGATGTCGTTGTTGACGAGGCCTAAAATGGCGCCGTTCGCTTGGGCGGCGGCGAAATTGTTGATTGCCGCGTAGTTGAACGGCTTGTCGTAGGAGATGACGCGGATTTTCGGATCCGCGCGCAGCTCCTCGAAATAGCGATGCGTCTCAGGTTCGACGGAGCCGTTGTCGACGATGAGGATCTCGTAAGCGTCGTAGGTGGTCTTGGTGAGGATCGATTCGATACAGCCGCTCAGAAGTTTTGCGTGATCGCGCGTCGGGATGATGAGGCTGACGAGAGGGCGGGGCTCCGGCACTGAGAGCTTCAGCCGGTAGAAGGGCACGCCTGGCGCCGGTTCGACCTTCGCCGGCAGTCCGGTGCGTGTGACATGATCCTCAAGGGCGCGCTGGCCGGCAAGATAGGCATAGTTCTTCTCCCCGCCGGCCATGGCGGTTGAGCCCTCCACCGCGCGCCAGTGATAAAGCACTTTGGGGATGTGCCGGATTTTCGCGGGAGCGACGATCTCGGCGATGCGCAGATTGAGGTCGTAATCCTGACTGCCCTCGAAACCCACGCGCCATCCGCCGACGCGACGGATATTTTCCGCCCGATGCACGGTCAGATGGTTGAAATAATTCTGTGAGCGTAGAAGCTCGCGCGAATAGTCCGGCTTGAAATAGGGCTCGTAGCGCAGCCCGTCCGAGCCTAATTTGTCCTCGTCGGAATAGACGATCTCAGCGTCCGGATGGCGCCCGATTTCGACGGCGACCTCGCCGAGCGCATTCTCCCGCAGGACATCGTCGTGATCGAGGAGGGCGATCCAGTCGCCCGTTGCGACGACGAAAGCGGAATTGGTGGCGGCCGAGATGTGCCCGTTGATCTCTCGTCGAACGACCTTGATGCGGGGATCGTGCTCCGCCCATGCCTCGAGGCGGCGACTGATCTCCGGATCCGACGACGCGTCGTCGGCGATGCACAATTCCCACTCCGGATAGACCTGTTCCTCGACGGAACGGATGGCGGCATCGAGAAGATCGGCCGGAGGGTTGTAGACCGGCATCAAAACGCTGATGACGGGGCGCCTTTCGAGCGCCTTGATCTGCGTCTCGAGCCTCTTGCGATCGCGCTCCGGCTGGTAATCGTAGCGCTTGACCCAATCGGGATAGCTGCCGCCACCGGGGCTCAGCCGCGACGGTGTGCGCACGCCCACGAAATGCGGGCGGCGCAGATAATGCCAGTATTGCCGAAACCGGCGCACAAGACGCATCGGATCTCGCCAGAGAATCTGGAGTGCGTGGCTGGCAAAGAAGAGAAGCGTTTCCGCCCGGTTGCGGCGCTTGATGCGGAGGCGGCCGATCTCGAATTTGCCGGCGCCGTCCGCGGGGTAGAGGCAAAGCTCGTTCGCCGGCTCGGGCAGATAGAAATCGGCTGAGAAGCGGTTTCGCCACCGTTCGCTTTTGAGGCTTACCCGATAAGTGGCGAGAAAACCCTTGCCCGTGTCGATGACGATCTGCGGTGTGACGACGGAATTGCCCGAGATTTCAAAGGCGCAATGATACCAGCCGGGCTCGAGCGGACTGACCGGCCGAAAGCGGATCTGCGGGTCGTCGGAGGTCGCAGTGTAGGCGCCGTCAGCGCCCGAAACGTTCACATATTCGCACGCCGCACAATCCTGTCGAAGGTCAACAGCGCGCACTTTTTCGGTTCCTCGCTTTGATCATCTTGCGCCGGTCCGGTCTCATGCCGGGGCGCTTTGCTCGTCTCTCAGCTCGGCGAGCCATCTCGGTCGCGCAAGAGGGTGTTCACGACACGGGCGGTGCTTTCCTGCCAGGGGGGTGCCGCATGGCCGAAATCCGTGGCGAAACGGCGGCAGTCGAGGCGGGAGTTCTTGGGCCGCGCCGCCTTTGTCGGAAACTCCGCGGTCGTGATCGCCGCAACCTCCGCCGTCGGGCCTGAGAGCGTTCCGCTCACACGGAAGATTTCTCGCGCGAACCCGCACCAGCTCGTCTCGCCGCTGCCGACGAAATGATAAAGCCCGTTCGGGCGGGCGGCCCCGGCCTTCTGCCAGTGCCGGGAGATTGCAAGAACGGCGTCGGCGATGTCCTCGGCCGAGGTCGGATTGCCGATCTGGTCGTCGACGACGGAAAGCTGATCGCGGCCTTCGGCAAGCCGCAGCATCGTCTTGACGAAGTTCTTGCCGTAGGGGCTGTAGACCCAGGCGACACGCAGGATGAGATGGTTGGCATTGGCGGCGGCAACCGCCTGTTCGCCGGCAAGCTTGCTGGCGCCGTAGACGCCCTTCGGGCCCGTCGCCATCGCCTCGTCGTAGGGCTCGGCGCCATCGCCCGAAAAGACGTAATCCGTCGACAGATGGATGATCGGAACACCGAGCTCGCGTGCGGCTCGCGCCACTTCGCCTGCACCTTTCTCGTTGATGAGAAAGGCCTGGTCCGGCTCGTCCTCGGCCTGGTCGACCGCGGTATAGGCGGCGGCGGAGACGACGACATCCGGCCGGGCGGCGGCGATTGCCGGCGCGATCGTCTCAGGCCGCGCCAGATCGAGCTCGGGGCGGCCGACGGCGATGATTTCGGTCGCATCGGATCGGGTGCCCGCTGCGATCAGGGCGCGTGCGACCTGCCCGTCCTTGCCGGTGACGACGATCCTCATCCGGCCTTCGCTTTCTGATGGGCATGGCCGAGACGTTCGCCCTTGTAGCGCTCGGCGCGGAGCGGGCCCCACCACCATTCGTTTTCGAGATACCAGTCGATGGTGCGGGCGATACCCGTCTCGAAACTCTCTTGGGCCCGCCAGCCGAG
The DNA here is from genome assembly GCF_004023665.1 of Afifella aestuarii. NCBI lineage: Bacteria > Pseudomonadati > Pseudomonadota > Alphaproteobacteria > Hyphomicrobiales > Afifellaceae > Afifella > Afifella aestuarii. The sequence goes on from NZ_SAUF01000002.1 coordinate 69,667, forward strand.
ATCGCGCTCGATCTTTGAGGGATCGATCGCATAGCGTCGGTCGTGACCCGGACGGTCGGTGACGAATGTGATGAGGTCGCGGTAGCTCTTGTTGCCGTCGCGCGGCCGCCGCTCATCGAGGAGATCGCAGATCGTCTCGACGACCGACAGGTTGGTGCGTTCCGCGCGTCCGCCGATATTGTAGCTCTCGCCGATCTCGCCCTTGCCGACGACGAGGGCGAGCGCCCGCGCATGGTCCTCCACGTAGAGCCAGTCGCGCACATTGGCGCCCTGGCCGTAGACCGGCAGCTCTTTCTCGTCGAGCGCGTTCAGGATGACGAGCGGGATGAGCTTTTCCGGGAAGTGATAGGGCCCGTAATTGTTGGAACAGTTGGAGAGGACGACCGGCAGCCCGTAAGTCTCGTGCCAGGCGCGCACGAAATGGTCGGACGCCGCCTTCGAGGCCGAATAGGGCGAAGAGGGCGCGTAGGGCGTCTCCTCGGTGAAGATGCCGCTGTCGAAAGGCAGGTCGCCGAAGACCTCGTCGGTCGAGACGTGATGGAAACGGAATTTTTCCTGTGCCTCTGACGAAAGCTCTCGCCAATAGGCGAGCGTCGCGTTGAGAAGCCGGAAGGTGCCGACGACATTGGTTTCCACGAAGGCTGCTGGGCCGTCGATGGAACGGTCGACATGGCTTTCGGCGGCGAGATGCATGACGGCGTCGATGCGCTCCGCCTTCATGACGTCGAGGAGCGCCGTGTCGTCGCAGATATCGGCCTGAACGAAAACGTGGTTGGGCGCATTCTCGATCGCGCGCAGAGACTGCCGGTTGCCGGCATAGGTGAGCTTGTCGACGTTGACGACGCGCTCCACGCCCTCCTGCACGAGGTGGCGGCAGACCGCAGAGCCGATGAAGCCCGCCCCGCCCGTCACGAGTATTCTCATCTCTTGGCCTCCGGCCCGATTAATCGAAGATATCCGCCTCGGCGAGGAGGGGCGCTCCCTGATCCTTCGCCGACAGCGTGAGCGCATCGCCAGATAGCGGCCAGTCGACGCCGATCTCCAGATCGTCGAAGCGCAGCGAGCGGTCGTGCTCGGGCGAATAGACGTCGGTCACCTTGTAGAGGACCTCCGTATCCGGCTCGAGCGTCAGAAATCCATGCGCGAAGCCGGCCGGGATCAGGATCTGGTTCCATTTCTCAGCGGAGACTTCGAGGCTGACCCATTGCCGGAAGGTCGGCGAAGAACGGCGGATGTCGACGGCGACATCGAGGATGCGCCCGCGCGTGACGCGCACCAGCTTGTCTTGCGCCCGTGGCGGCAGTTGATAATGCAGCCCGCGCAGAACCCCGACCGCCTTCGAATAGGAGTGGTTGTCCTGCACGAAGGTGAGCGGGATGCCCGCTTCGGCGAAGCGGTCGGCATTGTAGGTCTCGGAAAAGAAGCCGCGATCGTCGCCAAACTTTTTCGGGACGATTTCGACGACGCCTTCGAGGCCGAGAGGCCTGACCTCGATCATTGGCTGCGCTCCTGAATGCGGCGCATCAAATATTGCGCGTAATGGGTTTTGCCGAGCTTTTCGGCCCGGGCGGTGACGGCCGCCGCATCGAGATAGCCGAGCTCGAAAGCGATCTCTTCCGGGCACATCACCATGGTTCCCTGCCGGTGTTCGATGGTGCGCACGAAAGCGGCGGCTTCGTGGAGGCTGTCATGCGTGCCGGTGTCGAGCCAGGCATAGCCGCGTCCAAGCCGCGAGACTTCGAGATCGCCTCGTTCGAGATAGGCCCGGTTGACGTCTGTGATTTCGAGTTCGCCACGGGCGGATGGCTTCACGTCGGCTGCGATGTCGACGACGTCGTTGTCGTAGAAATAAAGCCCGGTCACCGCCCAGGAGGATTTCGGCTTTGTGGGCTTTTCTTCAATCGACTGCGCCATGCCGGTTTCGCGATCGAAGGAGACGACGCCGTACCGCTCCGGATCGTCGACGTGATAGGCGAAGACGGTGGCGCCCGTGTCCTTGCTGGCCGCGTTCTTGAGAAGGCCCGAAAGGCCGGCGCCATAAAAGATGTTGTCGCCGAGGATGAGGGCGGCAGGGTCGTTGCCGACGAAATTGCGCCCGATGATGAAGGCTTCGGCAAGGCCGTTCGGATGCGCCTGTTCGGCATAAGACAAGGACACGCCGAAAGCGCTGCCGTCGCCCAGGCATTCCTGGAACATCGGCAGATCGCGCGGTGTGGTGATGATCAGGATGTCGCGAATGCCCGCCAGCATGAGCACGCCGAGCGGGTAATAGATCATCGGCTTGTCATAGATCGGCAGCAATTGCTTGGAGACGGAAATGGTGAGCGGATAAAGCCGCGTGCCGCTGCCGCCCGCCAGAATGATCCCCCGCATGGCTATACCTCAGCTGAAAAGTCCACAGGCGTCTAGGATAGGTCGGCCGCGCGTGCAAGCGCACGCCAGCCTTGCTTCAGGGCGCGCCGAGGCGCCCTGGCAAAGAAAGACGCTGGAGGGGAGCTCTTAGGCGATCGCGATCTTCGGGTCGAGGGGGCCGCACTTGGATTGTGTGGTGACGATGCCCCTTTGGGACCCGGTCGGTCCTGACAGCTGCCCGATCGCTCGGCTCATCCGGCGAGCTGGGGGAAAAGCCCGACGAGTCCGACGATGATCAGATAGAAGGCGATCACGTAATTCAGGATCTGCGGAAAGACGAGAATAAGAATGCCGGCGATGAGAGCGACGGCCGGCTGGATGAGGACGATGTCCATGGGTGGGGTCTCCTGGATAGGGGCGGGCGATCGGGGATGTCGGCCGTCCGCCCTCGTGACTGTCGCAAAACGTAGAAGACCGAAGAGCGTTGCTCACGCTTTGAGCGAAAGAGCGAAGTTTATGCGGGGCATATCGAACGAATATCGCCGCGATGGACAATCTCTCGACAAATCGCCATGACAAGCATCTGAGACAGCGTTCAGCTTGATGGTCCGCTGAACGGAGGAGTCGTGGGCCGGTCATGAACATCCGTGTCCGGCGGTTGCCAAATCTTGGAGGTACCTCGATGAACATGCTGGCCGAGCCTTTGCAGAAATTCGCCACCAATTCGCTGGAGAGCCATTGGCTGCCGTTTACGGCAAGCCGCGATTTCAAGGCCGAGCCGCGCCTCGTTGTGAAGAGCGAGGGCATGTATCTGTGGGACCACAAGGGCGGCAAAATCATCGACGGGTCGTCGGCGCTGTTCAACGTGGCGGCGGGCCATGGCCGCAAGGAGATCATCGAGGCGGTCCACGCTCAGATGCTGCAGAACGATTACTCGCCGCATTTCCAGCTCGGCCATCCGGGCTCTTTCGCCCTGTCTGCCAAGCTCTCGCAGATCCTTCCTGAGCCGTTCAATCACATCTTCTTCGTGAATTCCGGTTCGGAGGCGATCGATACGGCCCTGAAGATCGTCATGGCCTATCACCGTGCCCGCGGTGAGGGGCAGCGTCTGCGCTTCGTGTCGCGCGAGCGGGCCTATCACGGCGTCAATATCGGCGGTGTGTCGCTCTCGGGCCTGATGAAGAACCGCGAGGCTTTTCCGGGCGTGATCCCGAATGTGGTGGCGATGCGCCATACCTGGGATTCTGAAAACACCTTCGTGCGGGGACAGGCGGAAACAGGCGCCGAGCTCGCCGACGATTTGCAGCGCTTTTGCGACATGTACGGCGCTTCGACCATCGCAGCGGTTTTCGTGGAGCCGGTCGCAGGTTCCACCGGCACCCTCGTGCCGCCGAAGGGCTATCTGGAACGTCTGCGCGAGATCTGCGATGCGAACGGCATTCTGCTGGTCTTCGACGAAGTGATCACCGGTTTCGGCCGCCTCGGCGCGCCTTTTGCCGCTCAGGCCTTTGGCGTCACCCCCGACATCATGACGATGGCGAAGGCGATCACCAACGGCACCATTCCAATGGGCGCCGTCGCTGCGCGTGACGAGATCTATGAGACGATCACCAATTCCGCACCGGAGAACGCCATCGAGTTCTTCCACGGCTACACCTATTCCGCCCATCCGGTGGCGTGCGCCGCGGGGCTGGCGACGCTGGACATCTACGAGCGCGAAGGGTTGTTTGACCGGGCGGCCGATCTGTCGGGCTACTTCCTCGACGCCATCTACTCGCTGAAGAACATTCCCGCCGTTCGCGACATCCGTGGCTATGGAATGATGGCGGGCGTGGAAGCCTGGCCGGAAGACGGAAAGCCGGGTGTGCGCGGCAACAGGCTGCAGAAAGAACTTTTCTGGAAGGGTCTGCACGTGAAGTTCACGGGCGATACCGCCATCGTCGCGCCCGCTCTGATTGCCGAAAAAAGCCATGTCGATGAGATGGTTGACATTCTGCGTCAGACGCTGAGTGTGCTCTAGGGCTGCCGCTAAAAAAGGCGAGTGGCCCAAAAAAGCGGCCACTCGCCGCAGGAAAATGCCCGCTCTTTGATCCAGATCACGGGTGTGTCAATCTGATGGACGTATCGTCAGTGTCAGGCCTGCTTGACGGTTACGCGGCGAAGCGCCGCTAGCCAAGCACGGTTCGGGCTGATTATTGTTCGAGCGGCATCGACCGGGGAACGCTATGTTCGATTATCATTCTCATTTCGAAGCCGCCATCGCGGCCTTGCGCAACGAGCGGCGTTACCGCGTCTTCGCCGATCTGGAGCGGCAAGTCGGGCGGTTCCCGCGGGCCATCTGGCGACGCGACGGCCAGGCGGAGGAAGTCGCCATCTGGTGTTCGAACGATTACCTGGCGATGGGGCACCATCCCAAGGTCGTTGAGGCCATGCGCAATGCGGCACTGACGATGGGCGCAGGCGCGGGTGGCACGCGAAACATTTCCGGCACCAATCGGCCGCTGGTCGAGCTCGAAAATGAGCTCTGCGATCTGCATCACAAGGAATCGGCGCTCGTCTTCACCTCGGGCTTCGTCTCCAACGAGGCGGCGATCTCGACGATCGCCCGGCTCCTGCCGGACTGCCTCATCCTGTCCGACCAGCTCAATCACGCCTCGATGATCGAAGGCGTCAAGCACGCCGGCACGCAGAAACAGATCTGGCGCCACAACGATCTTGCGCATCTGGAAGAGCTCCTGAAGGCTGCCGGCAAGGATCGCGCCAAGCTGATCGTCTTTGAATCGGTATATTCGATGGATGGTGACGTCGCGCCGATCGAGAAGATCGCCGATCTCGCCGACGAATATGGCGCGCTCACCTATATCGACGAAGTGCATGCCGTGGGCATGTACGGCGAGCGCGGCGCGGGCATTTGCGAGCGCGACGGCGTCATGGACCGTATCGATATCATCGAAGGCACGCTGGCGAAGGCTTTCGGCACGCTCGGCGGTTACGTCACCGGACCCGCCGCGATCATGGATGCGGTCCGCTCCTACGCGCCGGGCTTCATCTTCACGACGGCTCTGCCGCCGGCGATCGCCGCGGCTGCCTGCGCCTCGATCCGCCATCTCAAGACGTCGCAGGAAGAACGCGCCAGACAGCAGCGCCAGGCTGCGCGCACCAAGGACGTGCTGCGCAGGGCCGGCCTGCCGGTCATGCCGAGCGAGACGCACATCGTTCCCGTTCTCGTCGGCGAGCCGGAAGCCTGCAAGGCGGCCAGCGACCGGCTGATGGAAAAGCACCGCATCTACATTCAGCCGATCAATTATCCGACCGTGCCGCGCGGGACTGAGCGCCTCCGCATCACGCCGACCCCGATGCACGACGATCAGCTCATCGATCAACTGGCCGAAGCCTTGGTGGAGACGTGGCTGGCTCTCGATTTGCCGCTCAGTCGACCCGACATGGTAGACACGGCGCCGGCGCGCGCCCAGATCTTCGCGGCTTCGGGCGGCTGAGTGCCGCGGCTGGCTGCGGCCTCCAACTGCAACAGATAGCGCGACGCCAGACGTCGCATCAGAACGCGGGCCGAGAGGCCCGCGTTTTCGTTTGGGATGGCTGCAGGCTTAAAGCCACGCCTCTTTTCGGATCGGTACGCCGAAGTTCCGCGGCGGCTACTTCTTCTTCCCGCGTTCGCTGCGTCCGCGTTCCCAGGGTTCTTTGGGATCGGGGGCGGCGTGCCCCTCCTGCCGCATCAGCCAGCGCGCAAGAAGAGGCACTGCGAGCGCAAGGGCTGCGAACCGCACCACGTGATGGGCGGCCACATAGGCCGGGTCCACATTCATGGTGAAGGCGAGGATGGTCAGCGCCTCGAGCGCGCCCGGCGCAAAGGCCATGAAGGTCTGCAGCAGCGAAATGTCGAGGATCATGCTCGTGATCGCCGCGCCGATCGCGGAAACGACGACGGCGATAGCGAAGGAAGCGCCTGCGGCCGTCAAGATCTTCGGCAAAAGCGGTCGGTCTTCGGGTCTCAGCCTGCAGCCGGCGATGGCGCCGATGCCAACAAGGCTCGGGATCAAGATGAAAGCCGGGATCGTCGTCTCGACCACGCCGGAGACGCAAAGCACGGCCGCTGCGAGGAGGCCGCCGAGCATCTGCCCGCCCGGAATGCGCAGCTTGTAGAGAAGAAATCCGCAAACGGCCCCGGCGGCGAAGAGCAGAAAAAGCTCGCCCCAGTCGACGGAGGCGACGCCGCGGGCGCTAACCGCACTCGGATGAACGCCAGCCAGGAAGGCGGCAAGCGGCAGCGCCTCGAGCAGGATGATGAGCCGAAGGCTCTGAGCGATGGCGACGCGTCGAAGATCGGCAGAGGTCATCTCGGCAGCTGCCAGCACGAAGGAAAGCGCCCCCGGCAGAGCTGCGAAAAGCGCGCTGTGGCGGTCCCATCGGAACATGCGCACCAGGAGAAGGTAGCTTCCGACGGTGACCAGGATCACAGTGATCGCAAGAGCGAAAAAGCTGACCGGCCAGCTCGACACCTCGTTGAGCGTTGCCGGCGTCACCCCCGTTCCGGAAATCACGCCGAGTACTAGGAAGACGATATTGCGCAGTCCGCTCGGGATCTCCGTATGGAAGCCGCCGAGACTGGACGCGGCGACGAAGAGCATGCCACCGGAAATCCACGCGGCGGGTAGGCCGATCAGCGCAAAAAGAGCTCCACCTGCCGTCGAAAGGGCAAGCGTGGCAGCGACCCGAACGAGGGTTTCGCGAGAAGGAAGGACAAAGCCGCCGGCCTCGCCACTCACCTCGCGAGCCAGCTTGCGAGCCGCCGCCCGGCTTCGGCCATGTCCTCAGGCTTGCGCGCAAAGCAAAGCCGCATGAAAGCCTCGCCCGCCGCTCCGAAGGCGGTGCCAGGCGCCACGCCGACATTTGCCTCGTCAACGAGACGCAAACCGAGCTTTCCCGTCTCCTCTTCGCCTTTGATCGAGAAGAAGAGATAGAAGGCGCCGTCGGGCCAGGTGAAGCGTGTGCGCGGCGAGGTTTGCAGCGCCTCGCAGATCACCTTTCGGCTTTGGCGGGCGCGCTCCACCTGCTCGACAATGAAGGGTTCGCCTTCTGCCACGGCAACGGTCGCCGCGCGCTGCATGAACACGGCGACACCGGAAGTCGAATATTGGATGAGGTTCTCAAGCACCCGGCCGAGCGCCGGTGGTGCCCCAATCCAGCCGACGCGCCACCCCGTCATCGCCCAGTTCTTGGAGAACGTATTGACGAAAAGAACCGGGTCGTCGTCCCGTGCGATGTCGTAAAAAGACGGTGCGCGATCACCCGCGAAGAAGAAGCGGTTATAGACTTCGTCGGCGATGATCCAGAGCTTGCGCTTGCGGGCAAAATCGAGAATCGCCTGCAATTCTTCCTGCGTTGCGGTCCAGCCGGTCGGATTCGAGGGCGAATTGAGGAAGATCGCCTTCGTTTTCTCGTTCGTGGCGGCAAGAAGCTCGTCGATATCGAGACGCCAGCCGGCATTGTCGGTGAAATGCATCGGCACATGTACGGCCGTCGCACCGGCAAGGCCGGTGGCCGCCGCGCAATTCGGCCACGCGGGTGTCGGGATCACCACCTCGTCACCGGCTCCGGCAACCGCGGCAATGGCGATCTGGATCGCCTGCATTCCGGAGCCCGTCACGAAGAAACGCTCGGCTGAAAAATCTCGCCCGTGAAGACGCTGATGGTAACGTGCGAGCGCTTCCCGCAGAGGCGGGATACCGCGCTGCCACGTATAGAAGGTCTCGCCAGCGGCGAGCGAGCGCGCTGCTGCCTCGCAGATGAAATCCGGTGTCGGAAGGTCGCCTTCCCCAGCCCACAGCGGGATCATACCCGGCCTTTCGCGGCCGTAATTCATCACCTCCACGATGCCGGAATCGGGCGCGGCGAGCGCCTCCTGGCGAAGCGTGGAAAGAAGTTGCGTTCCGGGTTCGGAGAGATCGGAGGGAAGGGCGCTCATCCGCAATTTGTAGCGCCCGTTCACCGAGCCCGTCTAGCGCCTTGATGAGCTCAAATGATGGGATTTCCGTCTTTCGCTGCGGGAGCGCGCGCCTGCAGCGCATTGCGGATTTCGCGAAGCAGCCGGATGTCTTCCGGCACTTCGGGAGCCGCCGCCGGCTTTTCCTCCCGCTTGCGCATCAGCCGGTTCACGACCTTGACCAACAGGAAGACGGCAAAAGCGACGATCAGGAATTTTACGAGGGCATTGATGAAAAGACCGATGTTCCACGTGACGGCGCCGGCCTGCTTCGCCTGCGTGATGGTGTTGAAGGTGCCGTCACCCTTCAGCACGACGAAGAATTGGGAGAAATCCACGCCGCCCAGAAGAAGGCCGATCGGCGGCATCAGGATGTCATCGACGAGAGACGACACGATCGCCCCGAAGGCCGCGCCGATGATGATGCCCACCGCCATGTCGAGGACATTGCCTTTGAGGGCAAACTCCCGGAATTCCTTCAGCATTTACGCGTCCTTCGAGGTTCCGGGAGCTTTCCCCACTAGGCCCGATCGTTGCAACCGGACAAGGGCTGTTGCGCAAGGCGTGGGCGAAGCGATCGCGTCAGCGATACCGCAGGGCGGCCGAGGCGATTGCTTTGCGGGCCTTGAGGGCCCACCGCGAGAGCTGGTTCTGGCGCGCGCCTCGGCACCCGAGGGTCTTGAGGCAGGGGCGGCGAGCCTCACCGTCCGCGAGCGAAACTCTGGCGCTGTTGGATCTGGCTGCTCGCCTGCTCGAAATTCGTCGCCGCGTCGCCGACCGAGATCACCTTCTCGCAAATCGGGGAGCAGGACAGGGTCTGGCGTTCCGAGCCGTAGAAGATGGTCGTGAGCTGCCGGTCGTTCGACACCACCTGTAATGTGGCGTTCGCGACTTCGTGTCCGTCCTGATCAAGCGCGATCAGATTCGTTGTGCCGGCCGCCTTGCCCGTGAGGACAAGGGTTTGTTCATCCTCCACCGTCGCATCCGCGATCCCCGGATTGCCGATCACGATCGTCGACACCGGTCTCTCGAGCTTCATCACCTTGGCGAAATCGATGGTGAGCGCGATCGTATCCGCACGCGCGGGAAGGCTCGTGGCGACGAGAAGGAGAAGGGGCAGCAGCCCTGCCAGGATGCGAGCGGCAGCGGCTCGATTCGTCCTGGTGCGCACGCCTTGCATGAGATCGTCCTTACCAAATTCATCAGCACAATACGCAAGAAGGGTGAACGAAGTGCAAATAAATTCGTGCAAACGCTCCTCGCTGTTCCACGTCGCGCGACAGGTTGTTCAAATTTGTTTGGAAAACGTTAGGTCTCGTAAGTGCATGATTTATCGATATAAAGCTCTAGAATTTTGGCGGGCCTAGCCCAATTCCGTATCTTGAGGAGATCTCGGCGCATGCTTCGCGCAAGCTTCGTCGTGCAGCATCGCGCTGGCTCTCTGGACGATTGAATTAAGATTGCCGCAAACAATTGTTGCTAGGCATTGTCCCTAGTTCCCGGGCACCAAAGACCGCAACGGCGGGCGTTCGGGGTGACGACAGAAGGAGCAGAGAGATGAAGAAGCTTGTGAACCGCTTCGTGAAGGACGAGTCCGGTGCGACGGCCATCGAGTATGGTCTGATCGCCGCGCTGGTTTCGGTCGTGATCATCGCCGTACTGACGACACTGGGCACCAACCTGACGAGCACGTTCAGCTCGGTGGCGAGCGGGCTTAAGGGTACTGCTGGCTAAAATCCTTGGTAGCTAACGTGACTGCAACGGAGGGCTACCGCCCTCCGTTTCTCGTTTTGGCACCGTAGCGATCAGGAATTGTCGGGGCCATGACATCCGGGAGAATGGCGTGTCCGCAATCGCTCTCCTGAAATACGCCGTTCTGTTTCTATTCCCGCTGCTGATGACCTATGCGGGAATCATGGACCTTTTGACGTTCAAGATTCGCAACATCCTGGTCCTGTTTCTCCTCATTTTGTGGCTGATTGCTGCGCCGCTTGCAGGATTTACGCTGCATGAAATGGGGCTGAGCCTCGCTGTCGGGCTCGCCACCTTTTGCGCGACCTTCGCATTTTTTGCCGCCGGATGGATTGGTGGCGGTGATGCCAAGCTTGCCAGTGTAGCCGCCTTGTGGTTCGGCTGGGCCGATGTTCTCCCCTATTTTGCCCTGTCCTCCGTGCTGGGAGGCGTGCTGACCCTCGTCGTTCTACAACTGCGAATGGGCCGCATCCCCTTCCCCAATTATTGGCCTGACTGTCTCAGCCGTTTCCGCGACGGAGAGAGCGGCGTGCCCTATGGCGTGGCTTTTGCTGCCGCAGCCTTGATTCTATTTCATCAGACCGACTGGCTACCTCGGCTCACATGATCATCAAGGCCAATTCAATTTCTGAATCAGGCTTGATCTAGGGGGCGCAATCTTTGGTTGGGTCCCAGAAAGGGACAGATGGCCGGGCGCATTAACCATACCTTGACCATTCCCGAAGAAACTCCGGCTTGAGCGCCCTTAGGCGTGAATTGCGTCAGCCGAGGTTCTCCACGCGATGGCCCCAATCCGATTGATGGTCTTGGTCGTTGCCCTCCTTGCCGGAGGTGCCGCCGCCTATCTGGCGCTCAACCTCGACACTGGGCCCTCGAACGAGCCCGCTCCCACGCCGGCTCCACAGGTCGCGACGCGCGACATCCTGGTCGCCTCCGCCGATCTCCTGCAGGGCGCCACGCTCAGCGGCTCGAACATGCGTTGGCAGCCCTGGCCCGAAGACAGCATCAATCCTGCTTTCATCGAGAAGACGGCGCGACCGGACGCAATCGAAAAGCTCTCTGGCGTCGTCGTCCGCAATCAATTTTTGAACGGAGAACCGATCCGCGATGGCAAGCTCGCCACCGCCGATTCGGGTTTCATGTCGGCGATCCTGCCGGAAGGTCAGCGCGCCGTTGCCGTTCGCGTGTCGGCCGAAAGCGCGGCCGGCGGTTTCGTCCTTCCCAATGACCGCGTCGATATTCTTCTGACGTCCTCCGACGAAGGCGGTGAATCCCGCAGTCAGGTCACCCGCACGATCCTGAGAAACATTCGCGTTCTGGCCATCGATCAGACCGTGCAGGAGCGTGAGGGCGAGCCGGTCGTCATCGGGAAGACGGCGACGCTGGAAGTGACTCCACGCGAAGCCGAGGTTGTGACGGCGGCGGAAGGCAGCGGAACCTTGTCGCTCGCCCTTCGGAGCATGGCGGACGCCGACAGCACGGACACGGCCGTCGACCGCGACCGCTCAAGCACGGTCAAGGTGATCCGCTTCGGCGATGAGCAGCTGGTGAAGACCCAATGAATGCCTGTCGCATCCCCAGAAGGAGAGTGAAGATGGTTGGGCACGCGCGTATATGGGCGCTGGCGGTGCTGACTTTCGTTGCGCTTTCCTTGCCATTGGCCGGAATAAGCAAGGCCGCCTCCGATTTTCCTCGCACCGTCACGCTGAGCGCGACCGGTGCCGCACAGAATCAGCCCCTACGTCTCGGCGTCAACAAATCCATGGTCGTGGAGCTTCCCCGCGCGGCGGGGGACGTCCTCGTCTCGAACCCGGAGATCGCAGATGCGGTGTTGCGCACCTCCACCAGGCTTTATCTGATCGGCGTCAAAACCGGCCAGGCGAATGTCTTTCTCTTCGATGCGGCCGGACGGCAGATCGCCAGCCTCGATCTTTATGTCGAAACGGACCTGACGCCCCTGAATCGGCTTCTCCGCACGGCCATTCCCGACGCCCAGATCAATGCCGAAGTGATCAATGGCTCGATCGTTCTGACGGGCTATGTCCCGTCGTCCAGCGCATCTCAGAAGGCCGAACAGATCGCCAGAAGCCTGATCCAGTCGTCGAGTGGCGGCGGCATGAGCGCCGGCTCCATCACCATCAATACGGGGGGCCCCGGCGGCTCCTCCGACGACGGTCCTGGCATCATCAACCTTCTCAAGATCACCGGTCAGGAGCAGGTCAACCTGCGCGTCACGATCGCGGAGGTGAATCGCGAGATCGTCAAACAGCTCGGCATCAACACTCAGGCCGTTCTGCAGGATGGCAATCTCGGCTTCGGCGCCATCAGCAATGGTGCTGTCAGTGGGGTGAGCAGCCTTTCGCCGTTCAATTTTCCAATCAACACCAACACCGATCCCGCCTCGGGTGGCTTCGCCTGGAACAACAACGGCAACAGGCTCTCGGCGAGCATCAAGGCCCTTGAAGAGGCGAGCATGTTGCGCAACCTCGCGGAGCCCAACCTGACGGCTGTCTCTGGCGAGACGGCGAATTTTCTGGTTGGCGGCGAGTTTCCCGTCCCGGTTGCGGTCGATGACGACGGCAATATTTCGGTGGCGTTCAAGCAGTTCGGCGTCAACCTTGCTTTCACGCCCGTCGTTCTCGACGGTGGCCGCATCAGCCTCAAAGTGCGCACCGAAGTGAGCGACCTCGCGACCGAAGGCTCCTTTTCGACGGCCGCCGGTATCACTATTCCCGGGATTACAGTGCGCCGAGCCGAGACGACGGTTGAACTCCCCTCTGGCGGCGCTTTCGCCATTGCAGGTCTCATCCAGGATGAAACCCGCCGTGCGGTCTCGGGCTTACCGGGATTGCAGCACTTGCCGATTCTCGGGGCTCTGTTCTCCTCCAAGGATTTCCTGCGCTCCCAAACGGAGCTCGTCGTCATCATCACGCCCTACGTCGTCAAACCGGTGGCGCCGCAGAAACTCGCCCGCCCCGACGACAATCTGGCGATGGCCAATGATGCCGAGGCTTATTTTCTTGGCAGTCTGGTCAAGCGCTATGGCGCCCAGGGAGACCGCCCGACGGGTGTTTACGCCGGTCAGGTCGGATTTTCGTTCGACTGATCGGATAAGGGGAACGACCTCATGCAATCCTACGCATGTCATCGCCGGAAGGGCGGAGCGAAAGCAGCGTTCGCGCTCGTCCTCTCTGCCTGGCTCCTGGCCGGTTGCCAGTCACAAAATATTGACCAAGCCGGACTCGAGCGGCAGGATTATCGCCTGAGACATCCCATTATGGTTTCGGAGGAGGCTGAGACGCTCGATATCCCGATCGGGATGCGCGGCGGGCATTTGTCGCCTGAGATCAAAGATGCGATTTACGATTACGCTCTCGGCTATCGTGACACAGGCATCGGGTCGGTGACCGTTCAGGTGCCGAGCGGCTCCGGCAATGACATCGCAGCCGCGGCGGCCTCGCGCGCCATCCGAGCAGCCGTCTTGGAGGCGGGTGTCGAGCCGGAACTCGTGCGCGTTGCGCCCTATCGCAGCAATGCGAGCCGCGCGGCCCCCGTGCGTCTGTCCTATTTGAAGGTCAAGGCGGTGACACCGAAATGCGGTGTCTGGCCGGACGACGTGACCGCCACGACGGACAATCGCGAATACTACAACTTTGGCTGTGCTTCGCAGCACAATCTCGCCGCTATGGTGGCCAATCCTGCTGATCTGCTGCAGCCGCGCCAGATGTCTCCGGCGAATGCGACACGGCGCGCGAAGGTGCTTCAGGACTATGCTTCGGGTTCCGAAACCAAGTCCGGTGTAACCCTGATCAGCAGCGACTTGGGAGAGTGATGGCCCGATGAGCAGCAATGATTTCGACGACCCCTTTGCGGAGGACGTGTCCGAGCCGGAGACGACGGATAAGGCCGACATCAAGCCGGTTCCGCGCGTCACCATCCAGGCCTTTTGCGACACGCCGGAAGTCGCCGCGACGTTCGATATGGCCTGCTCCGACCGGCGCATGGCGCGCGCGCATTGCAAGGTGCATACCGGCGGTCTTGGTGCAGCCTGCGAGTTCTATCGCTCCGCGCCGACCCCCAATCTGATCGTTGTCGAAAGCCGCCTGGAGAAAGACGATCTTCTGGCGCGCCTCGATGAGCTGGCGGAAGTCTGCGACGCCGGCACGAAGGTTCTCGTTATCGGCCATTCCAACGATGTGGCAACCTATCGTGAACTGATCAGGCGCGGCGTCAGCGAATATCTCGTCGCGCCGACCGACGTCATGGCCGTGATCCGTGCGATCGCCGATATTTATGGCGACGAAGGGAGCGCGAAGCTCGGACAGGTCTTCGCCTTCATCGGTGCCAAAGGCGGCGTGGGGTCTTCGACGATCGCTCACAATCTTGCCTCGACGATGGCGTCCGTCTTCGCTTCCGACGTTATCCTTGCCGATCTCGACCTCGCATTCGGGACAGCAGGCCTCGATTTTAACGAGGATCCGCCGCAAGGCATGGCGGATGCCGTCTTCGGCTCCGACCGTCTCGACGAGGTTCTTCTCGACCGCCTTCTGACCAAGTGCCAGGAGCATCTGAGTTTGCTCGCTGCCCCCGCGACGCTCGATAAGACCTATGATTTCGACGAGGAGGCCTTCGATCACGTCCTCGATCTCGTGCAGTCGAACGTGCCGACGGTCGTGCTCGACCTGCCGCACCTTTGGACCGCTTGGGCGCGCAAGACGCTGCTGGCTGCCGATCAAATTGTCATCACCGCGACGCCCGATCTCGCCAATCTGCGAAACACCAAAAACCTCGTCGATTTCCTCAAGCAGGCGAGGCCCAACGACGCGCCTCCACGGCTCGTCCTGAACAAAGTCGGCGTGCCGCGTCAGCCGGAAATCAAGGCAGATGATTTTGCCGCGGCGCTGCAATTGCCGACGAGCGCCGTGATCCCCTTCGATCCGCTTCTCTTTGGCACGGCCGCCAACAACGGCCAGATGATCGCCGAAGCGTCGGCGAAATCCAATATCAATGAGATCTTCACGGACCTGGCGCAGGTTGTCACCGGCCGTAAGGAGACCAAGCACGGACGCAAAACGAGCCTCCTCTTGGGGCCGTTGCTCGAAAAGCTGAAGTCGAAGCCCAAATCGAAGCGGGCCGCGTAACCCAAGGAAGAGTGTATGTTCGGCAAGCGCAGCGTCACCGAGCTCGAGCAAGGGCAACGACCGAAGCCATCTTCCGAGGCGCCGAAGAAGCCTGCCGTATCGGAGAGTGCGGTGAGGGCGGCGGCTCCGGCCGCTCCCAGCCTGACACCGCCGCCTGCGCCGGCGAAGCCCGCCAAGATCGCTGCGCGGCCGCGCAAGTCGGAAGAATATTACCGCGTCAAGACGCAGATCTTCGGCGCGCTGATCGACACGATCGACCTGTCGCAGCTCGCCAAGATGGATGCCGAGCAGGCGCGCGAGGAAATCCGCGATATCGTCAACGACATCATCACGGTGAAGAACCTGGTGATGTCGATCTCCGAGCAGGAGGAACTGCTTGAAGATATCTGCAACGATGTTCTCGGCTATGGGCCGCTCGAGCCGCTGCTGGCGCGCGACGACATCGCTGACATCATGGTCAATGGTTTCGAGCAGGTCTTCATTGAAGTTCTGGGCAAGGTCGAGGAGACGGACATCCGTTTCCGCGACAACGCGCAGCTTCTGAATATCTGCCAGCGCATCGTCAGCCAGGTCGGCCGCCGGGTCGACGAATCGAGCCCGATCTGCGACGCGCGCCTGCCCGATGGATCGCGCGTTAACGTCATCGCCCCGCCTTTGTCGATCGACGGGCCCGCCCTCACCATCCGAAAGTTCAAGAAGGACAAGCTCACCCTCGATCAGCTTGTCCGCTTCGGCACGATCACGCCGGAAGGCGCGACCATTCTGCAGATCATCGGTCGGGTTCGCTGCAACGTGCTGGTGTCCGGCGGCACCGGTTCGGGCAAGACCACGCTGTTGAACTGCCTGACCCGCTATATCGATCACGACGAGCGTATCGTCACCTGCGAGGACGCGGCCGAACTGCAACTGCAGCAGCCGCATGTCGTGCGTCTGGAGACCCGCCCCCCGAACCTCGAAGGCGAGGGCGAGGTGACGATGCGTGATCTCGTCAAGAACTGTCTGCGTATGCGCCCGGAACGCATCATCGTCGGCGAGGTGCGCGGACCGGAAGCCTTCGACCTCCTGCAGGCCATGAACACAGGCCATGACGGCTCCATGGGCACCCTGCATGCCAACTCCCCGCGTGAGGCCCTGAGCCGTATTGAATCGATGATCACCATGGGCGGCTATGCGCTGCCCTCGCGCACCATCCGCGAAATGATGGTCTCGTCGATTGACGTCATCGTCCAGGCGGCTCGTCTGCGCGACGGCTCGCGCCGCATCACCCACATCACCGAGGTGCTGGGGATGGAAGGCGACGTCATCATCACGCAGGATCTCTTCGTCTACGACATCCTCGGCGAGGATCCCGGCGGTCGTGTCCTTGGCCGCCATCGCTCGACCGGCATCGGCCGCCCCGCCTTCTGGGATAGGGCGCGTTATTTCAACGAAGAACAGCGCCTTGCCGCCGCTCTCGACGCCGCCGAGGCGGACGAGCCGATGCGCGCATGAGGCAGGCCCGAGCCCATGATCGGCGGTGTCTTGAGAGGGGGTGGCCGTGCTGTCGCCCGAGATGATCAAGCTCGCCCTCGTCGGCCTCATAATCCTGTCGGTCGGGGGGGTGATCTTCGCGCTCTTTTCGTCGGCGCTCGGAGGCGGCTCGCGCAGTCAGAAGCGCGTCGAAGGGGTCACCGCTCGCCCGCTCAACACAGAGCGCAAAGGTGGCGAAGAGGGCCGCCGGCGCCGGAGTGTGGAAGAGACGCTGCGGGAGATCGAAGAACAGCAGAAATCGAAGCGCAGCCGTAAGCCGACCCTGGTGTTGCGCATGCGCCAGGCCGGCCTTTCCTGGTCGGCCAGGACTTTCACGCTGATTTGTGCCGTCACCTCGCTTCTGGCGATCCTGCTCCTGGTTCTTGCGGGCATCCTGCCCCTGGTGCCGGCGGTGGGGTTCGGCGTCGGCCTCGGCATTCTTCTGCCCTATGCCTATGTGAATTTCCTGCGCAAGCGCCGCTTCAAGCAGTTCACGGCCGAATTTCCGAACGCGCTCGACGTGGTGGTGCGCGGCGTCAAGGCGGGTCTGCCGTTGATCGATTGCATGAAGATTATCGCCGCAGAAGCCTCGCCGCCTGTCTCCACCGAATTCCGCGAGATCATCGAGGATCAGACACTCGGCATGCCGCTCGATGAGGCCGTCTCCAAGCTGCCCGAGCGCATCCCCCTGCAGGAAGCGAATTTCTTCGCCATCGTCATTGCCATCCAATCACGCACCGGTGGCAGTCTCTCCGAGGCGCTGTCGAACCTCTCCAAGGTCCTGCGCGAGCGCAAGAAGATGGCCGGAAAGATCAAGGCGATGAGTTCTGAGGCCAAATCCTCGGCGATGATCATCGGCAGTCTGCCGGTCATTGTGGGGTCGATCGTCTATCTGACGAGCCCGGATTATATCTCTCTTCTATTTACCACAACGCTCGGACATATTGTGCTTGCCGCGTCTGCCATGTGGATGCTGATGGGCATCCTCGTGATGCGCAAAATGATCAACTTCGATTTCTAGCGCGCAGCCATGAACCTTATTCAGCAAAACGCCGATCTTTTCATCGCCCTTGCCTCTGCGCTTTCGGTGTTCTCGGCGATCGTTGTTCTGGCCTGGCCCTACCTTGCCGGCGACAATCTCTCCGCGCGCATGAAGCAGGTGTCGAGCGAGCGCGAGCGCATCCGCGCGCGCGAGCGGGCTAAGATGGAGGCCGCCAAGAAGCAGGCGACATTGAAGCCTGAGCCCACGCGCTGGGTCAAAAACTTCGTCGACCGTTTCAACCTTCTGAAACAGGCGGAAGACGGGGATATCGTCAACAAGCTTAGAATGGCCGGCCTGCGCGGCCAGAACCCGGTTCTCTTCTTCCTCGCGGCTCGCCTTCTCGCGCCGCTCGGCATGTTCATCGCTTCGGGGCTTTATCTCTTCGGTCTCGATCCGATCGACCAGCCGCCGATGATCAAGCTCGTGATCGTCGTGGCAGCTGCCTATCTCGGCTATTACCTGCCCGGGCTCTATGTGAAGAACCGGACGACGAAGCGCCAGACGGCCATCAAGCAGGCCTGGCCGGACGCACTCGACCTCCTGCTCATCTGCGTCGAATCGGGCATGGGCATCGAATCGGCCTTCCGAAAGGTGTCGGAGGAGATCGGCCATCAATCGGTGGAACTGGCGGAGGAGCTGTCGCTGACGACGGCGGAGCTCTCCTATCTCCAGGATCGGCGCAAGGCCTACGAGAACCTCGGCAAGCGCACCGGTGTGGAAGGTGTGCGCGCGGTCGTAACGAGCCTCGTTCAGGCGGAAAAATACGGTACGCCGCTCGGCCATTCGCTGCGCGTTCTGGCTCAGGAAAACCGAGACATGCGCATGGCAGAGGCGGAAAAGAAGGCGGCTTCGTTGCCACCGAAACTCACCGTTCCGATGATCCTGTTCTTCCTGCCGGTGCTGTTCGCCGTGATCATCACACCGGCGGCGATTCAGGTCATGTCGATGAATTGAGGCGCGGCGGCATTCTGCCCACGCGAGGCCCGATGCGGCGGGTTGGCCCGAAAACGCAGGGTCTCTCGCCTTGCAGCGATGCCGCTCAGCCCGCCTGCTTGATGTCCTTCCAGGTGTCTTTCTGGGCCAGCATCGCCCGGAGATAGGCGATGTTCGCCTTCGCCTCTTCGGGTGAGAGATCTTGCGAGGCGACCGCCTCGGCCTCGCGGAAATTCCCTTGCAGCCCAAGGACGAGTGCCAGATTCTGACGCACTTTCGCCGAGGCGCTCGGATTGGCGACCGCCTGCCTGAGGACCTTCTCGGCCTCGTCGAGCTCGCCGGTTAGCGTGTACGACATGCCGAGATTGTTGAGGATCTGCGGCTCGCCGGGGGCGAGCACGAGCGCCTGCCGGTAGGCCTGACGGGCCTGTTCGTTCTGGCCGACGGAATCGAGAATGCCCCCTTCGGTCGCAAGCAGGCGCCAATCTGGGTTGTCGCGATGCTGAGCCCGCTGCACTGTCGCCAGCGCTTCCTGGAATTCGCCGTTCTCGGCAAGCGCCTTGCCGAAAGCGGCGAGCACCTGCCGGTCTTTCGGATGGAAGATGATGGCTTTGCGCAAAACGGCCACGGCCTGAGACGGCTGGCCGGCCGCCCGCAGCGCCGCCGCATAATTGAGTGCCGCGACTCTGTCCTTTTCGTCGTTGCTGTACCGCGCACCCCAGGCCTGGACGGCGCGCAACGCCTGGTCATGGCTGAGATTTGAAACCTCGAGGGTTTGTGTCGCGCCGATCGAGCCGGTGGTGCGTGGCGCGTCGGCCTGCCGGCTCTGACAGCCCGCCGCAAAGGCCACGAGCGAAAGAATGGCAGCGGTTCGAAGAAGCGCCGCACCTGATTTCTGACTTGGCCGCATCCGCATGGAGGCTGTCCCGTTCTGGCACGTTATGCGCCAAGATGTAGGCCTCACTGGCTAAGCATTCGTTAACGCTAAATGCGGCAGGTCGTGTGTCTTGAAGGATCGTCCTCGTTGCAATGGCAGACGCTCGCGCCTAGGGGTGGGCCGATCGGAGGATATCTTGAGCAATCATCCAGTTTTCGTCAGGGCCGGCGAAGTCGGCGCCGAAATGGGCGTGACGCCCGTCACGGTCATCGAGGAAGCGGGGCTTGACGAAGCCCTCGCCGGTCTCAGCGATCAGCACCGCAAGTTCGCGGAGGTCAGCGGCTTTTGCGCCCATAGCGGCGACATCGCGCTTCTTCCAGGAGCCGATGGGGGGCTCGAACGCGTGCTCTTCGGAGCCGGGCGTGGTGGCCTTGCGAGAAATCCGTTTCTTACCGGCAAGCTCGCGCAAAAGCTTCCGGACGGACATTACCGTCTCGAAGGTGCGCTGGGCGAATTGCGTCTTGCCGCCCTCGGCTTTGCGCTCGGCGGCTACCGCTTCACCCGCTATCACTGCGACGCGGACATGGAACGGCCGCGCCTCGTGCTACCGGATGATTTCGATATCGAAGCGCTGCGGCAGACGGCGGAGAGCGTCAGCCTCACGCGTGATCTCATCAACACGCCGGCGAACGACTTCGGCCCGTCTGAGCTTGCATCGGCGGCGCGGCAACTGGCTGAAGAGACGGGCGCCGATTTTACTCTGACCGAAGGCGACGAGCTGGCGCGCAACTATCCGCTCATTCATGCCGTCGGTCATGGCAGCGACCGC
This sequence comes from Afifella aestuarii, assembly GCF_004023665.1. Taxonomy (NCBI): domain Bacteria; kingdom Pseudomonadati; phylum Pseudomonadota; class Alphaproteobacteria; order Hyphomicrobiales; family Afifellaceae; genus Afifella; species Afifella aestuarii. The sequence continues at coordinate 90,103 of NZ_SAUF01000002.1, forward strand.
GCGCCCTGCCTGATCGATATGAAATGGGGTGATGAGGCCGATCCCAAGCTGACGCTCGTCGGCAAGGGCGTCGTCTTCGACACCGGCGGCCTCGACATCAAGCCGCCGTCCTCGATGCTTCTGATGAAGAAGGACATGGGCGGAGCGGCTAATGTCTTGGGGCTTGCCCGAATGATCATGCTCGCCGGTCTCAAGGTACGCTTGCGCGTTCTCATCCCGGCCGTCGAGAACTCCATTTCCGGTCGCGCCTTCCGCCCTGGCGATGTCTTCCCGAGCCGTAAGGGCCTGACGGTCGAGATCGGCAACACCGATGCGGAGGGACGGCTGGTTCTGGCCGATGCCCTGGCTTTGGCCGACGAGGAAAAGCCGGAGCTCATCGTCTCGATGGCGACCCTGACAGGCGCCGCGCGTGTCGCCGTCGGACCCGATATCGCTCCCTTCTTCACCGACGACGAGGCCGTCGTGGAGGGCGTTCAGGCCGCCTCCAAGGCCGAGCACGATCCCGTTTGGCGGCTGCCCTTGTGGAAGCCCTACGATGCGTGGCTCTCCTCCGAAATCGCCGATGTGAACCATATTTCGAGCAACAGCTTCGCCGGGGCGACCACGGCCGCGCTGTTTCTGTCGCGTTTCGTGACCGAAAGCCCGTCCTATCTGCACTTCGACATTTTCGGCTGGGCACCGAAAGCGCGGGCGCTCGGTCCCAAGGGTGGCGAGGCGCAAGGGATCCGGGCGCTCTTCGCCTATTGTGCCGAGCGTTACGGCCGGGGCTGACGTGCCCGAATTCGGCCTCTCATGACGATCCTGCGGTCGAGCCAGGCTCTGCGTCTGTGGCACGAGGTGACGCTGTCGCTGGTGCGTGCCGAAGAGCCGGATCTGACGGCGCGCCAGATGACGGTCCTCTTGATCGTCTATTTGGAGGCGCCGCCGCATACGGTCCGCGGGCTTGCCGCGAAACTCGGCGTCACCAAGGCCGTCATCACGCGTGCTCTCGACACGCTCGGGCGGCACGGACTTCTGACGCGCAAGCGCGATCCCAAAGACATGCGCAATGTTCTGGTGCAGCGAACGGTAGACGGCGCGCTCTTTCTGGAGCGCTTCGCCGACCTCGTCGTTGCCAAGACCGAGGATGTGACACGATGACGAAGCTCGATCCACGCCGCAACACCTTCCGCCGAGATCTCGCGGATGTGCGCCTCAAGGGACGCGTGGAGGCGCCGCGTTTCGTCGAGGGCAGTCTCTATCAGGTTGTGGATGGAACGGCGCCGGTGAGACGCGAGCCGAACCCGATGGGCGCGCTCGAGACGCAAGCGCTTTGCGGCGAAATCGTCCGCGTCTTCGAAGAGACAGGGGAGGGCTGGGCCTGGGGCCAGCTCGAAGGCGACGGCTACGTCGGCTGGCTGCCGACCGCGTCTCTGCGGGCAGACGTGACGGTGCCCACCCATCGTGTTGCCGCGCGAAGCACGTTTCTGTTTCCGGGCCCCGATATCAAACTGCCGCCGCTCATGACGTTGCCTCTCGGCGCCGAAGTGGCGGTGACGGGGGAGGCGCAGGACAAGAACGCCCGTTACGGTCTCATCGAACCGGCCGGTGCCGTCGTCATGCAGCATCTGTCGACCGTGGAGGCCCCGCGTGAGCCCGACTGGACCGCTGTGGCAGAGAGTTTTCTGGGCGTCCCCTATCTCTGGGGCGGCAAGACGGATGCGGGTATCGACTGCTCGGGCCTCGTCCAGGTCGCACTTCACACGGCCGGGAGGCAGGCGCCGAGGGATGCCGATATGCAGGCGGCCGAGATCGGCGAAGCGCTCGAAATTGGCGATGATCTGCCGCCGCTTCGCCGCGGCGATCTCATCTTCTGGGAGGGCCATGTCGGCCTGATGCGCGACGGCGAAACCCTTCTCCACGCCAACGCTTTCCACATGTGTTCAGCGAGCGAGCCGCTGGTTGCGGCACGATCGCGTTTTACCGCCAAAGGTCTCAAGATCACCGCAATTCGACGCTTGCAATGAGGCTACCAAACGTGTCCCTTCGTCGGCAAAGAATTGGCGACCTCCGTGGCGTATTCCTCCATGCATCTGCCTACCCGGCAATTCGGCAATGCCATTCTTTCGGTGTGCCCGCAGACGTTGCTGCGCCGGTACTACCAGTGGCATTTGAGCTTCCAGGCTCATCGGCACGGCCGCGGACGGCCCGTCGAAATCATACCTGATGCCGAACGCGTTATTATTGATGACGGCCTGCGCCGCCTCGCTTTACCGAGCCTCAACCGCGTCCCCCGCTACCGCAGCGGCATCGGAGCGCGGCTGCATCTGACGGGCGAAAAATATGCCGTCGGCACGCTGTACTTTCCGCGAGAAAGCGATGTCGTCATCGATATCGGTGCCAATGTCGGTGAGTTGACGATCCTGTGTGCCGATGCGGGTGCGACGGTCATCGCGATCGAGCCGGATCCGCGCGCTTATGCCTGCCTCGCGCAAAACGTCAGGGGGCTCGACAATGTCCGCCTCGTCTCCTGTGCGATGTGGAAAGGACGGGAAGCTCTGAAGCTGCATCTCGCCCCAGATGGCGCGTCGAGCTCGCTCATCCGCCGCCCGGAGCAGAAGCGCGCCTTCGCCTCCGTCGAAGCCTGGCCTCTCGATGCTCTGCCGGCCGTTGCGGCCTTGCCTGCGATCGACTTCATGAAAATTGATGCGGAAGGCGTGGAGCCTGAGATCCTTGCTGGAGCCATGCGCACCCTGAAGCGGACGCGGCTCCTCGCCATCGACATGAACCCGGCGCATGGACGCGCCGGTGCCTGGGACAAGGTCGAGCGTGCCTTGGAGGTGATGGGATTTCAGATGCTCGAGCACACCGACGAAAACACCATCGTCGCCGCCAATATGGCCTTCACGCCGGTCGTGCCTCAGTACCCGGCGTCCCGGTCCACCACATACTGAAGCGGCTCGCCGGCTTTGCCGCGGCGCACCTGTCGCGCGATCAGCGGCGACAGGCCATGCGGATCTGAGATCGACGCCATATGCGGCGTGATCACGAGATTGGGCGCGCTCCACATCGGGCTGTCGGCTGGCAGGGGCTCCGTGCGGAAAACGTCGAGGCTCGCGCCGCGCAGCGTGCCATCGCGCAAGGCTGACAGAATATCCGCCTCGTTTTGAGACTGTCCGCGCCCGGCATTGATGAGGACCGGGCCGCCGAGCGGGCCATCCTTGCGCAGTCTTGAGATGAGCCCTCCGTCGATGATCCCGCGCGTCTGTGGCGTGTCGGGCAGGAGGCAGACGAGGATATCGGTTTCCGCCAGAAAGGCATCGCGCTCACCCTCACCGGCAAAGGCGGTGACGCCCGCGACGATCTTCGGGCGTCGGCTCCATCCGACCACGCGGAAGCCGAGCTGCATGAGCATCTTCGCCGACGCCGTGCCGAGCACGCCGAGCCCCATGATCCCGACCGTCACCTTGCCGGCCGGCGGCTGGTAGAGCGGTCGCCAGCGCTTTTCCTTTTGCAGCGCTGCATAATCGGGCCCGAGGCGCACGTGATGCAGCACCTGCCAGACGACGTATTCTGTCATCCGCGTGGTGAGGTCGGGATCGACGATGCGTGCGATCGGCACATTCGGAAGGTTGGGCAGACCGACGAGATGATCGACGCCGGCGCCAACTGAAAGAATGGCCTTGAGATTGGGCAGGCTGTCGAAAAGCTCGGGGCGGGGCTTCCAGGTGAGAAGATACTCCACCCGCTCGAGAGTTGCGGGATTGCCGGCAAAGCCGCCCTCTGGCGTTGTTGCGACGACCTCGTCTTCGGGAAGTGCGGCCTTCAGGTTTTCAAGCCAGCGACGGGGATCCCAATCGGCGAGGGAAAGAAGAAGAGTGGTCACGTGCTGATGGCTCCCCGGTAGGCGACTTCCAGATCGAAGGCGGCGGCCATCAGCGCTTTTGTGTAATCGGTCTGCGGATGGTCGAAGATCTGCGCGGCAGGCCCGGCTTCCACCACCTTGCCGTCGCGCATGACGATGATTTCGTTGGCGAGCGCGCGCACCACTTTGAGGTCGTGCGAGATGAAGAGATAGGTGAGGTCGTGGCGCTTCTGCAGATCGCGCAGGAGGTCGACGACCTGTGCCTGGACGCTCATGTCGAGAGCCGAGGTCGGCTCGTCGAGCATGACAAATTTCGGCTCGAGCACCATGGCGCGGGCAATCGCGATGCGCTGGCGCTGGCCTCCGGAGAATTCATGCGGATAGCGAAACCGCGTCTCCGGATCGATACCCACTTCGGCGAGCGCTTTGACAACGCGGCGGTCGCGCTCCGATGCCTTCAGATCGGGTTCGTGCACGGCGAGACCTTCGCCGACGATGTCGCGAATGATCATGCGCGGCGACAGCGAGCCATAAGGATCCTGGAAGACGATCTGCATATCGGCGCGAAGCGCACGGGTGTCCTTGAACCGTGCCGCCTGGATGTCGCGCCCGAGAAAGGCGATGCGGCCGTTGGAGGAAATCAGCCTGAGAAGGGCGAGGCCGAGCGTCGTCTTGCCGGAGCCGGATTCGCCGACGACGCCGAGCGTCTCGCCTTCGCGCACTTTGACGTCGATGCCGTCGACGGCCTTGATATGGCCGACGGTGCGACGCAGGAAGCCGCGCTTGATCGGAAACCAGACCTTGAGGTTGTCGGCTTCCATGACGAACGGTGCGTCACGATCGGTGGCGGGCGCGGAGCCCTTGGGTTCGGCGGAGAGAAGATGGCGCGTATAGCTGTGCTGAGGGTTGGTGAAGATCTCTTCCGTTGGCCCGCGCTCGACGATCTCGCCATCCGTCATGACGCAGACCCGGTCCGCCACCTTGCGTACGATGCCGAGATCGTGGGTGATGAAGAGGAGCGCCATGTTCTGCTCGTACTTCAGGCGGGCGAGAAGCTCCAGGATCTGCGCTTGCACGGTGACGTCGAGTGCCGTCGTCGGCTCATCGGCGATCAGGAGATCGGGCTCGTTGGCGAGCGCCATGGCGATCATCACGCGCTGCCGCTGGCCGCCTGAGAGCTGATGCGGGTAGGATCTGAGCCGGCTTTCCGGCTCGCGGATGCCGACCTGGTGGAGAAGCTCCAGAACCCTTTCCCGCGCCGCCTTGCCGCTCATACCGCGGTGCACGTCGAGCACCTCGCCGACCTGCCGCTCCACCGTGTGCAGCGGGTTGAGCGACGACATCGGCTCCTGGAAGACCATGGAGATCTTGTTGCCGCGCACTTCCCGAAGGGTGCGATCGCCGGCTTTCAGAAGCTCGCGGTCGCGGAAGAAGATCTCGCCGGAGGGATGGCTCGCCGGCGGATAGGTGAGAAGCCGCAAGACGGAAAGCGCCGTCACCGACTTGCCGGAGCCCGATTCACCCACGAGCGCTACGGTCTCTTTCTCCGCGATGTCGAAGGAGACATGGCGCACCGCATGCGTCGTGCGCCCGCCCTGTGTGAAGTCCACCGACAGGTCACGGACCGAAAGGAGGGGGGAGGTCATGGCCAGACTTCCTCGATAGCGACCTCGTCGAGGCCGATACGTTTCATTGTCTCGGGCATCTTCAGTCGCTTGTCGGAGGAGACGAAGACGTTGAGGTCTAGAACGCGAAGGAGCCGTTCATCGCGGCCCTCGGCGAGCCGGATGAAGAAGTTCGTGTCGAGATATGTACGCCATCTAGGGGAAGCACTCATCAATCCCACTCATCCCGAAGAGCGCGGATTCGAGCCACGGCTTCCTCTACGGAGGTGTTCTTTTCAGCCGCGGCGCCGAACAAGCGGTAGAGTCCGCCCGTACGCTGCGGCGCCCTCGATCGGCTTCCCGTATCCTCCACGATCACGCGCGCATGATGGCTCGGATCGATGTCTCCGCGAAGCTCCGGCGGCAGTCGCTCGGCCGGATAATCTTCCACGATATGGCGCTTTCTTTCGTCCATGGCGCTCACCCTACGCAAAAGTCTTGCGCGGGTCGAAGGCGTCGCGCACCGCCTCGCCGATGAAAATCAAGAGCGAGAGCATCAGCGAGATGACGATGAAGCCGGTAATGCCGAGCCAGGGCGCCTGCAGATTGGCCTTGCCCTGAGCGAGGAGTTCGCCGAGCGATGGCGAACCGGGCGGCATGCCGAAGCCCAGGAAGTCGAGCGAGGTGAGCGTCGTGATCGAGCCGTTCAGGATGAACGGCATGAAGGTCAAGGTCGCCACCATGGCGTTCGGTAACAGGTGGCGGAACATGATCGTCAGGTTCGACACTCCGAGCGCGCGCGCCGCCTTCACATATTCGAAATTGCGCGCCCTGAGGAACTCCGCCCTGACGACGCCGACGAGCGCCACCCAGGAAAAGAGCAGGAGGATGCCGAGGAGCACCCAGAATCCCGGCGGCAGGATCGAGGATATGATGAGGAGGAGATAAAGCGCCGGGATCGCCGTCCAGATCTCGATGAAGCGCTGGAAGAAGAGATCGACGCGGCCGCCGAAATAGCCCTGCACGGCACCGGCCGCGACGCCGACGATCGATGAAAATACGGTGAGCACAAGCCCGAAGAGCACGGATATGCGAAAGCCGTAGACGAGGCGGGCGACGACATCGCGGCCCTGGTCGTCGGTGCCGAGCCAGTTCCAGTTCGACTTGTCGCAGAACCGTTCCAGCTGCTCCGTGTCGCCCGGACAGACGGAACCCGCGATCCGCCAGGTCGGCGGCGCCGGAAAGCCGATCGGCCGCCCAAGTGCTTCCCGCAGTTCCTCCGTCGGGAAATCCCGATTGACCGTGCGATAGGAATAATGGATCGGCGGCCAGATCATCCAGCCATTGGCGTTGATCTCGTCGGAGATGAACGGGTCCCGGTAATCCGTCGTCGCCAGGAAGCCGCCAAAGGTCTCTTCCGGATAATCGACGAGGATCGGGTAATAGAGCTCTCCCTTGTAGGAGAGCACGATCGGCTTGTCGTTGACGAGCACTTCGGCGATCAGCGACAGGCCGAAGAGGAGAAGAAAGAGCCACAAGGACCAGAAGCCACGGCGGTTCTTCTTGAAATTCTCCCACCGCCGCTTGTTGATCGGCGACATGGTGAAGAGCCGGCGTCCGGGTGCAGCCTCTTGTCCGGGCAGAGGCGCGGGCGCTTCCGGCGTGCCGGGATCCGGCGCATGCGGCGGGGCGGGCGTGGTCGGCCCCTCAGTCTTCTTCTTCGGATCGGTCTCGACCTCCATCGCTCAGACCTCCCGGCTCTCAAAATCGATCCGAGGATCGATCCAGGTATAGGTGAGGTCGGAGACGAGCTGCACGATGAGGCCCATCAGCGAAAAGATATAGAGCGTGGCGAAGACGACTGGATAATCGCGGTTGATGACGCTCTCGAAGGAAAGGAGCCCGAGCCCGTCGAGCGAGAAGATCGTTTCGATCAGGAGCGAGCCGGCAAAAAACGCCGAGACAAAGGCCGCCGGAAAGCCCGAAATGACGATGAGCATGGCGTTGCGGAAGACATGGCCATAGAGCACCTGGCGTTCCGTCAGGCCTTTCGCCCGTGCCGTCACCACATATTGCTTGCGGATCTCGTCGAGGAAAGAATTCTTGGTGAGGAGCGTCGTCGTAGCGAAGGCCGCAAGCGCCATCGAGATGAGCGGCAGCGCCAGGTGCCAGAAATAGTCGACGAGCGCGTCCGGATCGGTGATCCATTCCCAGAAGCCCATGCGCGCATATTGCTCAGACCAAAGGCCGCGCAGCGGGAACCAGTCGAAGAAGGAACCACCGGCAAAGAACACGATCAGGAAGATCGCGAAGAGGAAGCCCGGCACCGCATAGGCGATGATGACGACGGCCGAAGTCCACACATCGAACACCGAGCCGTCGCTGACGGCCTTGCGGATCCCGAGCGGGATGGAGATGACGTAAGACAAAAGCGTCATCCAAAGCCCGAGAGAGATGGAGACGGGCAGCTTTTCCTTGATGAGGTCGATGACGGAGATGTCGCGGAAATAGCTCTCGCCGAAATCGAAGCGGGCATAGTTCCACAACATCAGCCCGAAGCGAGTGAGGGGCGGTTTGTCGAAGCCGAATTGCTTTTCGAGCTGGCGGATGAACTCCGGATCGAGCCCCTGTGCGCCGCGGTATTTCGAGGTGATGGCGGCATCCGAGCCGCTTTGATTGGTGTTGCCGGCGGAGGAGAAGTCGCCGCCGCTGGAGCCGCCGATGCGTGCCGTCGCCGAGACGTCGGTGCCCTGGATCTGCGCGATCACCCGCTCCACGGGCCCGCCCGGCGCAAACTGCACGACGACGAAGCTGATTGCCATGATCCCGAGGATGGTCGGGATCATCAGCAAGAGGCGTCTCAGGATATAGGCTGCCAATCCGTCTCCGTCGGCTCGTCGGTCTCAGCTCAGCCGGCCACGCCGATTCGCTTGGCCTTCTCCTCGTCGTACCACCAGGTGGTCTCGAAAGGAAAATTGTAGTCCGGCTTTGTCTCGGGGCGAGAGAACATGTCCCAGCGCGCCACGCGATGCGCATCCTGGTACCATTGCGGCACGACAAAATAATGGGCGCGCAAGATCCGGTCGAGCGCCCGCAGGATGTTGCGGTGGGTGTCGCGGTCGTTGGCGGCGAGCGCCTGATCGATGAGGGCATCGACCGCTTTGAGGTGAATGCCCGCATAATTGCGCGAGCCCGGCAGATCCGCCGAGGCGCTGCCATAGGATGCGCGCAGCGATTCCAGGGGCGTGGGCGTGGAGCGCAACCGCAGCCCGAGAACGTCGAAATTGAACTCCGAGGCGCGCGCCTGGTACTGCGCCGAATCGACCGGACGGATCGAGGCGTCGACGCCGAGGCGGCGGAGTGAATCGACGAATTTGCCGAGAACGCGTTCAGACACCGGGTCGTTCTGAATGAGGAATTCGACAGATAGGACGTCGCCCTGATTGTTGATGAGCTGACCGCCGTTGCGGCTCCAGCCGGCCTGCCGAAGAAGCTCGTCCGCCTTGCGGAGATTGTCGCGATCGACGCCTGAACCATCCGAGGTCGGCGGCACCACCGCGGGCCCGAAGACCTCCTCCGGCAATTCGTCCCGGAAAGGTTCAAGGAGCGCAAGTTCCGCCTCCGAAGGCTCGCCTTCGGCGGCATAGACGGATTTTTCAAACCACGACGCCGTGCGGCGATAGGAATCGTAGAAGAGGTTGGTGTTGAGCCATTCGAAATCGAAGGCGAGGCCGATCGCCTGGCGCGTGGCCGGGTCGGCGAATTTCCCGCGGCGGGTGTTGAAATACCAGGCCTGGAAGTCGGGAAGCCTTTCGTCGGGCATCAATTCCGTCGCCACCTTGCCGCTCACGACGGCCGGAAAGTCGTACTCGGTCGCCCAGCTCTTGGAGGAGAACTCCTCACGGAAGGTCACGGCGCCCTTCTTGAAGGCTTCGAATCCTGCCTGTCGGTCGCGGAAAAATTCGAGCCGCATCACGTCGAAATTATGAAAGCCGCGATTGATGGGGAGATCCTTGGCCCAGTAATCTTCCACCCGCCGATACTCGATGAAGCGGCCCTGCTGCAGCTCTCCCACCTCATAGGGGCCGGAACCGAGAGGCGCGTCGAGTGTCGACGCATCGAATTCGCGACCTTGGTACCAGGCGCGCGAGAAGATCGGCAGCTGCGCGATGACGAGCTTCAGTTCGGGAGAATGCTTGCCCGACAGTGTGACGACGACATCGTGCTCGCCGTCCGCCTCGACGGACACCATTTCCTTCAACGGCAGAAGCAAGTCCGGATGGCCCTTCTCCTTCAGGATATTCATCGAATAGACGACGTCGTCGGCGACGAGCGGCGTGCCATCGTTGAAACGGGCTTCCGGACGAAGACGGAAATGCAGAGTGAGACCGTCGTCGGAGACCTCGACGCTTTCCGCCACGAGCCCGTAACAGGCGTCCGGTTCGTCGGAGGCCCATTTCATAAGGCTGTCGAAGGTGAATTCCATCAGTGGCGGCGCGTCGCCGCGGATGACGAACGATGAGAGCGTGTTGAAGGTGAGGAAGCTCTGATTGTAGTAGGCTTGGCTCGGCACCATGACGAGTCGGCCGCCGCGTGGTGCATCGGGATTGACATAGTCCAGATGCGCAAAATCGGCGCCGTATTTGAGGTCGCCGAAGAGCGACATTCCGTGTCGGGGGCCAGCGGGCGTCGCGGCATGGGCCGACCCAATGAGCCCTGGCGTTCCGATCAGCTTCGGCGCGATTGCAAGCGATGCAGCACCCAGAAGAGCGCCGCGGCGGGTGAACGAAATCACTCTGCCATCCTCAATTTCTTTTCTTTTTCAGGGTCGATCCACCAGGAGTAGACGTCGACGCCCGCGTAAGAGGGCTGCTTGTCCGGGATGCCGAACTTGTTCCAGTAGGCAAGCCAGATTTTCGGCAGATTCCACTGCGGCACCATGTAGTAGTTCCACAGGAGCACGCGGTCGAGGGCGCGGGTCGCCGCGACGAGGCTCTTGCGATCTGGCGCGTAGATGATGTCGTTGACGAGCTCGTCGACCGCCTCGTTCTTGATCCCGGCCGCATTGCGGCTGCCGCGCTGATCGGCGGCATAGGAGCCCCAGAACTCGCGTTGTTCGTTGCCGGGTGATTGCGACTGGGGAAACGACCCCACGATGACGTCGTAATCGAAATCGTCGGTCAGCGCCTGGTATTGGGCCGCATCGACGATGCGGATCGACGTGTCGATGCCGAGCCGGCGCAGCGTGTTGGCGTAAGGCGACAATATCTTCTCGTCGTTCGGATCGTTGCCGAGAAACTGGATGGTGAAGCGCTCGCCCGTCTCCTTGTTGAAGAGACCGCCATCGCGCTGCTCCCAGCCGGCCTCACGCAGCAGCTTAACGGCCTCGCGCAGATGGTCGCGCATCGCCTCACGGCTGTCGAAGACGGGAAGTTTGAACTCTTCGGTGAAGACCTCGGGCGGAACCTTGTCGCGCACCTTTTCCAGATATTCGAGCTCCTTGCCTTCCGGCAGCCCGGTCTCTTCGAGCTCTGTGCCTTCGAAATAACTGTCGGTGCGGGTGTAGAGGTTGAAGAAGAGGTTTTTGTTGAGGCTTTCGAAATCGAAGGCGAGCGTCAGGGCGTGGCGCACGCGCCGGTCGGAGAACTTGTCGCGGCGGGTATTGAGCACATAGGCCTGCATCGGCTCGCCCGATGTCGTCTGAAACTCTTCCTTCTTGACATCGCCGCGCTGCGCGGCGGGAAAATCGTAGCCCTGAGCCCAGCGCTGGGCGCGGTTTTCCGCTCGGAAGTCGTAGATGCCACCCTTGGTGAAAGCTTCCCAGACCGCATTGGCATCGCGGAAATACTCGTAGCGGATCTCATCGAAATTGTAGCGGCCGACCCGCAGCGGATGGTCCTTACCCCAATAATCCGGCACGCGCTCCCACACCACGCTGCGGCCGGGGATGAAGGATTTGATCCGGTAGGGTCCCGAGGAGAGCGGCGGCTCCAAGGTCGGCTGCGTGATATCGCGTTTCTTGCCGTCCTTGTCGGTGCCCGTCCACCAATGTTTCGGTACGATGACAAGATCGCCCATGATGTTGGGGAGCTCGCGATTGCCTTTCTGGTCGAAGGTGAACGTGACCTCGCGCTCGCCAGTGATCTCGGCTTTGACGACGTTGTGGTAGTACTGATTGTACTGCGGGTTGATCTCTTTGAGTGTATTGAAGGACCAGACCACGTCTTCGGCCGTGATCGGCTCGCCGTCATGCCAGCGCGCCTTTGGATTGAGTCGGAAGGTCGCCGAGGAATAATCGTCCGGATAGCTCATCGCCTCGGCGATGAGGGCGTAGCTGGTGCTCGGTTCTTCCTCGGACGGCTCCATCAGGCTGTCGTAGCCGATGCCGCCGCGCGCATTGACGATGAGACCGAGACCCGCCGCGACGGTGCCGCGGATGATGAAGGGATTGAGGCTATCGAAGGTGCCGACCGCCACCTGGTTGAGCGTACCGCCCTTCGGTGCATCGACATTGACGTAATCGTAATGGGCGAAATCCGGCCCGTATTTCGGCTCATGGATCAGCGACGTCGCATGGCGCCAGGTCTTCTCGTCGCTCGGCTGGTCCGCATCCTGCGCCTGGGCGTTCACAAAGCCGCCGAACGCGAGCAGGCAGACGAGGGGAAGCTGGATGAAGCGTGCTGTCATGAAAGAGGCCGGTTCTCGCTGTGTCGAAACATCATGATAAACGCCGAAGGATCGCGTTTCACCCGCTGAGACGCGACCTGACGAAAATTTAACCCGTTGTTTCGTCAGACAAAAGAACGCCGCGGCAAAGCCGCGGCGTCAACAGGGTCATTTTGTCCGGCTGCAAGGGCTCATTGCCCGGGCAACGGCGCTGGATTGTCCGAGAGCGTGCGCAGATAGGCGAGAAGCGCTGCGCGGTCCTCGTCCTTCTTCACGCCGGCGAAGATCATCTTCGTTCCCGGCACCACGCCGCGCGGATCGGCGAGGTAGGTGTCGAGGTGGTTGTAGGTCCACGTCCCGATCTCTTGCGCATGCTTCTTCATCGCATCGGTGTACTTGAAGCCTTCATGCGTCGCGGCCTGACGGTTGACGATCTCCCAGAGGTTCGGGCCGATCCGGTTGGCGCCGCCCTTGTCGAAGGTATGGCAGGCGCGGCACTGCGCGGCGACCTTCTCGCCAGCCTCCGGCGAGGCATCGGCGATCATGGCGACCGTCGGGCTCGGCGGCTCCTGATTCCCGGCAGGCGCCTGGGCCTGCTGCTGACCCTCGGCCGGCTGCTGGTTCTGAGCCTGTTGCTGCACCTGCCCCTGCTGCTGAGCGGCGTTCTCATCGAGATCGCGGCTTTCCTGATGGCGCGAGGTCTCGGCGGCCTGTTCGCCGGCGCCCTTGGCCGTCTGCGCGCCTTCCGCCGTTGCGGCGGCCGGCTGGTTGCCCGTCGGCGGCTGCTGGGCGTCGGTGGTTCCCGAAGCGAGGCCCTGAGCCGTCGAAGGCCCGGGCGTTGCGGGGCTTGCCGGCTGTGCCTGGTCGGGTGCCTGTTGCGCGTTCTCCGGCTGCGGTGCTGCCTGCTGGCCTGATTGCTCACCCTGGGCCTGCTCACCTTGAGCCTGCTCTTGGCCGGCATCGCCGCCCGGCACGTCCGACGCGCCCTGTTCGGTTGCCGATTGGGCGGTTTCTTCCGTCACTTCGCCTTCGGGAGCTGCCGTCCCGCCACCTGTTGCGGTCGCAGGCGCCGGCGTCTCTTCCGGCGTTGCCTCGGCCTGCGCTCCTCCAGCTTCGCCTTCAGACGCGGCGGCTTCATCGCCGCCTTCGGCCGGCGCGGCTTCCGGCTCGGGCAAAGGCAGAGGATCGTCGGAGAGCGTGTGCAGATACGCGATGACGTTGGCGCGGTCCTGGTCGTCCTTGATGCCGGCGAAATTCATCGCCGTTCCCGGCACCACACCCTTCGGGTCGGTCAGGTAATTGTCGAGATGCTCAAACGTCCATTCGCCTTCGGTCTTGGCGAATTCCTGCATGGCGTCGGTGTAGCTGAAGCCTTCCTCCGACGCGACGGGACGTCCGACGACGTTCCAGAGCAGCGGACCGATCTTGTTGCCTTCGCCCTTCTGGAAGTTGTGGCAAGCCACGCATTGCTTGGCGGTGCGCTGTCCGGCATCCGTGTCGGCATTGGCAAGGCGAACCGGCAGAGGTTCCGGGCCCGCGGGCTCGGCGGCGGCGTCGCTGCCGCTGTCCTCTTCGGCAGTTGCGATGACGTAGCCGGGCTCGTCCAGCTCGGGCGATTCAAACAGCATATCTCCGAGAACAGACAGGCCGAAGGCGACCAGCAGCGTCCCCAGGATCGCCATTGCGTAGGTGTTCCAGGCGGGCGAATGCATTGAAATCTCTACTCCGCTTTATTGGCCGGGCTGCAAATAGGGCGCACCACACCCGGGAGGCAAGGTTGAGAGCGCTGAAGCTCTCGGTTTGACGGTTCCATCGCAGGCGTATAAGCCCGCCGCCGAAGTTCCTTTCCAGTGTATCTCGATGAATTTTCGATGAATCCGCTCATCGTTATCCCGGCACGGCTTGCCGCCACGCGGCTGCCAGAAAAACCCCTCGCCGATATCGCCGGCCGTCCGATGATCGCCCATGTCGTGGACCGCGGCCGCGAGTCCGGGCTTGGTCCGGTCGTCGTGGCGACCGACGAGAAGCGCATCGGCGAGGCCGCCGAAGCGGCCGGCGCGATCGCCATCATGACGCGGGCTGACCATCCTTCGGGCTCCGACCGCATCGCCGAAGCGCTCGCGACATTCGATCCGGAAGGCCGGCACGATGTCGTCGTCAATATGCAGGGCGATCTGCCGACCTTCGATCCCGCCACGCTCGCCGCGGCTCTCCGCCCCCTTGAAGATCCGGAGGTGGCGATCACCACGCTCACCGCGGAGATTTCGGAGGAAGGGGAGCGGACGAACCCCAATGTCGTCAAAGTCGTCGGCACGCCGGTCGCGCCAGACCGGCTGCGGGCGCTTTATTTCACCCGCGCGACGGCGCCGTATGGGGAGGGACCGCTGTTTCATCACATCGGACTTTATGTCTATCGGCGCGCCGCTCTGCAACGTTTCGTCGCATTGCCGCCCGGCATTTTGGAACGTCGCGAAAAGCTTGAGCAGCTGCGGGCACTCGAAAACGGCATGCGCATCGACGCCATGATCGTCGAAACCGTCCCGCTCGGCGTCGACACGATGGCGGATCTGGAGCGCGCACGCGCCATCCTTGCAGGAGAAGCGGAATGAACATGGCCGAGGCGAGACGCGTCGTCTTCCAGGGAGAACCCGGCGCCAACTCCCACATCGCCTGCCAGGATGTGTTTCCGGCGGCCGAAGCGGTGCCGCTCGCGACCTTCGAGGATTGCTTTCAGGCGATCGAGACGGGGGAGGCCGATCTCGGCATGATCCCGATCGAGAATTCCGTCGCTGGCCGCGTCGCGGATATCCACCATCTCCTGCCGTCCTCGACGCTCTCCATCATCGGCGAATATTTCCTGCCGATCCGCCACCAGCTTCTCGGCCTCAAAGGTGCGCGCCTTGAGGATGTGAAGACGGTGCAAAGCCATGTCATGGCGCTCGGCCAGTGCCGCAAATTCCTGCGCGCCAATGGGTTGAAGGCTGAAGTGGCCGCCGACACCGCGGGTTCAGCCCATCAGGTGGCGGACCTCGGCGACAAGAGCCGCGCGGCGATCGCGACACGGCTTGCAGCCGAAGTCTACGGCCTCGACATTCTGGCCGAGGATATCGAGGATGAGGCGCACAACACCACACGCTTCATCATCCTGTCGCGCGAGCCGCAGCAGCCGGCGATCGAGGCGGGGCCGGCCGTCACCACCTTCATCTTCCGCGTCCGCAACGTTCCGGCCGCGCTCTACAAGGCGCTGGGCGGCTTTGCGACCAATGGCGTGAACATGACGAAGCTCGAGAGCTATCAGCTCGGCGGCACCTTTTTCGCCACGCAGTTCTACGCCGATGTCGAAGGCCACCCGGACGATCCGATGGTGGCGCTCGCTCTCGAAGAGCTGCAATTCTTCTCCGCCGAGTTCCGGATCGTGGGTGTCTATCCGGCCGATCCGTTTCGCGCCCATCAGGCGGAGCCGGAAGCGAACCGCGCACTCAGACCCTCCCGCGGGGCGTAAAGCGATAGGATGACGCAAGGCGAGGGCCGCGAGGCGCTCGCTATTTCCCCTCCGCCCAATCGGCCCAGTCCGCGATGAGGCGGTGCGCGATTGCCATTTTGGGCGGCGCTGTCAGCCCATCCGGATGCGTGCCGGTGAGCATCCGGTGGACCTCAGCGCGGGCGAACCAGCGGCAATCTTCAAGCTCGCTTTCATCGCGCGTGATCGCGTTGGAGGCGGCCTCCGCATGGCAGCCGATCATCAGCGAGGAGACGAAAGGCCAGGGCTGGCTGGAATGGTAGCGCACACGCCCCGTCCGGATCCCCGCCTCCTCGGCGATCTCGCGCCTGACCGCCGCTTCGATCGTCTCCCCGGGTTCCAAAAAGCCGGCAAGCGCGGAATACATGCCGGGCTGAAAGCGATACTGGCGGCCGAGAAGGCAGGCGTCATGGTTTTGCGCCGGGTCGATGACCAGCATGATGACGACCGGATCGGTGCGCGGAAAATGCTCTCTCTCACACGACGGGCAGTGCCGCTTCACGCCGCCTGCCCGCATCTCCGTCTCGCTCCCGCATCTCGCGCAGAAACGATGGTTCTGATGCCAGGCAAGCAGTGACCGCGCCTGCGCGAGCCCGCCGAGATCTTCCGCCGACAGAAGGCCCTGGACCGCGAGGGAGCGAAGATCGATTGCCCGCAGCGGCTCCTGCCACTCTGCCTGCGGGATCGCCATGGCGGCAAGCCGCGGCTCTGCGCCGAGAAATCCGAGAAGAATGAGGGTGGCGGGATTGAAGCCGATGGCCTCGGCCTCGTTCACCGAAAAGGCGGCTTGCGGCTCCGGAGAGATCTTCACGAGAGCACGGTCTTCGCAAAAGAGATGGATCCGCGCATCGGGTGAACCGAGCGCGATCTCGACTGCATGTTCCGCGCGATGCTCGCTCTGCCGGTCGAAATTGTTTCCCGCGAAGCCGTTTGCGGCGCTCGCCTCGAGGAAAGGGCGATCTAGGAAGCTTGAGGACATGACGAGTTCAGGCCGAAGCGGCGGCAAAAGCGTCTTCCAGGCGGCGGATGAGTGTGTCTTTCGCCTTGATTTCATAAGGCCTTGCAGGGACCGCGCCCCAGACGGGCTTCGGCCAGGCCGGGTCGCCGACGAAACGGGCGATGACGTGGATGTGAAGTTGGCGGACCTCGTTGCCGAGGGCGGCGACATTGAGCTTGTCGCTGCCAGTCACCTGCCGGAGGGACCGCGCCGCCGCGTCGATCTCACTGATCAGAACGCTTTGCTGCGCGACATCGAGATCGATGATCTCGGCGAGCTCCGGTCGCGCCGGCACCAGGATGAGCCATGGATAGGTGGCGTCGTTCATCAACCGAACATGGCAGAGAGGGAATTCGGTGAGCGGAAACGTATCGGCGGCGAGCCGGGGATGAAGAGAAAATCCGGACATGACCTCGTGACCTAGAGCCTGTGTGAGGCTCTAACACCTGCCAGGGCCGGCGCGAAGGGAGGATCTGTGGCAATTGACGCGGCGCCCGCCCCGGCTTACGCCACCGCAGGATTGATATGGGCAAGACCGGCAGAAACTCACCGGCAGGGGAAGACGACGAAAATGGCCGATCACACCGAACTCGCGGCGACCATCGACGAGGCCTTCGAAAAGCGCGGCGAGCTCAGCCCGGAGACGCAAGGACCCGTGCGCGATGCCGTCGATACGGCGCTCGACCTTCTCGACAGCGGTGAAGAGCGTGTGGCCGCGCCGGGACCTGATGGCAACTGGCACGTCAATCAATGGCTGAAGAAGGCGGTGCTGCTTTCTTTCCGCCTGACGCCGATGTCGGTGATCGATGGCGGTCCGGGCGGAGCCGTGTGGTGGGACAAGGTGCCGTCGAAGTTTGCCGGCTGGGGCGCTTCGGATTTCGAGAGCGCGGGATTTCGGGCAGTGCCGCATTGCGTGGTGCGCCGCTCCGCCTTCATCGCGCCGGGCGCGGTCTTGATGCCGTCCTTCGTCAATCTCGGCGCCTATGTCGGCGAGGGGGCGATGATCGACACCTGGGCGACAGTCGGTTCCTGCGCGCAGATCGGCAAGAACGTGCATCTTTCGGGCGGTGCGGGTATCGGCGGTGTGCTGGAGCCCTTGCAGGCCGGGCCGGTCGTCATCGAGGATGATTGCTTCATCGGTGCGCGTGCCGAAGTCGCCGAAGGTGTGATCGTGCGCCAGGGCTCGGTCTTGTCGATGGGGGTCTATCTCGGCGCCTCGACAAAAATCGTCGATCGCAACACCGGTGAGGTGTTTATCGGCGAAGTGCCCCCATATTCTGTGGTCGTGCCGGGCACGATGCCCAGCAAGAACCTGCCGGGTGAAAACTGGGGGCCGCAGCTTTATTGCGCCGTCATCGTCAAGCGTGTCGACGAGCGCACCCGCGCCAAGACTTCGATCAACGAGCTCTTGCGCAGCTGACGCGTCCCGCCAGCATTTGGAGGCAAGATGGCGCGCAGCCTGCTTTGGGTTTTTTTCCGCTTTGATGGCCGCATCGGCCGCGAAGTCTACTGGCTCGCCAATTTCGGCGTGGTGGCGGTGCTGGCCTTCCTGCTGCAGCCGGATGTCCACCCGCAGACGGGGGATGTGACCTTCCACAATCCGACGCTCGCCAGCTTCGCTCTCATTGTCGGAATGGTCTGCTCCATCGCCATCGGCGTAAAGCGGCTGCACGATTTCAACGCGACGGGCGCCTTTGCGGCGATCCTACTCGTTCCCGTTCTGTCGATTTTCGCTACCATCGCCTTTGGTGTCGTGCGGGGCACCGGCGGAAAGAACAGGTTTGGCGAGGCGCCGAACCTGCCGCCGAGGTGAGTGAGGCCGAGCATGGACTGGAAATATCTCTATACGAGCTTCGAGGGACGTATCGCGCGCAAGGATTGGTGGATCGGGGTCATCGGCCTCTTCATCATTTCTCTCATCGCGACGCTGCTTTTCGGCAATGACGGGCTGATCGCCTTTCTGATTTCCGTCTTTCTGTTTTTGGCCGGCATCGCCTGTCACGTAAAACGTTTTCACGATCGCGGCCGCTCCGGCTGGTGGGCGCTCATTATTCTAATCCCGGTCATCGGACCGATCTGGGCCATCGTCGATCTCGGCCTCCTGGAGGGAGATCAGGGCGCCAACAGCTGGGGCCCGCCCCCGGAAACGCGTCTCATCCCGTGACCGTGATCGACCCCGTCCAGCTCGCCCGCGATTTGATCCGCGCACCTTCGGTGACGCCCGAAGCGGCGCCGGCGCTCGACGTCCTCGAGGCGGCGCTGAAGCCGCTCGGTTTCGCTGTCGATCGGCCCGTCTTCTCCGAGGTCGGTACACCGGACGTGGAGAACCTCTTCGCCGTCATCGGTGAAGGTGATTACCATCTCACCTTCGCCGGTCATGTCGATGTGGTGCCACCCGGAGACGAAGCCGCCTGGCGGCATCCACCCTTTTCCGGAACGCTCGATGAGAACCTCGTCTACGGGCGCGGCGCCGTCGATATGAAGGGCGCGATCGCGGCGATGGTCGCCGCCTTCTCGCGCTTCAAGGCGCGCCGCAGCGATTTTTCCGGCCGTTTTTCGTTCCTCATCACGGGCGATGAAGAAGGGCCCGGCATCAACGGCACAGCCAAGCTACTCGACTGGGCGAAAGGTCGAGGGTTCGATTTCTCCGGCGCGCTCGTCGGCGAGCCGACATCTGCAGACTGGGTCGGAGATCAGGTCAAGATCGGCCGGCGCGGCAGCTTTTCGGCGACCATCGTTGCGCATGGGCGGCAGGGCCACGCCGCCTATCCGCATCTCGCTGCGAATGCGGTGATGCGCTTGATGACACTGCTCGAGGGGCTGACGGCGATGCCTCTCGATGAAGGCAGCGCGCATTTCGAACCTTCGACGCTCGAGGTCGTCGATGTCGCGACCGGCAACAGCGCCTGGAACGTCATTCCCGGAGAGGCGCGGGCGCGCTTCAACAGCCGCTTCAACGATTGCTGGACGCGAACGAGCCTGCGCTCCGAGATCGAGAGACGGTTGAGTGAGGCGGCCAAAGGCGAGATCCAATGGAGCCTGGAAGAGGGGCAGCCGCCGAGCGATTCCTTTCTCGCCCGGGACGAGGCTCTGATCGGCAGTTTAAGCGGGGCCGTTTCCGCCATCGTCGGTTCCCGTCCGCGCCTGTCGACGGGCGGCGGAACATCGGATGCGCGCTTCATCAAGGATTATTGCCCGGTCGTGGAGCTGGGTCTCGTCGGCGCCACCATGCATCAGACCGACGAGAGGGTGCCGGCTGCCGATCTCGAAGAGCTGACGCGCATCTACGAAGCCTTCCTGGATAGCATCTTCGCCCGCACGCAATGATCTTCTCTTACTGCATCCAACAAGTCACCGGCGCATGGAAGGTGATGAACGGCCGTGCCGAAGGGCTGCAGGAACTCGATCTGACATTGGAGGGGTTCTGGCGCTCGTTCGGCGCGGTGATCCTCATCATCCCGTTCACGCTCATTGCGATCTCCTCCGAAAGAATCGCACTGACGGCGACCGATCACGCCGTGACGGTTTTGGCCGGCAGCTTCGTCTCCCTGCGGCTCTTCGGCCTCGCCCTCGATTGGGTCGCATTTCCGATTTTCTTCGCGCTCGTTGCCCGCCCGCTCGGGGTTGCCACGCATTATGTGCCCTTCATCGTGGCGCGCAATTGGAGTGCGGTGGTGATCGCCGGCATGTTCGCGTTGCCGCATGCGCTCCACGCGACGGGCTTTGTGCCGCTGCCGGTTCTTTCTTTCCTGCTGCTGGCGCTCTTCGTGGTTGCCTTGCGCTTTTCCTATCTGGTGGTCCGCACCGCTCTCGCCGTGCCGGTGATGATGGCCGTGCCCGTCGTTCTGCTTCAGCTCTTGATCGGGATTTTGATCGAGGTGAGCCTCGACCGCATTTTCGTCGGGGTGATGTAGCCGGCGTCGCTCAGGCGTCGTCTTCTGGATAATCGACTTTCGCCAGATAAAGCCCGTCGGGCGGTGCCAGCGGGCCGCAGCGGCGGCGGTCGCATGCGGCAAGCGCCCCGGCGACGTCGCGCGCCCGCCATTTGCCCTCGCCGACGAGTTTCAGCGTGCCGACGAAGGAACGCACCTGGCTGTGCAGGAAAGAGCGCGCGGAGGTCTCGACCACGACCATATCGAGTTCACGCCGCACGCTGATCCGGTCGAGGGTTTTGACCGGGCTCTTCGCCTGGCATTCGGCCGCCCGGAAGGTGGTGAAATCATGCCGCCCGACGAGCGTCTGCGCCGCCTCGTGCATGGCATCGGCATCAAGCGGCACCGGCACCTGCCAGGCCCGACCGCGCTCCAGAGCGAGCGGCGGGCGCCGGTTGACGATGCGGTAGAGATAATGCCGCTTTTCCGCCGAGAACCGCGCATCGAAATCGTCAGGTACTTGCCTTGCCGCGAGGATCGCGACCGGCGCGGGTCGCAGATGCGCGTTGAGGGCGTCACGCACCGTGTCGTCCGGCCAGTCTTTTTGCAGGTCGCAATGCGCCACCTGGCCGAGCGCATGCACGCCCGTATCGGTGCGGCCGGCGCCCCGGATCCGGATCTCTTCGCCCGTGAAGGCAAGGATCGCATCTTCGATCGCCGCCTGCACGGAAGGGCCCGTCGTCTGCCGTTGCCAGCCGACGAAAGGGCCGCCGTCATATTCGATCAGGAGGCGGTAGCGGGGCATAACGACACTCTGCCGAAGGGCGCCAGGGCGTGCTGTCTCACGCGACGAGGATGCGGAAATCGGCCGGCAGGCCACGCAGTGCCGCCTCGGCCTCCATCGCCTGCTTGCCAGCGCGCTGCACCTCGACGAGACGGATGGCGCCTTCGCCGCAGGCGATCGTCATTCTGTCGAGAAGCTCGCCCGGTTGGCCCGAGCCTTCGGTTTTTTCCGAGCGCAGCACTTTCACGCGTTCGCGCTTGCCGCCCGCCTCGATCTCAAACCAGGCGCCGGGGAAGGGCGAGAGGGCGCGGATGAGGTTGTGCACCTCACCGGCGGGCTGCGACCAGTCGATCTTCGCTTCACTCTTGTCGATCTTGGAGGCGTAGGTGACGCCCTCTCCGGCCTGAGGGGTGGCCGTCAGCGCCCCCCGTTCCAACGCGCCAAGCGCCCGCACCATCAAATCGGCGCCAAGACGCGCGAGCCGGTCGTGCAGCTGCCCCGTCGTCTCGTCGGGACCGATCGGCGTCTTTTCGGCAAGGCAGACCGGGCCAGTATCGAGACCTTCGTCCATGCGCATGACCATGACGCCGGTTTCCGGATCGCCCGCCATGACGGCGCGCTGGATCGGGGCCGCCCCGCGCCAGCGCGGCAGAAGCGAGCCGTGGAGATTGAGACAGCCTTCACTCGGTGCGTCCAGGATCGGCTTCGGCAGAATGAGCCCATAGGCGACGACGACGGCGACGTCGGCCTGAAGTGCCGCAAATTCCGCCTGCGCCTCCTCGTTCTTGAGGCTCTTCGGCGTGCGCACCGGAATGCCGAAGCGCTCGGCATGAAGATGCACCGGGCTTTTGCGCTCAGCCATGCCGCGGCCGGCGGGGCGCGGCGGTTGCGTGTAGACGGCTGCGATCTCGTGGCCCTGGCCGACGAGTTCGAGGAAGGTCGGCACGGCGAAATCCGGCGTGCCCATGAAAACCACTTTGAGTGTCATCGCCTGTCCCTTTGCCCCTTCCGGGGACGGCTACATGGCCGAACTGGCGCTGCGTTCTTTCTCGCGCGCCGCCTTGGTGAAACGGCGGATGACCATGTCGCGCTTCAGCTTGGAGAGATAATCGATAAAGAGGACGCCGTTCAGATGGTCGACCTCATGCTGGATGCAGGTGGCGAGAAGACCGTCGGCTTCGAGCTCCTGTTCCTTGCCGTCATAGTCGCGATACGTCACCTTCACCCGGGCGGGGCGTTCCACATCGGCGAAATACTCCGGGATCGACAGACAGCCTTCCTCGTGCACGTTCGGATCGTCGGAACGCCAAACGATCTGCGGATTGACGAGAAACAGAGGCTCCCGCTTGTCCTCTTCGCGGCTGACATCGATGGTGATGACCCGCTTCGGCACGCCGACCTGGATGGCCGCAAGGCCGATTCCGGGCGCCTCGTACATCGTCTCCAGCATGTCGTCGAGAAGCTTCTGGATCGGCTCGCTCATGCCCTCGACGGGGTCGCTGAGCTTGCGCAGGACGGGATCGGGAAGTGTGACGATGTCGAGTTTAGCCATGGCCCTCGCGACTTAGGGTTTCCGGGGCCTGCGGTCAATGTCGCGTGACGGCCGAGTGTACGCGGCGAATCAGCTATGTTCATGAAATGGACTCATGGTCGCCCGTCTTTGCCGATGCGCTTGGCCGACTTTCCGACGCCGACCCGCTTGTGCTGTCGGCGGCCGGCTTCGGCGGGCTCGTGCTTTTCGTCGTGCTCATCCTCGCTCTGCGGGCCGGCGCGAAGAACCGTCGTCTGGCTGCCGAGGCGAGCGCGCAGGCGGCGGAGATGCGCGGCGAGCTCTCGGCGCTCCTGAAGACCCAGGCGGAAATGTCGGGGCGCATGCAGTCGATGGCGGAGATTTTCGGCAGCCGCCAGTCGGAGCTCAACCGGCATCTCTCGGAACGTCTCGATGGGATCGGCCACCGTCTCAACCGCTCCGTCGGCGAGGCTGCGCAGAACACCGGCGAAAATCTGCGCCAGCTGCATGAGCGGCTTGCCGTGCTCGACCGGGCGCAGAGGAATATCACCGAGCTTGCCGGTCAGGTGACGACCCTGTCGAACATCCTCGGCAACAAGCAGACGCGCGGCGCCTTCGGTCAGGCGCGCATGGAAGCGATCGTCGCCGACGGCCTGCCGAAGGGCGCCTACCAGTTCCAGGCGACGCTGAAATCCGGCGCGCGGCCGGATTGCCTCGTCTTCATGCCGAACGGCGTGCCGCCGCTCGTCGTCGACGCCAAGTTCCCGCTTGAAGGCTACAATGCCCTCAAGGATGCGGAGACGGCGGAGACGAAGAAGGCGGCCCAGGCGCAGTTCCGCACGGATCTCCTGAAGCATATCCGCGACATTCAGGAGCGGTATCTCACTCCCGGCGAGACGCAGGACACGGCCTTCATGTTCGTGCCCTCCGAGACGGTCTTCGCGGAGATCCACGAACGCTTCGAAGAGGTTGTGCAGCGCGCCTACCGGGCGCGCGTCGTCATCGTCTCGCCATCGCTTCTGATGCTGTCGATCCAGGTGATGCAGGCCGTCCTGCGCGATGCGCGGCTGCGCGAGCAGGCGCATGTCATCCAGGAAGAGGTGATGTCCTTGATGGAGGATCTCGGACGCCTCGACGAGCGTGTCAGGAAACTCGCCACGCATTTCGGCCAGACGAGCCGCGACATCGAACAGATCCTGATTTCGAACGACAAACTGCAAAAGCGCGGTGCCCGGATCGAGGGCTTGGGCTTCGGCGAGGAAGCGGAGGAGGAAAAGGTCGCGGCCGGCGGCGAGGGGTAGGTCGTCGCCCACGACAGAGTAGCGGTTGGCCCCTGCGACAACCCTGAGTGTATCTGTGAGAGGCTGCAGGCGTCATCTTCTTGCGAGGGCGTGAGCACAGACTCTGTTGACACATGTCAACGGACGACCCATCTTAAGGGGGAACACTATTCCGCGATCTCGCCATCCAAACAAAGAGATCGAGGCTGCGGTTCGCTTTGCGGAAACCCGTGGGTGGCGGCTCGAGAAACGCCAGGGTCATTGCTGGGGACGGCTGTTTTGTGCGTTCGCCGACCGGGAGGGATGCATCGTGTCAGT
The DNA here is from genome assembly GCF_004023665.1 of Afifella aestuarii. Taxonomy (NCBI): domain Bacteria; kingdom Pseudomonadati; phylum Pseudomonadota; class Alphaproteobacteria; order Hyphomicrobiales; family Afifellaceae; genus Afifella; species Afifella aestuarii. Next base: position 114,498 of record NZ_SAUF01000002.1, read on the forward strand.
TTGGTCCACACCGAGGAAACCGCAAAACCACGCCGAGGGGATCAGGCGCGCGGTCCTTCGTTGCCCGCATCAGGCGGTGGAACGCGATGAGGAGAGCGATTGTGATGGCTGAGCATGGCTTCACGCTCGTCGCGTCCGGATTGTCTCCCCAAGACAATGATTTCGAGGAGCGGCTCTTCGCTGCGGGTTGCGACGACGCAACGGTTTCTTTTTCAAGAGGACGCACCATTCTCGACTTCGCCCGCGAGGGGAAGAACTTCGTCCAGGCGCTCGTCTCCGCCGTGGAGAGCGTCGAAGCCGCGGGGGGGCGCATCGAGCGGATTGAGCCGGATCCGCTTGTGAGTGCGTCCGACATCGCCCGCCGCACCAATCTCACTCGAGCTGCTGTCTCCAACTATGCCAAGGGCGCACGGCTCGGGAACCTTCCGGCCTTTCCGTCCCCGTATGCCCGTGTCTCCGGCGACAATCCGCTTTGGGATTGGGGAGAGGTCGCCGCATGGTTGCACCGATGTCAGAAGCTTGCAGCCCCTGAGGCTTCGGTCGAAGCGCGTCTCATCAGCCTGGCAAACCGGGCTCTGGGGAGTGTCGGGGAAGCCGGCGACCGGTCACTCAAATATTCATTGATTTGCCTCGCGAAGGACGAGCGCCGTCGTTCGAGCTTGGCTGCTTGAAGGCCAACGCGCCGGACGGCAACTTATTACGGCACGTCTTCCTGGTCGTTACTGCTGGAAAACCGTGTTGAGCCAACTCGCCGGTCAACAATCGGCTGTTTAGCCCTGCTCTTCAGCCTGCGGCCCGTGCGAGGCCGTGTTCCACAAGCCGGTCGATGACCGCAGCGTAGCCGATGCCGCTTGCCGCCATCGCCTTGGAATACATGCTGATATCGGTGAAGCCCGGGATGGTGTTGAGCTCGTTGACGAGGATGCGACCCTCCGCGGTCACGAAGAAGTCGACCCGGGCCATGCCGTCGCAGCCGAGCGCCCGGAAGGCCTTTGCGGCAAGGGTGCGGATTTCGGCTTCGAGATGCGGCGGCAAATCCGCAGGGACTTTCAACGCCGCACCGGTCTCGTCGATATATTTGGCGTCGTAGCTGTAGAAGCCGTGGCGTTCTGCCGGCACGATCTCGCCCGGACGCGAGACGAAAAGCGCGCCTTTCGGGTCTTCGAGGACGGCGCATTCGATCTCGCGGCCGGCGATGAATTCCTCGGCGAGAAGCCTCGTGTCGTGCCGAAAGCCTTCCGCGAGGGCGGCAGCAAACCCTGCTTCGCTTGTCACTTTGCTCACCCCGACCGACGAGCCCTGCCGTGCCGGCTTGACGAAGAGGGGAAGTCCGATCGCGCCTTCGATCTCGGCGAAAGAGGGCGCCTCACCCAATGCGATCGTGACCGCACGCGCGACGGGCAGGCCGGCCTGCGTGAGGAGGCGTTTGGCGATGTCTTTGTCGATCGCGGTTGCCGAGCCAAGGATCCCACAGCCGACGAAGGCAACGCCCGCCGTCTCCGCCAGACCTTGAACCGAGCCGTCCTCACCGAAGAGGCCGTGCAGGACGGGAAAAAGGATGTCGACCGGAGCGATCTCTCCGACCTGTCCTTCAGGCGGCAGCGCAAGCATGCGTCCCTTGCCGCCAGGCAGAAGGGCGAGTTCTGTCCCCGTCTCGGGCGTCGTCGGGCGGCCGTCTTCGAAACGGCTTTCAAGCCAGCGTCCGTCACGCGTGATGAAGATCGGTACGAGATCGTAAGTCTCGGGGTCGAGTGCCCGCATGACGTTGGTCGCCGACATGATCGAAACATCGTGTTCCGCCGACCGGCCGCCGAAAAGGACGGCGATACGCGTGCGTGAGGACGGAGGCGTCATGGTGGCTCCTGCAGGAGGTTTCCGAAAAGTGGGTTAAAACGCCGTCCTTGCCCGCATGGCGGCTGCGAGCGTGCCGTCGTCGAGATAATCGAGCTCGCCGCCGACCGGCACGCCATGGGCGAGCCGCGTGACCTTGACGTGACAGGAGGCGAGCTCGTCGGTGAGGTAATGCGCCGTCGTCTGGCCCTCGACCGTGGCGTTGACGGCGAGGATGATCTCCGTGACTTCGGGCGCTGCCGCACGGCCGAGAAGGCTGTCGATGGCAAGATCGTCCGGGCCGATCCCGTCGAGCGGGGCGAGCACGCCGCCGAGCACATGGTAGCGCGCCTTGGTGGCGGCGGCGCGTTCCAGCGCCCAAAGGTCGCCGACGTCTTCCACCACCACGATGGTGGAAGGATCGCGCGACGGATCGGAACAGACCGAACAGGGGTCACGGCTGTCGATATTGCCGCAAACGGAGCACACCTTGGCGGCCTCCGCCGCCTCGCGTGCCGCATTGGCGAGCGGCACGAGCAGCGTCTCTTTCTTTTTGATGAGCGCAAGCGCGGCGCGCCGGGCCGAACGCGGCCCGAGCCCCGGGAGGCGCGAGAGGGCCTGGATCAGTTTCTCGATCTCGGGCCCGACAGTGGAAGCGGCCATGATGTCTCGCGCGGAATCCTAGAACGGCAGCTTCATGCCCGGGGGCAGAGGCAGACCGGAGGTGAGCTCCGACATTTTTTCCTGCGTCGCCTGGTCGGCCTTGCCGCGCGCGTCGGCCACGGCAGCGACGACGAGATCTTCCAGGATCTCCGTCTCCTCCTCTTTCATGAGCGAGGGGTCGATTTTGATGGATTTGAGCGTGCCCTTGCCGTCGACCACGACGGAGACGAGCCCGCCGCCGGAAGAGCCGGCGACCTCCATCGCGGCCACCTCCTCCTGCAGCTCCTGCATCTTTCCCTGAAGCTCTTTGGCTTGCTTCATCATGCCCATGAGATCGCGCATGGTGTCAGTCATCCTCTCTTGATGGGTCGGGCGTCTCACCCGCCTCGTCGTCATCAGTGTCGTCGTCTTCGGGGCGCGAGCGTACGGCGACGATCTCTGCACCCGGAAAGCGTTCCAGAACCTTCTGCACGATCGGATCGGCTTCCGCCTCTGCCATCAGCCGTGCATCTTCAGCCTGCTTCACTTCGCGCAGGGTTTGCGCGCCGCTTGTCTGGCTGACGATGACGACCCAGCGCTGGCCGGTCCATTCCGAAAGGGCAGCCGAAAGCCGTTGCGGCAGATCCGCAAGGGCGCCCTCGTCGAGCGCGATCTCCACCCGCCCGTCCTCGACCTTGACCGGCCGCACGAAACGTTCGAGCGCGTTGACGAGGCGGATATCGCGCCGGGCGCGGCCTTCGGCAACGATGTCAGCGAAACTCTGCAGCCGCGGTCCGGCCTGGCTTTGCGCCGCGCGGGGTGCCGCGGCCGGCTGGTGACGCGGCTCCGGGTGGGATCGCGCCCCGCCATTGCCGGACTGCACGAGCCGCGCCTGCGGCGGGGGAGGTGGTGCGGCGCCGCCGCCATCGGGGCGCCCGGCACCACTGCCGGATCTGTCCTGCTCGTCGGCGAGCGCTTTGAGCGCCTCTTCCGGGGTCGGCAGATTGGCGGCATGGCAGAGGCGCACGATCACCATGTCGGCGGCCTGTTCGGGATGCGCCGCAAGCTGTGCTTCCTGGATGCCTTTCAGGAGGATCTGCCAGGCGCGCGAGAGGATCGAGACCGCGAGTGTTCCCGCGAGCGCTTCCCCCCGCACCCGCTCCGTCTCGGAAATTGCGCTCGAAGGGGCCGTCCCCGGCGCGAGCTTGGAGACGGTCACGTAATGGCAGAATTCCGCAAGATCGGTGAGGACGGTCACCGGGTCGGCGCCGCGCTCGTGCTGCAGCCGCAATTCGGCGAGCGCCGAGGCAGTGTCGCCCTTCATCACCTCTTCGAAGAGGTCGACGATGCGGGCACGATCCGCCAGCCCCAGCATGTCGTGCACCGTCTCCGCGCCGACCCGGCCGGCGCCATGGGCGACCGCCTGGTCGAGGATGGAAAGCGCATCGCGCACAGAGCCTTCGGCTGCGCGTGCCACCATGCGGAGCGCCTCGGCCTCGACCTCGAAGCCTTCCTTGCCGGCGATGGAATTGAGATGCGTGATGAGTTCGGCGGCATCGACGCGCTTCAGGTCGAAGCGCTGGCAGCGTGACAGCACCGTCACCGGCACTTTGCGAATTTCGGTCGTGGCAAAGATGAACTTCACATGCGGCGGCGGCTCTTCGAGCGTCTTCAGCAGCCCGTTGAAGGCCGCTTTCGACAGCATGTGGACCTCGTCGATGATGTAGACCTTGTAACGCGCCGAGGTGGGTGCGTAGCGGGCCGAATCGATGATGTCGCGGATGTCGTCGATGCCGGTATGGGAGGCGGCATCCATCTCCATGACGTCCGGATGGCGCCCTTCCATGATGGCGCGGCAATGCACGCCCTCTTCGGAAAACTCCACCGTCGGGGCGCCGTCGCCCTCTTTGGGCTGGTAGTTGAGCCCGCGGGCGAGAATCCGCGCCGTCGTGGTTTTGCCGATGCCTCTGACACCCGTCAGCATCCAGGCATGCGGGATGCGCCCGGCCCTGAAAGCGTTTTTCAGGGTGCGCACCATCGCCTCCTGGCCGATCAGATCATCGAAGCCGGAGGGGCGGTATTTGCGGGCGAGAACCTGGTAGCCGGGCGCAGCGCTCATCGGCTTCTTTTAGAGCATGATCGGCTTGGGTTGAATGCCGAACGCAATAAGCGCTCCAAACGATGTTCCCTTTTTGCCGCGCCAACGAAAAGGCCGCCTTGCGTGGCGGCCTGATTGGAAGAAGGAGACTGGACGACGACCCGCGCCGAATTCGTTGGGGCTGCTTCCTTCCGGACCTGACCCGATTGGCGAAAGACGCGCCCGTCGCCAGCCTCCCGGCGCCTATATGACGATTTTGCGCCGCGCCTGCAAGGGGAGCGCACGACTTGCGCGATGGGGCGCTTTGTCCGAGGCGGAAGACAGGAGGCGCGGCCGCTAAACGCCGCGCGCCGTGACGATCTCCGAGACGAAGGCCGCGAGGTTGTCGGTGACGAAATCGACATGCTCCGCCCCGTCATGACCCTCCATCTCCCATTCGGCGTGGAAGACTTCGCGCGTGCCAGACGGCACGACGAGGACGGTGCGCATGCCGAAATTTTTCGGCACGACGAGGTTGCGCGACAGGTCTTCGAACATGGCCGCTTTGGCGGGGGCGATATCGAAACGCTCGATGAAGCGCCGATAGGTCTCTTCGCGCGGCTTCGGCAGGAGGTCGGCGGCGACGATGTCGAAGATGTCTTCGAAATGATCGGAGAGGCCGAGCTGCGTCGCCGTCTGCTCCGCATGCGCGCGTGAGCCGTTGGTGAAGATGAATTTGCGGCCGGGCAGGCGAGCGATCGCGGCGGCGAGTTCGGGGGCCGGGGCGAGCGCCGAGCGGTCGATGTCGTGCACGAACTCCAGGAAGCTGTCGACGTCGACGTCGTGCTCCAGCATCAGCCCGCGCAGCGATGTGCCATGCCGCTCGTAAAATTCTTTCTGAATGCGGTGGGCTTCGGCCTCGTCGACATTCAAGAGATTGCCGACATAGCTGCGGATGCGCTCGTCGATCTGTGCGAACAGGTTCGAATCACGCGGATAGAGGGTGTTGTCGAGGTCGAATATCCATGCCTCCACCTCCGCAAAGACACTGAGATCTTCACGGGCGTGGGGTGCGATGTCTTCTGCTGCAAGTGCGTTCATGCGGTCTGCTTACGCGATTTCGTAAACATGTGCACGACTTGCTTTGGTGAGGCTGAGATGTCCGCGATATGCGTGATCGCAATGCGGCCGCAGGCGTGGGGCGGCAAACTCTCCCGTCGCTCTATTTGTCCCCTGCGCCCGCCCCCCGCGCTCTCAGGCGGTGCGTTCCGGGGCTCCATCGGGACGGATGCGTGTTCCCGCACCATGCACCGTGAAGAGTTCCAGAAGTACCGAATGCGGCGCCTTGCCGTCGACGATCACGACGCTTTCGACGCCCCGCTCCACCGCCTCGATGCAGGTTTCCACCTTCGGGATCATGCCGCCGCTGATGGTGCCGTCGGCGATGAGGGCGCGCGCTTCGGCGACGGTGAGCTCGTCGATCAGCTTTCCCGATTTGTCGAGCACGCCGGAGACGTCGGTGAGGAAGAGGAGCCGCTTGGCTTCGAGCGCGCCGGCGATGGCGCCGGCAAAGGTGTCGGCATTGATGTTGTAGGTCTCGCCGTCGCGGCCAGGCGCCACCGGGGCAATGACCGGGATCATCTCAGAACGCGCAAGAAGGTCGAGCAGCGTCCGGTCGACTTCCACCGGCTCGCCGACGAAGCCGAGATCGACAACCTTCTCGATATTGGAATCGGGGTCGACGACGGTGCGCTTCAGCTTTTCGGCGAAGACCATATTGCCGTCCTTGCCGCAAAGCCCGATCGCCCATTCGCCCTGCGCGTTGATGAGCGCGACGATCTCTTTGTTGATCGACCCGGCCAGCACCATCTCGACCACTTCGACGGTTTTGCGGTCGGTCACCCGCAGGCCGCCTTTGAATTCCGAGACGATGCCCATCTTTTCAAGCATGCCGCCGATTTGCGGCCCGCCGCCATGCACGACGATCGGGTTGACCCCGGATTGCTTCAAGAGAGCGATATCGCGGGCGAAGGCCGTGGCGAGATGCTGATCGCCCATGGCATGCCCGCCATATTTTACGACCACCGTTCGCCCCTCGTAGCGCTGCATATAGGGCAGGGCCTCGGAAAGAAGTCTCGCCTGATCGTATGCTTCGCTCTTGGTGGCTTCGCTCATCGATGGCTCCGAAGATCAAGGGCCGGAAGGCGTCTATAACGCGTGGCCGAGGAAGAGGATCTGGAGGGCGTCGGCAACCGGCGCTTCAGGGCGCGGTGTCTAGCAAGTCTCGCTCGCCTTGCCAATCAATGAGCGCGGCGGCGGCCGTGCGGACGGATTCAAGGCCGCTATCCTTGAAGCTCGATGTGGCGAGGATTTCCGGAAAAGCGGCGGGGCGCTTGCGGATCGCTTCGGCGGTCGCCTCGATCAGGCGTTTCAGTTCGCCCGGTTTCGGCTTGTCGGCCTTCGTCAGAACGATTTGGTAGGTGACGGCCGCCGTATCGAGTTCCTTCATCACGGTGAGATCGGCGGCTTTGAGCCCGTGGCGAGCGTCGACGAGAAGGAAGACGCGCCGGAGCGTCGCCCGCCCCTTCAGGTAGTCGTGGATGAGCTTCGTCCAGTCCTCGACCTTGTCCTTCGGCGCCTTGGCAAAGCCGTAGCCGGGCATGTCGACGAGGGCGATGAGAGGTTCTTCGCCACTGTCGCCAGGACGGTCCGGGACGAAGAAATTGAGCGCCTGCGTGCGCCCCGGCGTCTTGGAGGTGCGGGCAAGGTCCTTCTGGCACGTCAGCGCATTGATCAGGCTCGACTTGCCGACATTCGAGCGGCCGGCGAAAGCGATCTCGACGGGGCCTTCTGGAGGAAGCGCCGCGAGGTTGGGCGCGGAGGCGACATAACGCCAGGGAGAGCCCCAGGGATTGGCCTGTCGGCTGTTCCGCTCGCTGTCACTTTGGCCCTCAGGCGGCTCATGCGGCATGGCTTGATCTCACCTGTTCGGGGAGCGGCCGGCACCTTGCCGGCCGCTTTAGCCTATTCGGCGGGCGTGTCGGACTTGCGGCCGAAGAGGCCCTTCATATTGTCCCACAGCTCGATCTTCACGCCGTTGCGCCGCATGATGATGCCCTGCTGCAGCACCGACAGGAAGTTGTTCCAGGCCCAGTAGATGACGAGGCCGGCCGGGAACGACGCCAGCATGAACATGAAGATCAACGGCATCCAGTTGAAGATCATCGCCTGCGTCTTGTCGGGCGGTTGCGGGTTCATGCGCATCTGCACGAACATCGTGAGACCCATGATGAGCGGCCACACGCCGAGATGCAGGAAGCTCGCTTCGAACGGCAGCAGCCCGAACAGGTTGAAGATGTTCGTCGGATCCGGCGCCGACAAATCGTGGATCCAGCCGAAGAACGGCGCATGCCGCATCTCGATGGTGACGAAGAGCACCTTGTAGAGCGAGAAGAACACCGGGATCTGAATGAGCACCGGCCAGCAGCCGGCAAGCGGATTGATCTTCTCCCGCCTGTAGAGCTCCATCATCTCCTTCTGCATCGCCGGCTTGTCGTCTTTGTAGCGCTCCTGCAGCTTTTTGATCTGCGGCTGCATTTTCTTCATCTTCGACATGGAGGCGTACGACTTGTTCGCCAGCGGGAAGAAGATGGCTTTGACGATGACCGTGACCGCGAGGATGGCCAGGCCGAAATTGCCGAGGAAGTGGAACAGGAAGTCGATGACGAAGAACATCGGCTTCGTCAGGAAGTAGAACCAGCCCCAGTCGATCAGAAGGTCGAGCCGGTCGATGTCGAAGCTCTGCTCGTACTGCTTCAGGAGCGTGACGACCTTGGCGCCGGCGAAGAGCAGCGTCTCATGATTGGCCGAAGCGCCAGGCTGGACGGTAACCGCATCGCCAAGAAAATCCGCCTGATAGGTCGGCACAGCTCCGTCCTCGGTCCGCAGGAAGCGGCCCTGGAACGGTGATTCACCGCGCGGAATGAGGGCGGATGCCCAGTATTTGTCGGTGATGCCGAGCCACCCGTCATTCGTCTTCGCGGGCGTGACGGCCTCGTCCTCGAGATCCTTGTATTTGACTTCCTTGAGGCCTTCGTCGCCGAAGACGCCGATCGGGCCTTCATGCAGGATGTAGAAGCTGCGACCGCCCGGCGTGCCGTGCCGGCTGATCAGGCCATAAGGATAAAGCGTCACGGGCGCGCCGGAGGAATTCTCCACGCTTTGCGACACCGTGAACATGTAATTGTCGTCGACGGCGATCTGGCGCTTGAAGACGAGACCCTGGCCGTTGTCCCAGGTAAGGGTGACGGGCTTTTCCGGTGTCAGCGTATCCGCGTCGGCCTGCCAGACCGTATTGGCGTCCGGAACCGCCGGCCCGCCCGCAGAGGCAACCCAGCCAAAATCGGCATAATAGGGGTCGGCGCTGCCGATCGGCGAGAAGAGCTCGATCATCGGGCTCTTCGGGTCGGGCGTCGCGTGGTAGCGCTTCAGATCGAGTTCGTCGATGCGTCCGCCGACGAGGCTGATGGAGCCTTGAAGTGCCGGTGTATCGACGGCAAGCCGGGGCGCATCGGCGGCGGGCTCGGCCGTGCCGCCCGTTGCAGGCGCCGCCTCGCTCGCGGAAGGTGGAATTTGCGGCGCCGCGCCAGCCGGGGCATCGGCACCCGCGGGGGCACCTGCGGGCGCGGTCGCGCCTGGCGTGCCGGCAACAGACGTGTCCTGGTCCGTCGCCTTCTGCACCTCTTCCTGCTGTTGCTGGCGCTGCGCTTCGATGCGCGGTCCGGCGACGAAATACTGCCAGCCGAGCAGGATCGCCAGCGACAGGGCGATGGCGATAATGACGTTACGGTTGTTGTCCATCAGCGTCCCGTCCTCCGCGCTCGGGCGGAATTTTATGGGGGCCGCGGCGCTTTCTGCGCGAACGGCTCGAATGATCGTTGTGAGCCGTCTCGCTCGAAGCGGTGAGCGCCGTGGAGAGTGCGCCGACCAAATCGGCGAAATCGGCTCGAAGTGCCGGCAAGCGTGCGATGACGACGAGGTCGCGCCCGGTCTGCTGTCGTTCGCTGACAGCCTCCCGTGCCGCCTCTTTCAGGCGCCTGCGGATACGGTTGCGCACCACCGCCTGGCGGGCCACGCGTTTGGAAACCGTAAAGCCGATGCGCCCCTCATCTGAATCGCCGCGATCACGGCTTTCCAGAACGAAATAGGGACCCGCCCGGCGAAAGCCCTTGCGAGCTGCCAGGAAGTCCCTTCGTTTTTTGAGGCGCTGCATGGCGCCGAAGCTTACGCAGACAGGCGCTTGCGTCCCTTCGCACGTCTGCGGGCGAGAACCTTGCGGCCGTTCTTGGTGGCCATGCGAGCACGGAAGCCATGGCGACGCTTGCGCACGAGGCGGCTCGGTTGAAAAGTCCGTTTCATAATCGTTCTGCCGCCTGCGGCAGCCCTCAAGCTGGTGAACGGAAGTCAGCCGGCACCTATGACCGAAATGCTGCTTCGATGTTCGGAATTCGGACCGTGCGCCATTGCGGCACGGTGCTTTTCGCGTGCGCGATATAGTGGCAATGCCTGGCCGAAGTCAACGCGCGTTCCAAAGGTCATGTGCGCATAAGAGAATGAGCGCGTGATGTTCAATTCCGAGTGAAGCTCACCTTCTCCCGGTCTGAATGCCTTACCTGGGGCTGAGAGGACGTTCTCGCGCGCGACATCAAATATCGTATCGAGCGGCTGAGGAACATGTGGCGAGGCAGCGCCGAAGGATCGCAGGCGAATGGCCGAGAATAATGTCGGGACGAAAGTCAGGGAACGAAGAGCGGATGGACGGGGCGAAACCGAAGGCCCGATGGGGGACGCCATAGAAGAGCATCCCTCCAGCGAAGCGCCGCGGGCGCTATGGCTGCGTTTCCTTCCGGTCGGGATTGTCGTGCTCCTTCTCCTCCTGCTCTATGCGGGGGGCTTTCAGGAGTTTCTCTCTCTCAATGCTCTTCAAGAAGAGAGCGAAGCCCTCAAAGGCTTCGTTGACGATCGGCTCGCGCTTGCCGGGCTTCTCTATGTCATTGTCTATATCACCCTCGTCGCCGTCTCCTTTCCGGGGGCGAGCATCGTCACGATCTCGGGCGGATTGCTCTTTGGCTGGGCGCTGGGCGGCGCCCTGTCGGCCGTGGGCGCCACGATCGGCGCTTGCATCATCTTTCTCATTGCCCGCACCTCGTTCGGCACGGTCCTCGCCCGCCGTGCCGGCCCGCGCCTGAAACGCCTGCGGGCGGGCTTCCAGGAAGACGCTTTTCATTATCTTCTGTTTTTGCGCCTCGCGCCCATCTTTCCGTTCTGGGTGATCAATCTGGCCCCGGCGCTTTTCGACATGCGCCTCGGCCCCTATGCGCTTGCGACCTTCCTCGGCATTCTTCCGGGCACCTTCGCGTATTCCTATTTCGGCGAGGGCGTGGGCACGGCTCTCGACGAAGAAGGGCCGGTCGTTTCGACGCAGCTTCTTCTCGGTTTTGTCGTCCTTGCCCTTGCCGCTCTTCTTCCCATCATGTTGAAGCGCTGGAGAGCCCGAAATGTCGGAAAAAAGACGTGACCGTTTGACGTGACAGAAGAGATCAAGACCGACATTTGCGTGATCGGCGCAGGCTCCGCCGGCCTGACGCTCGCGGCGGCCGCATCGGCTTTCGACGTTCCGACAGTTCTGGTCGAGAACGGCAGGATGGGCGGCGACTGCCTGAACTATGGCTGCGTTCCTTCGAAGGCCCTGATTGCGGCGGCGCGGCACGTGGCACATCTGCGCGAGGCGCCGGCTTTCGGCGTCAATGCTGGGGCCGCCGACGTCGATTTCGCGACCGTTCACGCTCATATTCGCTCTGTCCTCGCGGCGATCGCACCCAACGATTCGCAGGAGCGTTTCACCGGTCTCGGCGTGCGCGTCATTCGCGAAAGGGCGTCTTTCCTGGATCGGCGCACGATTATTGCCGGCGAGACACGCATCAGCGCACGTCGCTTCGTCATCGCCACAGGCTCGTCGCCGCAGGTGCCCGACATCGAAGGGCTCGACGGTCTCGATTATCTCACCAACGAAACCCTCTTCGATCTGACGAAGCTGCCGACCCATCTCATTGTCATCGGTGGCGGACCGGTGGGTATGGAGATGGCGCAGGCGTTTCGCCGCCTCGGCTCGGAGGTCAGTCTCCTGGAGAGGGGACGCGTCCTCTCCCACGACGATCCTGAGCTTGCCGATCACGTTCGCCGCCGTCTCGTCGCCGAAGGCGTCACCATTCATGAAGAGACGGAGATTTCGCGCGTAGCCCGACGCGGACGATACGGCGTGCGCGTGCATATTAAAAAGTCCGACGGCAGCGAAGAGGCCGTCGACGGGACGCAGATCCTGGTCGCAACGGGCCGCCGGCCGAATGTCGGCAGGCTCGATCTCGACAAGGCCGGGATCGATTTCGACGAGACGGGCATCAAGGTGGGCGCGAATCTGCGCACCCGCAATCGCCGCGTCTATGCCGTCGGCGACGTGACGGGCGGACCGAATTTCACCCATTGGGCCGGCTATGAGGCAGGGCTCCTGCTGCGTCCGCTGCTGTTTCGGATTGGCGCGCGGCCGCAGCGCGACCTTCTGCCTTGGGTCACCTACACCGATCCGGAACTCGCTCATGCCGGCTTGACGCTTGAGGAGGCGGAGCGGCGCCATGGCCATGTGCGGGTTTTGCGCTGGCCCGTCGCTGAGAACGATCGCGCCCGGGCGGAACGGCAAACGGAGGGGCTGATCCGCCTCGTCACGACGCGCCAGGGTCGTCTTCTCGGGGTCGACATCGTGGCCCGCAATGCGGGCGAGATGATTGCCCCCTATGCGCTGGCACTCTCGAAACGTCTCAATGTGCGCGATATGATGGGCATGCTCCTGCCTTATCCGACTGTTTCGGAGGTGGGAAAGCGCGCGGCGACGAGCTTCTATCTCCCGGTCCCGAATAAGGCGAAGGCGCTCGCACGTTTTCTGCGCCGCTTCGGCTGAAGGGCAGGGCGTGAATGCGGCCTTTTGTGATGTGGCGCGCGCGAGGATCGCGAGGCCTCTGAGGAGTGTTTGGTGGCGCTTGAGGAAAAGCCCTCAGAGAACATGACGAGAAAGTCGTGGCTTGCCGAGTTGTGGCCGGTTCGGGGGCTGTCGGGCAAGCTTCTCGTGCTGACGATCACCTTCGTCATGGTCGCGGAAGTGCTGATCTACGTGCCTTCCATCGCCAATTTCCGCAATATGTGGCTCGACGAGAAGCTCGAGGCGGCGTCGATCGCGGCCCTTGCGGCCTCAAGCCCCGGTGCCACTCCTTTCCCGGAAGATCTGCAGAAGCGTCTCTTGCAGGCGATCGGCATGGAAGCGATCGCGATGATGGAGAACGGCCAGCATATCCTGATCGCGGCCGGCAACATGCCGGAAGAAGTGGCAGTCCATCAGGATCTGCGCGAACTCGGTCCTGCGGAGGCGATTGCGGCGGCGTTCGGCACGCTCTTTTCGGGGGGCGGGGACCGGCTCATCCGCGTTTCGGGCGAACCTCCGGCCGGCATGGCGATGTTCGAAATCGTGTTGCGCGAGGATGGTCTGCGCCAGGCCATGCTGCGTTACTCACGCAATATCCTGCTCCTCTCCATGGCGATTTCCGTCATCACCGCCTCCTTCGTCTATCTGGCGCTGAGGCGGATGATCGTTCGGCCCATCCAGAAACTCGCCGCCAGCATGCAGGACTTTTCCGCCGATCCGGAGGATGTGCGCTGCGAGGTCACGCCGACCGGGCGCCATGACGAGATCGGCCGGGCGGAGGAGCGTTTCGCCGAAATGCAGGCGGCCTTACGCGACATGTTGCATCAGCGCCGGCATCTCGCCAATCTCGGGCTCGCAGTCTCCAAGATCAATCACGACCTGAGAAACATCCTGGCCTCCGCCCAGCTCTTCTCAGACCATCTCGGCGAGGCGCAGGACCCGCTCGTGCGCCGCATCGCGCCGAAGCTCGTGGGCACGATCGATCGGGCGATCGGCTACACCCGCTCGGTTCTCGCCTATGGCCGGGCCGAAGAGGCGGAGCCCGTGCGCCGGCTCGTCTCCGCCCGGCGGCTGGTGGAGGAGGTGGCGGAAATCCTGAGCCTGACGCCGGACGGTACCGTCGTTTTCGAAAACCGGGTCCCGGGCGACCTGGAGATCGACGCCGATCCCGACCAGTTCTTCCGCGTTATGCTCAACCTCTGCCGCAATGCGCAGGAGGCGCTCGTCTCGGATGAAAACGCATCCGTCATCCGCCGCCTTTGGGTCGAAGGGGAACGCACGGGCGCGGTTGCGCACCTGCGTGTTTGTGACACGGGGCCGGGTCTTCCGAAGCGGGCGCGCGAGGCGCTTTTCAAACCCTTCCAGGGCTCCACGCGGCCGGGCGGTGTCGGGCTCGGTCTTGCGATCGCGCAGGAGATCGTAGCTGCCCATGGCGGAGAAATAGAGCTTTTGGAGCGGGCTGGGGCCGGAACCATCTTCCAGATCGAGATCCCCGACCGGCCGGCGCGATTGGCTGATATGCGCGATCGCCGCAAAGCATAAAAGCCGTGAAAGAGGCGGCGAGAGGTGCTTGCAATCCGTCTTCTGAGCGATTAGGTGTGTCGCTCCGCGCCGCAGCCGATGGGCCTGCGACGACCGCGGCAAGCACCGGTAGCTCAGCTGGATAGAGCACCAGACTACGAATCTGGGGGTCAGGGGTTCGAATCCTCTCCGGTGCGCCATTTCCCCTCTCGATCGCGCGCGCTAAGCCCTTGACGGCGTTGAGAAGCCGCAGAAAACCGGCCTTTCCCCTCTTCCGCGCCCCCTCTCTATTGCGCTACAAAGTGCCTTACATTCTGTCTCACGGGGCGGGCACGCATGCCGCGCTGGCTGAAACTCCGCAACGGCCTCTATTCGTACTACCGGCGCGTGCCGAAGGCCTTCGCCGATGTCGATTCCCGCGCTTTTGCGGAGGAGGCGCTCGGCACGCGTGACCTGCGGCGTGCCGAGAAGCTCGTCCATCTCGTCAACCGCGAACAGGAAAAGCTGTGGGTCGCCCTCAAGAAGGGCGGGGCGGAGGATGCGCGCGAGCGCTATCTCGGGGCGATCGAGCGCGCCAGGCTGGAGGGCTTCGAATATCAGCCGACCGGCGAAATCGCCGCGGGCGAGCTGTCGGAGCTTCTCGCGCGTCTGGAGCGTCTGGAGGCGCTCTATCCGGATATCGCCGAGGCCGGCGACGACGCGCCCTCATCGGGGGAGAGGGCGGCCGTCGCGGCGCTTCTCGGCACGGCCAAAATGCCGGAGCTGACATTGTCGGCGGCGCTGCAGGAATACGAGACGCTGGCACGCTCGGAACTCCACCGGAAATCGCCAGACCAGATGCGCCGCTGGCGGGCGCCCCGGATGAAGGCGTTCGGCAATTTGATCGCCCTCGTCGGCGACAAGGCTGTCTCGTCCATCGCCCGCGCCGACGCCGTGGCGCTCCGGGCCTGGTGGGTCGAGCGCATCGTCGAAGAGGGGCTCGCCCCCAACAGCGCCAACAAGGACATCGGCCACCTGTCGCAGATCCTGGGAACGCTCGACGAGACCTATGAGCTCGGCATTGGCCGGCCCTTCGCGCGCCTGCGTCTCAAGGAGGGAGAGGAGCAGCCGCGGGCGCCGTTCCCGATCGACCATCTCGTCATGATGGTGACCGAGCCCCGCCATCTCGGCGGGCTCAACGAAGAGGCGCGCGACATCCTCCTCGTCATGGTCGAGACCGGCATGCGGCCGATCGAGATCTGCGGCCTCGGCCGGGACGACATCCAGCTCGACGCGGAGGTGCCGCATGTGCTCGTCCGGGCCGTCGACCGCGACCTCAAGACCCCCTATTCCAAGCGGGAAATTCCCCTCGTCGGCATCTCTCTCGTCGCGTTGCGGCGGCACCCCGACGGGTTTCCGCGCTACAAAGACAAGAGCGCCGGCCTTTCTAGCGACGTCAACAAGATGTTGCGGTCGCGCGGCCTGCTGCCGACCGAGAAGCACTCGCTCTATTCGATCCGCCACACGTTTCAGGATCGCCTCGTCGCAGCCGACATGCCCGACCGCATGCAGGCAGACTTGATGGGCCACAAATTCGCCCGGCCCCTCTATGGCGAGGGCCCGACTTTGGCGCATAAACGTGAATGGCTCCTGCGGCTTGCCATCACCGCCCATCCGGAGCCGCCCGATCCGTCGCAGGGGAGGCTGTTTTGAGCATCGATATTGAACTCATTTACGACAGCAAAGAACCGGCCATCCATCGCATGATAGGCTGCGGCGCGGTGGAAGCGCTTCCGCGGATCGGCGAGCACGTCGTCATCGAGAGTGGCGGCCTCATTTCGAGCTACGAGGTGACAGACGTTGTTCACGACATCGAAACGGGTACGATCCTCGTGGTTGTCGTCGGGGATGCAAACGCAAACTCTCTCGGAAACAGACAGTCCCAGGCACTCTCAAATATGAGGCGATAGAATTGGGCGCCAGAACACCTCGCAACGCGAAAGGCCGCGCGGAGGACCGCCACCCGTCGCCAGGGCTGCGGCGGCTGCGCATGGCTCTCG
Source organism: Afifella aestuarii (assembly GCF_004023665.1). NCBI lineage: Bacteria > Pseudomonadati > Pseudomonadota > Alphaproteobacteria > Hyphomicrobiales > Afifellaceae > Afifella > Afifella aestuarii. The sequence goes on from NZ_SAUF01000002.1 coordinate 130,636, forward strand.
CCGCCTCCGGCGACAGCCAGGCGGGCGAGACGGCCGAGGCGGTGCGCGCGCTCATTCGTGAAGAGCTCGGCCGCGCTTTCGGCGAGGCAGCGATGAAAGCGGCGAAGCCGGAGGAGTGAGAGCTATGGTGATTTTCTCGCCCTCCGAGGAGGCGCCGAAAATCACCATATAGGTGCACCGCCGCCCGTTCCCCTTTTCTTCCCCGCGCTCAAAACCCCTGCTAAAAGGCTGGTGCTGCGGACAAATCGGCCGGCTTTCCCGTCTTTCGACATCGGGGGCCGCGCTTGGCAAAACTGGACAATCGCGGGCTCACGCCCGTCGACATCGAAGATCTCCTCTCTTGGACGTACCGTGAGGAGATGCCCAAGGCCGACCCGCTCGGCCTCGGCCCGCCGCGGTCCGGCTCTTTGAGCCAGATGATCGCGCTCGGCACGCGGGTGCAGGAAAGCCGCGGCGACAGCCTCTTTGCCGCCTGCATCTATGGCAACCCGCACGAAGACGCGGTCATACTCGACGAGCTGGTGCGCGAGCTCGACAGGCTCTCGGCCGAATGGCACGTGCCGCCGGCGGAGCTCGTCTCCGATCTGCCGGACGACGTGCAGGCGGAAGCCGAGCGGGCGCTTTCAGGCTACCGGATCCAGCGCATGGCGCTCGTGCTGCGCTACGCCAAGGGGCTCGGCCGGCCGGACTGGCGCGTCGGTCCGGGCGAGACGCCGGAACGGCGGGCGGTGAGAGCCCGGAACGGTCAGGACGCCTGGTTCGTGCAGGTGACGCGGCGCCTGAAAGAGAAGACGGTGGACGGGCGGACGATTGTTCGCTCCGTGACGATCGAGGAGCCGGGGCGCGACCCGAAGACGCGACGCCCGCGGCGCGACGCCTATCGCAAATTCGAATTCGAACCGCCGGTCTCCACGGTCATCGACCGCCGCGCCGATTATGCGCAATGGCACGCCGCGCTCACCTGGCTCGCCGGCGAATGCGCCGGGCGGCTGACGGCGCACGAGGTGACGGGCCCGGCGGCGCCGGAAAGGCCCTGGGAAACGGGTGAGGACGCGTCGGAGAGGCCGCGGCGGGTGTTGGCGAGCCTGGTCACGTGAGGGCTTGACATTGCGCCTGGAAGTTGACAACCATCCGAACCGTTCCATTGGGATTCGCGAGCCGCCGCCGACGAGAAGTCGGGCAGGCGGCTTTTTCATAGGTTGCTGAGAATGCGCTACGTCTCGGGCCGCATTATCGCCTCGCCAAGAAAAAGCCTTCGCATCGACGAAGACAGCTATGAGGACTGGGGCGCGAGGCGAACGAGCACGACTGTTCACGAACCGGCGCCTGAGGCCGTCAAGACCGGCCTCCTTGGACCGCGAGGCGAAGAGCTTTATCGCGTGAACGACGAGCGCCCGATCGGCTTTGTGCACTTCCGAAAGCGTTCGTAGCTGCGAAATCCCCTCGAAAAATGCGCGGGAATATGTTCCTACGTTTCCGCGCCTCACTTTCAGACATCACGAATCGGGTCCGCGCCCGATAACCCGGTCGATCCGGTCCAAGCAGCAAGGCGACGGGCGGCGCAGAGTTTTGCGCCGCCCCTCGCTTTCCGGCCCAGCGAGGCGTTCACTTCATGGCAATCGGCACGACGCGGCGCACCATCGAGGATGGGCGCGGGCGCGAAGTGCGCGTGGAGAGCCGGGCGATCGGCAAGCGCCAGGTGGCGCGGGAAAGCCGCTCGGATGCGGAGATCGCCGGCGAGCGGGCCGGACGGCTCGACGAGATCGTCGACCGCATCCGCCGTCTGCCGATCGGCCGCAACGACCTGGAGCGCTTCCACGAAGAGCGTGACGAGATCTGCAAGGACCTGATGGGCCTCGCCCGCGACATGCGGGTGCGGCAGGCGACGGCCGGGCAGTGGGGGCGCGGGCGCTGAGATGACCGCGTTCTCCTACATCGACACGTCCGACGTGCTCGAAATGGGCCGGGCTCTGCAGAATTTGCCCGGTGAGATCAGGGCGAAGGCCATGTCGCGCGCCATGCGACGGCTGAACAGCATGGCGAAAACGCGCGTGGTCCGGCGCGATGCCGAGCGCATCAACATTGCTCAGAAGCATGTGCGCGAGCGGACGAGGCTGTCCGCGTCGTTCAATGCTGGCGGGCACACGCAGGATCTCATTCTGAAGTCGGGCTGGATACCGCTTGAGAAGCTCGGTGCCAGGCAATCGAAGCGCGGTGTCATCGTCGTGAAGCGTGGCCTTTATCGGCATGCCTTCAGGGCGGGCATGGATAGCGGCCATCGTGGCGTCTTCCGGCGTGTGCCTGGCACCCGCATGCGCAAGAAGAACAAAGAGCAGATCCGCGAGCAGTTCGGGCCGAACCCCGTGAACGACATCCTCACGTCGCCGGAGGAATACCTCGACGTGCTTGAGGCGATCGTGAAGGAGATGTTTGCCCCCCGCCTCCTCCACGAGGTCGATCGGCTGCTGGCGCAAGTCGGCCACTGAGGCGCGCCGCGGCTGGCGATGGGTGCGGCGCAGCGAGGCCTGGCGTGAGGGCTGTGGCCGACGCGCCACACTGCGGCGGGCCGGCAACAGCCGGGGGCTCGGGGGCGCCCGGCGGCCGCGGGTCCTTCCTAGGGGGGCGCCGGCGCGGGCCCGGGGGACCCCGAGATTTGAGCGTTTTTCGGTTCGCGGTTTTGCCATTTCGTTTCGCTTTGGGAGGTCGCGCTGGCGGGGAAAAAACCGGCGGCGGCCGATCCTTTGGCGGCGGAGATTTCGGCGCCGCAGATGGCCGAGCTCCTCGGCCTCACGCCGCGGCGGCTGCAGCAGCTCGCCGGCGAGGGCTGGATCACGAAATCGGGCCGCGGCCGCTATCCGCTGACGGCAAGCGTCAAGGGCTATCTCAAGTTTTTGGAGGAGAGCGCCAGGCGCTCGACCGACAAGGACGGCGAGCGGCGCCTCCGGGAAATCAGGATCGAGCGCGAGGAGCTCGCACTCGCCAAGGAAAAACGGGCGGTCATCCCGACGGAAGAGGCGATCGCCGCCACCGACGATGTACTCGGGATGTTGAAAGCGGATCTTGATGGCATCCCGGCCCGTCTCACGCGCGACCTCGAAGAGCGCGCCAAGGTCAAGACGGAAATCGACGGCGTCCTGGCGCGAGCTGCTGAGAGGCTCACCAAAGCGGCGCGTCATCTTCGCACGGGCGGCGACGATCCTGACGCCGAGACCGAGGACGACGCCTGACGCCTGGGCGGCCGACAACAGGGTCTATGCGGCACATACCGGACGGCCGGGCCCGCGCGACGCCTCGATCACGCCTTATGTGCTGATGCCCAACCGGGCGATCGCGGAGGGCCGTTACACCCGCATCGTCGAGGTCATGGGTGCCCAGATGGGCAAGACCGACGGCAAGTTGGACGTCATCGGCGAGCGCCTCGACAACGCCCCGGTGCCGATCATCTATCTCGGCCCGTCGAAAGAGTTCAACGAGACGCAGTTCGAGCCTCGGCTCCAAGCCCTGCTCGACGAGAGCAAGACGCTCGCTGCCAAGCTGGCACGCGGCAAGAAGCTTCGGAAAACGAAGAAGATCGTCGGCGGCGTGCCGATCCGCCTTGCACATGGCGGTTCGTCCACGGCGCTCAAATCCGATCCGGCCGCGCTCGGCATTGCCGACGAGGTCGACGAGCTCCTCGGCAACGTCAAGGGCCAGGGCAACCCGATCCGCCTCCTGGAGGCGCGCGGCTTCACGTACGCGGAATTCGTGCTTTCGGCCTCGTCGACGCCGTCGATCGGCGCCGTCGATGTCGAAACCGACGAAGAGAGCGGGCTGCAATTTTGGAAGCCCGCGCCGCCGGAGGATCTGGAAAGCGCGATCTGGCGAATGTGGCAGGAGGGCACGCGGCACCACTGGGCGTGGCCCTGCCCGCATTGCGGCGAGTTCTTCATTCCGCGCTTTCGGTATCTCAAATGGCCGAAGGGTGCGACGCCGGCGGAGGCCAGGCGGACGGCTTATCTCGAATGCCCGGTGAACGGATGCGTCATCGAGGATCGTGAGAAGGAAAGCATGAACGCCCGCGGCGATTTCGTCGCGCCGGGCCAGCACTTCGACGAGCGCGGAATCGTCGTCGGCGATCCCCCGGACACGTCGACGCTTTCGGCCTGGACGAGCGGCCTCGCCTCACCCTTCGTGATCTGGGGCAAGCGGGCCGAGGATTTTCTGACCGCCACGCTGACGGGCGATCCGGACGAGGTCCAGACGGCGGTCAATGCCGGCTTCGGCGAGCTCTTTGCGCCAGGCGGCGGAGACGTGCCGGAGTGGAAAGAGGTTTCGGCCCTTCGCGCCGCCTACCGGCAGCTCGAGGTGCCGCAGGGCGTCGCCTATGTCGTCGTGACGATCGACGTCCAACAAAACCGCCTCGTCTATGTCGTGCGCGGGTGGGGTGCCAAGGCGGAATCCTGGCTGATCGACCACGGTGAGCTCTGGGGCGAGATCGGCGACGACGGCGAGCTCGCCGGAACGACCATGGCCCTGCCGGTCTGGGCGGAGGCCGGCGCGCTGCTGCAGACGACGTTCGGCGGGCTGCCGGTGCGCCGCGCCTTCGTCGATTCCGGGTTTCGCCCCGGCAAGCCGTGGCAGATCCCGGTCAATCGGGTCTACGAGTTCTGTGCGCAGTTCCGGCGCATCTGCTACCCGACGAAGGGCTCGTCGCATTCGCAGATCAAGCCGTTGATCGTCTCGCAGCCGGAGGTGACCAAAGGCGGCAAGGTCTCGAAATACGGACTGGCGCTGATCCGGCTCGACCCCGATCACTGGAAATCATGGGTGCACGAGCGCGTGCGCTGGCCGCAGGATCAGCCCGGCGCCTGGCATCTCCACGCCGAGACGACCGACGATTACTGCCGGCAGATCGTGTCCGAGGCGCGGCTCAAAAAGCCAAGCGGCCAGGCGAGCTGGGTCCGGCGCTCGGCCGAAAACCACTACCTCGATTGCGAGGCGATGAACGCGGCCGCCGGCTACATGCTCGGCGTGCACCGCCTGACAGAAGCTGCGGTTGCGAGCATGAGAGCGCCCGCGCCAGCCGAGCCCCAGCGCAGCGAGGGCTCCGACGATTATTTCGGCGACAGGTTGAAGGATTACTGGTGACGACGATCGAGGAGAAAATCGCGGCGCTCAAGGAGGCGCTGGCGAGCGGCGCCTCGCGCGTGCGCTATGCCGACCGCGAGGTGCAATACCGCTCGCTCGCCGAGGTGCGCAGCATCCTCAAAGACCTAGAGGCGGAGCGTGACGGCAAAGCCGCGGCGCCTCGCACCACTTACGCCAGCTACTGGCCCGACTAGCGTGAGCCTCTTCGACAAGGCGCTCGCGGCCGTCTCTCCCGGGACGGCCCTGAAGCGCATGTACTACCGGACGCAGCTCCAGGAGGCGCAACGCGCCTTCGATGCGGCAAAGGTCGGTCGTCGCACCGATTCCTGGCGCGCGACCAATGCCTCGGCCAATGCCGAGACGGCGCTCGGTCTCGATCGCGTCCGCGCCCGCTCACGCGAACTCGTCCGCAACAACGCGCACGCTGCGCAGATTGTGCGGGCTCTCGCCGCGCATATGGTCGGGACGCAGATTACCTGTCAGCCGGTCGGGCTCAGCAAGCGCGCCTCGGCACAGGTCCGGCGCAATTGGGAGCGCTTTGTCAGCACGGCTGATCCGGTGCATGGGCTCAACTGGTATGCGCTTTCGCATCTTTCGGCGCGCACGGTCGCCGAGAGCGGCGAAGTCTTGCACGTCTGGCACGACACCGACAACGTCGAGGCGCCGCTCGAAGTGCATGTGTTGGAGCCCGACCATCTCGATACGGGCAAGAACGAGGCTCTTGCCAGCGGCGGCTCGATCATCCAGGGCGTCGAGTTCGATGCCAGCGGCCGGCGCGTGGCGTACTGGCTGTTCGACCGGCATCCGGGCGAGCCGGTCATTCCAACCGGAACGCCATGGCAGAGCCGGCGGGTCACGGCCGACCGTGTCGACCACATCTATGATGTGCTGCGACCTGGCCAGGTGCGCGGCATCCCATGGCTGGCGCCGGTGGCGCTGCGCATGCGGGACGCGGCCGAAGCCGAAGAGGCGGAGCTGATCCGCCTCAAGATTCAGAGCTGCTTTACGGCGTTCGTGCGTCGCGACCCGGACGCCAGCAACGCAATCGGCCAGGTCGAGGCGGAAGCCGGAACCGGCCGCCATATTGAGCGGATGTCGCCCGGACTTATTCATCGCTTGGGTCTTGGCGAGGACGTGACGTTCGGCACGCCCAACGCGACGGCCGGGCTCGCCGACTATTTGAAGAACCAGTACCGCGCGGTCTGCGTCGGCGTCGGCGTGCCGTACGCCCTCGGCACCGGCGACGTGTCCGACGCCAATTATTCCAGCTTGCGCGAAGCAAAGCTGCAGTTCTGGCAGATCTTGGACCATTGGCAGTGGGACATGCTCGTGCCGATGGCGCTCGCCCCCGCCTGGCGCCGTGTGCATCAAGCCTATGCCCGTCTCGGCCAGGGACCGCGCGAGGTGCCGCAGGTCGATTATGCCATGCCGCGCCGTCCCTGGGTCGATCCGCTCAAGGATGGGCTCGCGGCCGAGCTGGAGCTCCGGCTCGGCGGCTCGACATGGGCGCAGTTCGTCGGCGAGCGCGGCTACGATCCGGCGACCCAGGCCGACGAGATCGAAACCTGGAATCCGCGCATCAACGCGATGGGTCTCGACTTCGGATGGAAGAACCGCGGCGCCGAGGCCGGACAGAACGGAAACACTCCGGCAAACGGTCAGAACGGCAGCGAGGTCGACATGCTGCGCCAGCTGATGGCGGACGGCATGGATTTCGACCGCGCCGTCTCAGCGATCGGCGAAATGGCTCTGATCCGACGCCTCGGCGGTGCGCTCGGCGAGGGCCGGCTGATCGACCTCATTCGCGCCGCTGACGCGCACCAGAGCAGCAAGGAACCGGGCGATGACACGTAAGGCAGAACACAAGATGCTGCCAATCGAGACGCGCGCGGCGCTCGTCCAGCCGAAGAGCGTCGACGAGGAAGCCCGCACCGTCGATGTCGTCTGGACGACGGGGGCCCGCGGGCTGCGCCGTCGTTTCTTTTCCGACGACTTCGAAGAAGAGCTCGTCGTCTCGAAAGAGGCGGTTCGGCTCGATCGGCTGAACAACGGTGCGCCGGTCCTCAACACGCATTTCGCCTTCGACCTCTCCGAGCAGATCGGCGTGGTCGAGCGGGCCTGGATCGAAGGCAAGAAGGGCATCGCGACGCTGCGGTTCTCGATGCGGGACGACGTCACCCCGATCTGGGAAGACATCAAGGGCGGCATCGTCCGCAATGTGTCGGTGGGATACCAGATCCACCGCCGCGAGATCGAAGAGAAGGCGAACGGGCCCGACCTTCATCGCATCGTCGATTGGGAGCCCATGGAAATCTCCATGGTGCCGATCCCGTTCGACGCGAAAGCGCAGACGCGCAAGGCGGAGGACGAGCGCCTCTTCGACTGCGCCATCGTCCGCGCCGGATCCGGTCTGTCGGGCGTCGCGACGCGCATGCGCATGCGGGCGCGGTCTGCCGGTCTCACCTGATTTCAAATGCCGCCTGCGCTCCGCCGGGGCCGCAGGGGGACGGTCATCTGCCCCGGTAAATCACAGGAGCAAACCATGAAGGTTTCCCCGGTCAAGGTGGCGGCCCTTACCGTGCTGACCGCCTCGTTCTTTGCTGTGGTGGCGATGGCGGCCCCCGCGGCACATGATGTCATCACGGCGTTTTTCATGAGCGACTGGCATTCGCCTGAATGGCAGGGCTTCCTCGGCAGCCTGATGACGGCTGCGCCCTTGCCGCTGCCGGCGCTGCGTCGGAAGCTCGCCGATCTCGAAAAGCGCGCCAAGGACAAGATTGCCGAAATCGACGACGACACCGACGACGAGGCTGCGCGCCGGATCGAGGGCGAACACCAGGCACTGCTCGATCAGATCGCCGAGACGCGGAGCACGATCGAGACGGCGGAGCGCGAAGCCCCCGACGATCCCGACAGCGACACGCGGTCGGGATCCGGCGAGACCTCCGATGATCTCGTGCGGGCCGAACGCCGCCGGATCAGTGACATTCGCAGCGCCGTTCGGGACTTCGGTTTTGAAGACCGCGACGCGGACCGGTTCATCGACAGCGGCCAGGACATCAACGAGGTCCGCGCCGCCCTGCAGGGCAGGCTGGCGGAGCGTTCGCGTCGCGAGGCGCCGCGCACCCCTCCGGCCCGCACTGAACCGGGCGGCCAGGACGAGCGCGAAACCATGGTCCGGCTCATGGGCAATGCCCTTGAGCACCGCCTCGACCCTTCGACCCAGCTCGAAGAGGGCGCCCGCGAATATCGCGGCATGACGCTCATCGACATGGCGCGGGAATGCGTGTCTCGGGCCGGTGGGCGAACCCGCGGACTGACGCGTATGGAAATCGCCGAGATCGCGCTCTCTCCGGGCGACAACATGCTCGCCCGCTCCTCGGGACTGCATTCGACCTCGGATTTCCCGATCATCCTGGGCAACCAGATCAACCGCACCCTCCGGCGCGCCTATGAGACGGCGCCGCGCACCTATCAGCGCATCGCCCGCCGTGCCACGGCAACCGATTTTCGCCCGATCATCCGGGCCGATATCGGCGCCAATCCGCGGCTGCTCAAGGTCGGCGAGCATGGGGAGTTCGAGCGCGGCACGATCGGCGAGGGCAAGGAATCCTACGCTCTCGACACGTTCGGTCGCATCATCGGCGTGACGCGCCGCGTGCTCGTCGACGACGACCTTTCCGCCTTCGATCGCATCCCCTCGTCCTGGGGCATCGCAGCCTCTGCGCTCGAAAACGAAATCGTCTGGGCTCTCATCACGAGCAACGTGACGATGGGTGACAACAAGTCCCTGTTCCACGCCGATCACGGCAACCTCGCCTCCAGCGGCGCCATCTTCTCCGTCGATACGGTCGGGGCGGCTCGCACGGCGATGCGCTTGCAGCGGACGCGGGCGCCGGGCGGCAAGCGCGGCGAGAAGGGCTACCTGATCCCGATCCAGCCGAACCTCCTCGTCGTGCCGGCGGCGCTCGAAACCAAGGCGATGCAGTTCGTTTCGCCGATCGTCGTCCCGACGGCCGATGCGGACGTGAACCCGTTCAAATCGACCCTGGACGTCCTCGCCGAACCGCTCCTCGACGAGACGAGCACCGCGGCGTGGTATCTCGCGGCCGATCCCGGTCGCTCCGGCGTCGACACGCTGGAATATGCCTATCTGGACGGCCAGGAGGGCGTTTATACCGAGACCCGCATGGGCTTCGACGTCGATGGCGTCGAGTTCAAAGCGCGGCTCGATTTCGGCGCCGGCGCGATGGATTATCGCGGCTTCTACAAGAACCCGGGCGAGTAACGCCTGCGGCCATGATCCCAGGGGCGGCTTCGAGCCGCCCTTTTTCTTTCTGCGGATTTCAGGAGACAGAACATGAAAGACTTCGTGAAGCCGGGTAACACCATTACCGTGCCTGCGCCGGCCGGCGGCGCGAAATCCGGTGCGGGCGTCCTCGTCGGCTCGATCTTCGGCGTCGCCGCCTATGATGCGGCTGAGGGCGATCCCGTCGAGATCATGCTGGATGGTGTCCACATGCTCGACAAGACGAATGCCCAGGCCTGGACGATCGGTCTCCTCATTTATTGGGACAACACGACCAAGAAGGTCACCTCGGCGGCGAGCGGCAACAAGCTGATCGGGGCCTCTACCGAGGCCGCGGCCAATCCGTCCGCCGACGGCATGGTGCGGCTCAACGGCGCCTTCACCTCGTAATGCTCGATTTCGGGGCGCTGGTTCGGCCCGCCGATGCCGCCTTCGGCGAGGCGTTCACGCTCTCGCCGATGACGCGGCGGCCGAACGGCCCTCCGACGCCAGACGAGACGCGCGTCGCGCAATCATTCCGCGGCATCTGGGTCGAAAAGCCGGAGATGCTCGACAGCTCCGAATCCTACGACCCGCGATCGACGCAGCGTTTTGCGCATGCGAGTGCAGAGGCCGGCGTCTCTGTGGAGTTGTCGCAGCTCCCTTATGAGCCGCGGCAGGGCGACCGTGTCACCCGCGCCAAAGACGGCCGAACCTATTCGGTCACCTGGCCGAAACGCGACGGGCTCGGCTGGGTCACGCTGATCCTGGCAAAGGCCGCCTGATGACGGCCCTCAGCGTGACGGCTCTGCGCCTCGCCGCGATCGAGGCGCTGGCGCCGACCGCAGCCATCGCGGCCGGAAGCGGCTTCCCGACGATCGCCGGGAGCCACGTCTACGACACGCGCTCCGTGCCGGTCGACGCGCTGGCGCCCGACGCGCCGCCAGCGCTGACGATCGGCGTCTATGCCGAAGAGACCGAGGGCGTTCGCCGCGGCGACGGCTCCGCGTCCCACAATGAGTTTCTGTCCGTCGATCTGACCTTCGAGCTGGAGCTCGCGGTTATCGACAGTTTCGACGGCGAACCCGGCGTCGGAAACCCGGCGACGGATGCGGCGGCGGCGGTGCAGCTGGAGTTTCTGGCCTCGCAGATCCGCTACGTGCTCCTCGTCTCTCAGGCCGGATATCCGTTCCGCCGGATCTGCAAAGCGGTCTCGCGCACCCGCACGGTGCCGTTTCGGTTGCCGGAGCTCGCCGTGCGTCTCGCCCGCCTCACGATGGTGATGGCCTGCGAGATCGACGACGACGAGTGGAGCGACGCGCCGGGCGAGCTGCCGGAGCCGCTCGCCGGCTTTGCGGCCGGACTGCCGGACGGCAGCTATGCGCGCGACGTCTGCGACCAGATCGCCGCGGCCTGGCCGGGGCAGGAGACGCCGCCGCAACTTCAAGAGATTCGTTTCGGCCTCGGCGCCGAGCGCCCCGACACATTCGACGACGCGCCGCTCAGGGGGCGGGTCGACCTCACAGGAGATCCCTGATGGCAAATCATCAGCACATGGTGCTGGCGCGACAAGGCCTCAAAATCCCGATGCCGGACCGCGACTTTCGCCTGTTCCCGGCCAAGGGCCGCCGCGTCGATCTGGACGACCCGTTTTATGCGCAGCTCAAGCGGGGCGGCGACCTGGTCGCCAGCGAGCCCATCGCGGACGGCGCCAGCGAGCCCGGCGCCGACAGCCCCGAGAGCGCCACGCCGGGCTCTCAACCCGAACCCGAAACGACCGATAAACCGCAGGGCGCAAAACCCCGGCGACGGAAGGAGTGATCAATGGCTGACGGTATCGTCTTCGACAACATCCCGGGAGCCGGCCTGGTCGCGCCCGGGTTCTTTTTCGAAGTAACGAGTGGCGGACAGTTCGAATCGAACGCCCGCATGCTCGTCATCGGCCACGCCAATTCCGGCGCGTCGCTGGCGGTCAACACGCCCGTGCCGCTCAATTCGCAGTACGAGGCGGATTCTCTTGCCGGCGCCGGGTCGGTGCTTGCGGATGCCTACCGCATTGCACGCGCCAATGCGCCGGCCCAGGAAATCTGGGGCATGGCCGTTGCCGCGACCGGCACCACGGCCGCATGGACGGTCTCGATCGACAGCGTGCCCGCCGCGGGCGGCGTCGGCGTGATCGAGATCCAGGGCGAGATCATTTCCGTTTCGATCGCGGCCGGCGATACGGCGACCGAAGTCGCGACCGCGCTCGCCGCGGCCGTCAACGGCTATTACAACGCGCTGACGGGTGCCTCTCTTGCCGTGACGGCAGCCTCGACCGACGAGGTGGTGACCCTTACGGCGCGGCATGCCGGCCTCGTGATGAACTCGGTCGATTTGCATGTGCCGAGCGGCGTCACCGGCAACGCCTTCGGCGGCGCGACGACGATCACGCAGACGACGACAGCGACCGGCTCTCCGGACCTGACGACGGCGCTCGCCGCTCTCGGCGACGACCCGTTCGACTTCATCTCGACGCCCTTCGCCGATGAAACCAATCTCGGCCGCTACGAGACGTTGATGTCCGACGTGTCTGGGCGGTGGTCCTATCTCCGGCAGATCTACGGCCACATCGTCACGGCCGTGGTCGATTCCACCGGCGATCTGACGACGCTCGGCCTCGGCCTCAACGACCGCCATCTGACGGTCATTCCGGTGATCGAGGGCGGCTCCAATCCGTCTCCGGTCTGGGCCTGGGCGGCGGGCCTTCTCGGCCGCGTCGTGCCGTGGCTCTGCGACGGGGCGACGGGCAATGCCGGCCGCAACCAGACGGGTCTCGTCGTGGAGGGCGTGCGCGCGCCGCGCAACCGCGCCTACTGGCCCGGCTACACGCAGCGCAACACGTTTTTGAAATCGGGCGTCTCGACCTGGTCGGTGAACGCGTCCGGCGACGTCGCGATCGACAAGCTGATCACGACCTATCGGACGAATCCGCTCGGGCAGGCCGACACCGTCTTTCGGGACATTCAGATCATGGCGCAGCTCATCTACATGCTGAAAGCCTATCGCGCGGCCCTGTCCTACGAGCACGGCAACAAGGCGATTGCCGATTCCAATCCCGGTGGTCTCGGCGCGCTGGTCACGATCGAGGACATCCGCGCCACTATGGTGCACACGGCCGACGAGCTGGAGCGTCAGGGCGTGCAGGCCAATGCGGCCGAGTTCGCCCGCCGCTTGGTCCTGTCACGCGACAACGACAACCCCAACCGCGTCAACATGCTGGCGCCGATCGCCGCGGTCGGTCCGCTCGACATCATCGCGGCGAATGCCCGCCTCTTCAAACAATACCGGCAGGCCGCGACCTGATCCGGCCCGTCACATAAAGGAGATCCGATATGGCGCGATTTGGCGGCGAAATAATCTTTTCGTTTGCGGGTGGGAGGAAGCTCACCATGCGCGGCGACTTCACCGTGAAGCCCGCGGGATTCTCGGCGGAGGCGATCACCAACCAGGACGGCTCGGTGAGCCAGTCCGCCACGCTGATGCCGCACGGCTGGGAAGGCACTTTCGAAGACGCGGCCGACCTCGACTGGGAAGAGCTGATGCGCCTTGGCGATTTCGAAGTGACCGCCCGCGAGGATTACACCGGCGTGTCGCACCTCTTCGGTCCCGGTTTCTTCGTCGGCGAGCCCTCGATCAACCGCAAGACTGGTGAGGTCTCCGGCCTCTCCGGCGCGCATCAGAGCTATCGGAAGATCTGATGGCGACGATCAAACTCTCCAAGAGCTACGAGGCGTCCGGCCAAGTCTTCGACGAGGTCACGCTGCGCCCGCCGACCTGCGGCGAATATTTTGCGATCGGCGAGCCGCAGGAATGGGTTCTCTCCGGCGGCGTCCGCGGCACGCGCATGCTCGCGACCGATCTCGGCGTCGTCCGCCAATATATGGACAAGCTGTGCACGGCGCCCGGCGGGCAGTATCTCGACGTTCTCGACCTCAAAGACGCGATCGCCGTCAAAGACGCGGTGCTCGGTTTTTTTACAGAAGCGAGGTCGTCGACGCGCAACTCGACTTCCTCTTCCTCGACCTCCACTGGCGGCCGCAAGACGTCGAAAAGCTGACCTTCGACGCGCTCGACAAGCGCATCGAGAAGCTCGCATCCGGGCTCGAAAAGCGAAAGAAGCGCTAAGGCGCTTGGCGGGTGGTGCCGCCGCAGATCGGGCATCGATAAGAGCGCTCACTGGCGACGGCGGCGAGCACGAACCAGACGACCAGCCACAGCCCGCCGGTCACGATCGACAGCAACAAATGCAGGATGTGCGTCGGCGTCTGTTTTTGCGCGAGCACCGTCCGGCTGCATTGCGGGCAGTAACGTTGAGCATGCTTCGTCCCCACTGACGTCTCCCTCCCTCGTCGAAAGATCATCCTGGCATGTCGAACCGCATCCTCCAAGCGACGCTGCGTCTCATGGGCCAGGACGCCGGAGCCGGACGCATGCTGGCTTCGGTCGGCGGCAAGATGGAGCAGATGGACCGCCGGGCGGAGGCGTTCAACCGCCGCAACGGCGCGTTCATGCGCGGCCAGGCCATGCTCGTCGGCGGCACGGCGCGCCTTCTCGCCGGTGTTGCCGGACCGGCCGCGATCGCTGCCGGGATGACGGCGGCCGTGCGTGGTGCAAACAGTCTCGAAGAGGCGCTCTTCGGCATCGAGAAGAAGTCGGGCGCGAGCGCCGCGCAAATGGCGCGCATCAAGCAGGAAATCCTCGATCTCAATGACGAGCTCCCCTCGGCGATCGAGGATATCGCAGCCGCGTACGAGCGCGGCGCCGCCGCTGGTCTGCCGCTCGAAGATCTGCGGGAGTTCACAAAACTCTCGGTCAAGGTCGCCGACGCCTTCGAAATGTCCGAAGAGGAGGTCGGCAACGTCTTTGCCGGATGGCGAACGGCGCTCGGCCTTACCGGGGGCGCGGTCGAGAAGCTGACAGACCAGATCAACTATCTGGCGGATGCGGGCATCGCCGACGAGCGCGATCTCGTGCAGTTCATCGACCAGTCGAGCGGGCTCATCAAGAACTGGGGACTTTCGGAAGGGCAGGTCGCAGCACTCGCCGCGACCATGAAGAACCTCAAGCTCGACACGTCCGCGGCCGCCACGTCCATGCAGAACCTGACGTCTCGCCTTCTGGCTCCGGACGTCATGAACAAGGACGGCATCATTTGGATGCAGAAACTCGTCGGCGACACGAAGGAGTTTCATAAGCTCGTCAAGGACGATGCCCAGGGGGCGCTGCTCAAATTCCTGGATTCGCTCTCCGAGCTCGACCGCTTCCAGCGCGCCGAGGCCCTGACGCGCATCGTCGGCCGCGGCTATTTCATGGAGATACAGACGCTCTCGTCGAACCTCGACGAATACCGTCGCAATCTCCGGATGCTGCAGAATGAATCCGCCTATATGGGCGGGATCGACCGGGTCTTCGAACGACGCATGGAGCTCAACCGCGTCAAATGGGGCATGGTCTGGAAACAGCTGGACGAGCTGAGCCGGCGCGCCGGCGACATGGCGTTTCCGGCGCTCAAGGCGGGCGCCGACCGGATGCTCGATCTTTTCAAGTACATGGACGAGAACGGTACGCCGTTCGAGCACATGGCGGAGGCGATCGACGGCTTTGCCAAGGGCGCCGGCTACGAAGACTTTTCGACCATGCTTGGCGAGATCGGCGATCAGCTCGATCGCATCGCCGGCGGCGGTGACGGCAAATGGGAGCTAACGGACACGTTCAACGCCGCCGCCGAGGCGGGGGCCGCGCTCGCCACCGTCCTGGAGCGCGTCGAGCGGGCCATGCTCAATCTGGAGCGTGTCAAGTTGTGGCTCAATGTTTCCGGCGCGAATACGGGCTTTGCGACGATGACGCAGCGCGGATTGCGCGCTCTCGGCCGCGGTGCGCAGGCGATCAACCCGGCCGACGATGTCAGCGCCGAAGAGGCGCTGCGTCTCTTCGACCAGGAATTCGACCAGATCCCGAAGGATATTCAGGAAAAGCGCAAAGAGAACCTCAGGCGCCTGCAGGAGATCGACGCGCGGCTCCAGGAGATCGACCGCGCCGAGGCCGGCCGTGGGGCAGGCGTCGAGAATGTCCAGCGGCGCCGCGGCGATCGGGCCGCCATTGCGCAACATACGCGCCTGGCGCGTCTTGCACGCGAGGCGGAGGATGCCAGCATGGCGGCGCTCGGCGCCACCGGCGGGGCGACACCTGCCGCGCCGGGCATCGCGCCGCCCTCGCTGCCGCGGGCACGGTCGAGCGCGATCGAGGTGCCTCAGCTGCCATCCGCGCCGGCTCTGCCGCCTGAGGCCTCGCTCGAGGAAACCATGCGCGCCTATGAGCGCATGGCCGAGCTCCAGGACGAGATGAAAGAGGCGAAGGCGATCTTCGACATCGATCCTTCCGCCGGTCTCGCCCGCATCCAGGCGATCCGTGAAGAGATGGAGGACCTCGCCACGGTCAAACCCTCCGTCGACGTCAATATCGATCCGGCGCTCGCGAGCCTTAAACGCCTCGAAGCGGAGGCGGCGCAAACCGGACGGCGCGTCAATCAGGCGCTCGCCTCCGGGCGGCGGTCCGGGCTCCGCGGCGATGTCGGACGGTCGATGCCGGCCGAAGCCGGGATGGCCGAAGAATGAGCCGCGACTGGTCGAAAGCCTTTCGGCGCGCCTCGTTTCGCGGCGTGCCGTTCTGGGTCGAGCGCGACATCGTCGCCGGCGGCCGCCGCGTCGCGGTGACCAACATCGCCTATGGCGAGACGCCGGTCACCGAGGACATGGGCAAGCGCGAAACCGTCTGGCCGATCGACGCCTATGTCGCCTCCGACCTCGCCGACATCGAGGCGACGGCGCTTGCCGCCGCGCTCAACACCTCCGGGGCGGCGCTTCTCGTCCTGCCGATGGAACCGGCGCGCCTGGCGCGCTGCATCCAGTTCGAACGGCGGCGCGATCTCGACCGCAACGGCTATATCGGATTCCGGGTGCAGTTCATCGAGGCGGGCGCGGGCGTGTCTTTCCCGGCGGTCACCGGGCCGTCGCCGATCGCCGCGGCCATCGTGACCGGGGCGGAGATCCTCGGCGCGGCCCTGGCGGAAGTGCTCGACTGATATGAATGCGGCCGAGATCATCACCGCCGCCCTCGCCAGCGTGGCGCGGGTCGAGGCCCTGCGTGCCGCCTCCGTCATGCCGGCGGCGCGCGAGGATACGGCTCTGCGGCTCTCCGAAGCGGCGAGTGCCGCAGCGGCGCTCGCCGATTCCGCGCCGGCCGATTTCGTGGCGGGGCTCACCGCATTCGCGCGGCATGTCGGGCTCTACGGCGAGCCGGCGGAGCTCTTTCGGGCCTGCGTCGCCGACCTCGACAATACGGGCGAGGCCGGTCCGGTGCGCATCATCGCTGATGCCACGATCTTGTCGACGCTCTGCCTCGTGGCGCTCCGCCGCGATTATACCGCCCGCCAGGATGCCGCCGCAGCGCGCACGACGATCGGCGCACTTGCCGAGCCGGTGATCGAAACGTCCGGCACGCTCCTCGGCGAGGCCGCCTTTGCGCATCTCTCCGACCTCGTCGGTCAGAGCGTGCGCAACCTGTCGCGCATCGCGGCAGATCGGGCGCCGCTGGTGCGCGTCGAGACCGGATTGTCGCTGCCGTCGACGGTGCTTGCCTGGCGTCTCTATCAGGACCCGGCCCGCGCCGCCGAGCTCGTCGAGCGCAACCGGGTGACGACGCCCGCCTTCATGCCCGTGTCGCTGGAGGCCGTGGCGCCGGAATGAGGGCAGCATGAGCGACCCGCTGGAGACCGTCACCGTGGAGGTCGGCGGCGAGGTCTACGGGTTGTGGAGCGAGATCGATCTCGTCTTCGGCGCCGAACAGGCCGTGCGCACGGCAAATCTCACCTGTGCGCATCCGGGCCTCGCCGGTATCGGTCGTTTCAGGATCCGCCCGGACATGCCGGCGCTGGTCAAGGCGAGCGGCGAGACGGTGATCACCGGCTATGTGCGCGACGTCGATCCGAACCATGGCGATCAAAACGAGAAGATCCGCGTGACGATCGGCTCGAAGACGATCGACAGCGTCGAGAGCTCCGTGCTGCACGAAAGCGGACGCGTGGAAAACGCCGACATGCTGGAGATCGCGGCCGAGATCGACCCGACCGGGGTGGAATGGATTCTCGCCGGCTCGAAGCCTCCGAAAGAGCCGTGGCACCAGGTCGTGCCGTCACGCTCGCCGTTTCGGGAGCTCGAAGAGCTGGCGCGCTCGCGCGGCTATCTGCTGCACGACAATGCGGACGGGCAGATGGTGCTCGCCGACCGGCCCGAGGGCCGGCATGCCGGCGCTCTCGCGATCGGGCAGGGCGGCAATATCGTGCGTGCCGAGAGCAAGCTCACCGGCAATGGCCGCCATGACAAGGTCGTCGTCCGCGGGCAGGGATCGCGACGGCACGGGGCGACCGAACTTCGCGCCGAGGCGACGGCGCATGACGGGACGGTCGGGCGGTCGCGCCCGCAGATCATTCTGCACGAGGGCGAGCCGAGCTATGCGCGCCTCAAGAAACGCGCCGACAACCAGGTGCGTCGCGCCGCGGGACGGTCGCGGACGGCCAGCGTCGAGGTCGCCGGATGGCGCGACCAGGCGGGCCGCATCTGGTCGCCGAACTGGCTCGTCTATCTCGACGATCCGCTGATCCTCTTGCGGCAGGATATGGCGATCAGCCAGGTCACGCTGCGCCAGGGGCCGGGCCTGTCGGAGGATGCCGCGGCGACGCGGGCGATCCTGCAACTCGTCGATCCGCGCGCCTTCGGCGGCGACGACACCGGCGGCGACAGCGACGCGGTCTGGCAGACGCCGGACCCTGAGGCGGAGGTGACGGCCGAATGAGCCAGTTCAGGCCGTATCTGACGCGGCTCGAAATCGACAGCGACCGGGAGAGCGACGGGCTTCTCCTCCTCTCCGGCCGCGGCCGCGCCGGCGAGGCGCCGCGCGATATCCTGTGGATGCAGCAGCACGGGCTCGCCTCGCGTCCGCCGCAGGGCGCCGTCGGCGCGTTCTTGGCGCTCGGCGGGGCGCATGCGCAGCCGCTCGCCGTCGGCGGGGAACATCCAGGTCTGCGCCCCCGCATGGAGGCCGGCGAGACCGTCATTTACAACGCGCACGGCCAGGCCGTGTCGATCGTCAAGAACAACATCCGCATCGTCGGCGGCGACAGCGTGCACATCAAGGCGACGACCATCATCCTCGACGGCGAATGCCGCCTCGGCGGAGAGGATGCGAGCCGGCCGGCCTCGGCGGAGGGCACGGTCGACAGCGACGGCGATGTCGACACCGGCAATCTCGCGACGCGCGTCTATGTCAAATGACCGTCAAATGAGCATCACATGACCATCCGCATCGTGCCGCTCACGGAGGAGCCGGAAGCGCTCCTGTCGCCGGACATCGTCTGGGACGGAGAGATGGGCGATTTCGCACCGGCCGGACCGGACGAGACCAAGAACCGCGGCGGGCTCCGCGCCCGGGCGCAGCTTGCGACCGCAATCCTCATGCTCCTGCAGACCGATCGCCGCGCCGATCCGTCAGAACTCCGCGACGGCGACGACAATCGCGGCTGGGTTGGCGACGGCTTCGATATCGATCTCGACGCTTTCGAGCGTCCGCTCGGCTCCAAGCTCTGGCTTTTGCGGCGGCGCAGCGTCGACGAGGTGGAGACGCCGCGGCTTGCCGAAGATTATGCCCGCGAGGCGCTGCAAGTCCTGATCGAGCAGCGGGCCGTGGCGCGCATCGACGTCGATGCCACGGCGCGCCCGGCAGACCGCCGGCTCGATCTTAACGTCGCGCTCTACGGCCGCGACGGAACGCAACTCTATGCGGCGCGCTATGGCGTGCTGTGGGACCAGGTGACACGTGGCGACATCCACCCCCTCGCTCAATAGCCTGTCGCAGCGCATCCGCGGCGCGTTCCGCCAGGAGCTGCCCGACACGGATGCGACGATCTGGCCGAACACGCTCTACGTGATCGGCAAGGTGATCGCCATCGCCCTCTACGAGGCGCATCTGCGGGCGACTTGGATCTATCGCCAGATCTTTGCCTCGACTGCGGATGGCACGCATCTCGACCGGCACGCCTACGAGCTCGGATTGACGCGCAAGCCCGCGACGCGCGCGGCGGGCGAGATCGAAATCACGGCGACGCCGGAGACGATCTATCCGGCCGGCATGCGATTCCTGTCGGGCGCGCAGAGCTATGTCGCGACCGAGGCGGCGACGGCGAGTGTCGCCGGCGCCCTCGTCGTCACGGTGCGGGCCGAACAAGCCGGGCTCGCCGGCAACCGCGAGGCGGACGAAAGCGTCTCACTCGTCGA
Source organism: Afifella aestuarii (assembly GCF_004023665.1). Taxonomy (NCBI): domain Bacteria; kingdom Pseudomonadati; phylum Pseudomonadota; class Alphaproteobacteria; order Hyphomicrobiales; family Afifellaceae; genus Afifella; species Afifella aestuarii. The sequence goes on from NZ_SAUF01000002.1 coordinate 150,421, forward strand.
TCCGGCGCTCTACAGCGGCGTTGCCACCACCGGCAGCGTCGGGGCGGACGGGATCGGTGGCGGGGCGGACCGCGAGAGCGACGAAAGCCTGCGCGCGCGCATCCTCGACCGCAAACGGCGCGTGCCACAAGGCGGCGCGGAAAGCGATTACGAACAATTCGCCCGGGCGGTGCCGGGCGTCTCAAAGGCCTGGGCGCAGAGTTTTGCGGGCGGGCCCGGCACGATCGGTGTCTGGTTCTTGATGGAGGGGCGGGCAAACGGGATCCCGACCGCCTCAGACGTCGCCGCGGTGCAGGCGGCGCTCGACGAGCGGCGGATGATCCGGGCCGCGGCGATCGCTGCAGCGCCCGTCATGCGCCCGATCGACATCGATTTGACGCTCGTTCCGGACACGGAGGCCAATCGCGCCGCGGTCGAGGCACAGCTCGCCGCCATGTTCGCGGCCCGCGCCCGGCCCGGCGTTGCAGGTGACGCGTTCGTCATGTCGGTTTCATGGATCGCCGAGGCGATCTCGATCGCGCTCGGCGAGGACCGCCACCGGCTGCGCGCGCCGTTAAACGACGTCGTCTATCTCGGCGGCGAGATGCCAGTCCTCGGCACCATCCGGTATTTCTCGTGAGCACCTATTTCGTTCCGGCCGGATCGGATTTCTCGGCAAGCGACGGCAGTGCCGTTATCGAAGTGACGTGCAATCCCGACCCGCTCGGCAGCGCACCGCCCGACAATGCCGACGTGCTTTCGGCCCCGTCCGCCGACGATCTTCTCTCCGTGGCGCTCGCCGCACAGCCAGCGGGCGCGGCGTGGCGGAGCCCGGACGGTGTCGCGCCCGACACGACGAGCCGCATGGCGCGGTTCTGGCGGGCCGTCTCGGCGCCGTTTGCCGATTTCTATGCGCGCCTCTTCGGCATCTCGCAGGAATCGACCTCGGTCTCGATCGTCGACAGCCTCGAAGATTGGGAGGCGGAATATGCGCTGCCCGGCCCCTGCGCCCCGTTCGACCCGGCCGTCTCGGCGCGCCTTGAAACGCTGCGCCTCACGGTGCGCGGACAAAACTATGTGACGCCGGCGGATTTCACCTGCCTCGTCGTGTCGATGGGGCATAGCGAAGTCGTCATCGAAGAGCCGGCGCCGTTTCGCTGCGGGGAATCGCGTCTCGGCAGCGACCACCGGCTCGGCAATGCGGCGATGCCCTATGAATGGGTGATCCATCTCGACACGCCCTTCATCACGCATTTTGCCTGCGGCACGTCGGAGCTCGGCATCGACCGGCTGACGGATTTCGGACGGGCGAGCGAGGTCGAGTGCCGGGTCAATGCCGTCGCGCCCGCCTGGACGCGGCCCGTCTTCGCTTACGCGCTCGTGGCCGATTAACCGGCCGGACCACTCTCACAGCAAGAGGCCAGCATGGAATACAAACCGCCCGTCGGCGCGGTGGAGGACGCGTCCTATGTGACCGGCAATGCCGGCGCCGGCATCCAGGGTTCGCAGGTGCCGGCCGAGGCGATCGAGCACCCGATGCGCGAGATCCTCAACGTCATCACCGCGGCCGATATCGAGCCGAACGGTTCGGATCTGTCGCAGCTCCTTCAGGCGATCCAGATCATCGCGGGTCTCGCCGGCGGCAATGCCGGCGTCGGCGGCTTCAACCGCATGCGGGTCTATCGGACAGGGACGTCTGTCTGGGTGCCGTCCAGCGGCGTCAATCTGGCTTTCGGCATATGCTGGGGTGCCGGCGGCGGCGGCGGCGGCGCGACCGGCAAAGGCGCGGGCGGTGCGGGCGGCGGCGGCGGCGGCTTTGCGGCGGGCTATTTCACGCCGACGCCGGGCTCCGGCGTTTCGATCATCGTCGGCCAGGGCGGCAAAGGCGGTTACCGCACGGGCGCCGGTCAGGCCGGCGGCCTCTCCTCGATCGGTGCCTTCATGTCGGCAACCGGCGGCACGGGCGGCTCTGGCTCTTCCTCCGGCGTCGGGCGCCCGGTCGGCAAGGGCGGCAAGGGCTTCGGCGGTCAGTTCAACCAGTTCGGTGGGTGGGGCGAACCCGGCTATCTCTCTGCCAACAACGCCTATTTCTCCGGCAATGGCGGCGCGTCCTTCGGCCTGTGGCGTGCCTCTGGAACGCTCGGCGGTGTCGGCGACGGAAACTTCCTAACCAACGAGGACGAAACCGGCCTTGACGTGCGGCCGGGCCAGGGCGGGCCGGGCGCCTCCAACAATGGCTTCGGCTTCACCGGCCAGGATGGCCTCGTTCTCCTCTTCTATCGCGACGCAACGGAGTAGGCACCATGCCGTGGTTCATCATCGTCAACGGTGAGGTTACGCAGAAATTCACGTCGCTGCCGCAGCTCGCGCCAGGCATCAATGCCGAGGAAGTGTCGCAAAGCGTCTTCGACGAAGTGTCGACCGGCTATGTGCAGGACGGGCTGGGAGGTTACCGCGAACGCCGCTGGTACGACGAATACGACAATGTCGACCAGATGAAACTTGGCGCGGCCAACGAGTGGAAAAAGGATTCGGCCGAAGGGCTGATGAGCATCTTCTATTCCGATTATCCGGCGAACGAGATCGCGGCGTTTGCGCAATCGCGCCTCGCGGCGGAGGCCTATCTCGCCGATCTGCCGGAGCTCGACGATATCGGCGCGGCACAGAAAGCCCTGATCGAGAACGAGGCGACGGCGCGCGGCAAGACGCCGACCGAGGTGTGCAATTCGATCATCACCAAAAACGACGAGTATCAGAAGGCGATCGGGCGGCTCAAAGGCTTCCGCGCCAACGTCGATCTCATCGTCGATGATTTCGCGCGCGATATCGGCGAAAGCGAGCCTGCCGCCAAGGACCGGCTCTGGGGACTGCTCGAAGCGGAATACAATTCCGCCGAAACCGCCATCGACCTGATCGTGACGTGACGCGATGGCTCTGATCACCGGCGACCCGCCGGAACTCGATTTCGAGGCCTATGCCAACGAGGCCTGGATCTGCTCGCTGGAATTCCTCAACGCCGACGACGAGACGCCCTACGATTTGACGGATCTGGCGTTCTCGTTGCAGCTCCGCCGCCGGCCCGAAAGCGCCACGCTCGATCTGGAGCTGTCGACCGCGACGGGCGAGCTCTACGTCGACGAGACCGATCCGGCAAACGGCGTTCTCAACATCCTGGCGCCGGTCGCGGCCGTGCGCCGGCTCTCCGGAATTTATACCTATGACCTCCTCGTCTGGCGCGCCGCCGTCAATGAGACGGCGCGCATCTGGCTCCGAGGCAAAATCACTGTCGGCACGGGAGTGACGCGCGATGCATCCTAAATCTTCCGCCGCGATCGCCGTTCAGCCGCGCGGACTTCCCGGCCCAGCCGGCATGGACTTCAAAGGCAAGTGGGAGCGGCGCACGACCTATGCCTGGCGTGCCGTCGTGCTCCATGCTGACGAGCAATGGTTTGCTCTCCGCGGCAACACCGGCATCGAGCCGGGCTCGTCGGAATCCGACTGGCGTCTGTTTCTCCCGAAAGGGGTTAAGGGCGACCAGGGCGAGACGCCGACGCTCGAATGGCGTGTCGAGGACGCGACGCTGCAGGTGCGCCGCGTCGGCGACATCGACTGGGTCACGCTCTCGGCCACCTCAGCGCTCGGCCAGCGCATCCTGTCGGGAGTTGCCGATCCCGCCTCGGGCGACGGAAATGACGGCGATTATTACCTCAATACCACGTCTTACGTCCTCTTCGGCCCCAAGGCTTCGGGCGCCTGGCCGACGCCTGGCCTCACCCTCAAGGGCATCCAGGGCGATCAGGGGCCGCAGGGCGAGACCGGGCCGCAGGGGCCGCAGGGCGAGGTGGGCGAGACCGGCTGGGACGTCGCCTGGACGACCGGCGCCACGGCCGAGACCGACCACACCTATGCGTTCGGGAACAAGCGCTGGCGCGCCGTGCAGGGCGGCTTGCTGCCCGATCCGCCGACCGCCGACCCGATGTCGGATCCGACGAACTGGGAATATCTCGGCGATTTCGCGTCGACCTCCCACACCCACACGATCAACCAAATCGCCGGTTTGCAGACGGCGCTCGATGACATCGACACGGCGATCGAAGGCGCCTTGTCCGAAGCCGACGTGCTCGACCTCGTCACCGGCGACCAGACGGTTTTTGCCTCGCCGGGCTTGCTCAAGCCCGCGCCCACCAACGGGGCGGAGCCGGGCGAGATCACGGTCAACGGCGTGTCGTACGACACGCTGACGTTCGATCCCGCCACGCAGCAGACGGCTTATCTCACGTTCGTGCTGCCGAAGTCGTTCGCGCCCGGGGGCACGCTGAAGTGCCGGGGAGTGTTCACGCATGAGGGTTTCACGCCGCCGACCTATGATACCGACGTGCCGAGCGGCGTGGCCTCTCCGTATGGCGTCGCCTTCAATAATCTCGGACAGTTCATCATCTCTGACAGTTCCGCTGACACGATCTTCGTCCGCGACGGGTTCGGTGGGGCCGCGGTCACATCGTTCGCGTCGCCGGGATCGGGTCCATCTGGGCTCATCGCTTGGGGCGGCACCGATCTGATCAGTCTCGATTATTCGATCCCGCGGATTTACAAACATGTCGGTATTAGCGGGGATTTATATGGCAGTAATGGGGTGCCTGGAAGCGGTCCTCGCGACATCGTGGAAGACCCTGTCGGGGGTAATCTTTACCTCTGCGATTCCAGCACTGATACAATCTACGCCATTGATCCTTTTTCGTTGGAGCCAACGGGGTTCAGTTTTGCCGCACCGTCCGGCGGGATGGTGGTCGGCATCGCCATAGACCCTGATGGCAACCTATGGACTTGCGATGCGACTGCACTCAAGCTGCGCAAGCACCGTGGAATTTCAGCGACCGTCGACGACGAATTCAATCTGCCGACGACATCACCAGGTGGCATGACATTCGATCCACAAGGGAGGCTTGTCCTCGCCGGACAATCTGACAACACGATCTACCGTCTGGATGTCCGAAAAAGCATCGCTCTCTCCGTTTCCGCTGGGGCCGCTGGAGACGGCGACGCGCTCGGGGCTGTCGGCTCGGCTGTCATCTCGTCGGGTGCGTGCTCCGGCTCGGCTGGCCGATTGTGGTGCACGGCAGAAGTCGATGTCCCGCTGCCGGGCGCACAGCCGGGCGATCAGTTGACGATCAAGATTGATCGCGCCGTCGCCAATGCCGCCGACGATCTCGGCGTGTTGGTGCATCTGCTCGGGCCCGAGATCAAGTATCCGACGTCCGCGGCGACGGACAGCTGAGGGTGACGACCATGACCATGATCATGCATGCGCTGGTGTCTCCCGAGGACGCGATCGTCGATCGTAGGCGGCAAGACCCGGACAACCTGCCTGCGACGCGTCCCGGCTGGCGCTGGCTGCCGGAAGAGCGCGATGATGCGCCGGTGAACCCTGACACGGAGGTGGCGACCGAAGAGGTCCTCACGGTTGAAGAGGATCGCGTCGTGCGGGCGCGAGGGAAAAGGGCGCTGACCGTCGAGGAATTGAAAGCCGAGGTGGCGCGGTTGCGCTGGGAGCGCGAGGTTGCTGGGATCGAGGTGGTGATAGCCGGCGAGACGGTGCCGCTCTCGACAGCGCGAGGCGATGATCGCCAAGCGCTCGACTCGACCTATGCAGCCATTCGCGATGGCTTGAGGCAGGATAGCGCGACGTTCAAGTTCGCAGATCTGACATCGCGGGCGGTCAGCAATGCCGACATGCGGGCCGCCGTTGTCGCAGCGCTGGCGCATATCCAAGCCTGCTTCGACCTAGAAGGACTCGTCGCCGCGGAAATCGACGCAGGCATGATCACCAACAAGGCGCAGGTCCGCGCCGCGTTTGAGGCGAGCTGATGGCGCTCAATGGATCCGCGCTGACGCTGATGGGCGGACGGCGGAGATCGAGGGCTGCGCTCGCGGATATCGGTGAAGCGGGTCTCCTGCATTGGTACGACTTCGACGATTTCAGTGGAGATACTGAGCGAGTTATCGCCGACCAGTTTGGCGGCGCTGATCTAGATACAAGGGGGAGCTGGATCGCCGACGGCAATATACGAATGCACTCGGCAAGCGCGCGGACCACATCAGCCGCCCTTCAATCGGCTCTTGCCGCGCAAGCGGACAAAAGAGCTTTCAGCTGTATTTTCGTAATGAAAGCTGTCGGCTCGTCAGATTACTATTTCGGAAATGTAATTGATGGCGGCTCGGGAGATACTAGATATTATTTTGCCGGGGCTCGATTTTACACATTGATTGCGCGAAAATCTCGGTATGATTATCTAACGATGCCAGCCGCGAAGGCGGCAATGCACATGTTGGCAGTTACGGGTTCGGCTGGGGAGGGACTTCACGTGCACCAGTTCCAGGGCTCAGATATAGATTACCGATCACCGGCTTTAGGCTCTTCTAATTTTTATTGTTTCCCTACAGCAGCTAGCAGCGAGTTTTTGCAAAGCCAGTCGTGGGCGACTGCTCACGCGAGCCTTTGGGCGCGGATGCTGACGCACGCGGAGCTCAAGACGATCTGGGACACGCGGGCGGAGCATCTGTTTCGCTATGCTGAAGCCTTCTGATATCTGCGCCTTCAACAGGCGCAGCCAGGGCCTTTATGGCATTCCTTGTTGCGGGCGATGCAGCTGTCGCCGCAAGGCTTGCCCTTGCTGCAGTGCTTGCAGCACGCGGTCGGCTGGACCGGGATCGACGTCATCTCGGCAGGGACCGGGGCCTGTTTGAGTAAGGCAGCGAGATCCAGCACCGGTGCGGCTTGGGCCGTCGTGGCCATGGTCGCGATCAAAAGGGCTGCAACCAAGCGCATGATATCCTCCCGCATATGCGCGCCTTGCGAGAAGAATGCGCAGCATGCCCGCACGAGTCGAGACGCCTGGATGCCGCGGGATAGGCGGCGGGCGAACTGCTGAACCCAAAGCACCGACTAGAAGCGCCGGGGTAGATCCCAGAGCCTGAAGGTTGAAACGCCCTTCCCGGTGGGGCTGCCGGCGGCCCGCGCACTGTGGGCAGCCGGGACGGGCGACCTTTTCGAATATTGGAGTACGACATGAACCTCGTCTGGAACTGGCGGAGGGTGCTTCGCCATGCCTGGAGTTTGCGGCTCATCGCGCTGGCGGCGCTTCTCTCCGGCCTGGAAGTCGCGCTGCCTTATGCGGACGACCTCCTGCCGATTCCGCCGGGCCTCTTCGCCCTTCTCTCTCTCCTCACCACGGGCGGCGCCTTTGCGGCCCGGCTCATCGCGCAAAGGAGTGTCTCCGGTGTCCAGTAGCAGGCTCAAGAAAGGCATCTTCGGCACGGTCACGGCGCTCGGCATTCTCGCCGTCGGCTTCGTCGGCGGCTGGGAGGGCAAGCGCAACGTCGCCTATCGCGACATCGTGGGCGTGCCGACGATCTGTTTCGGGGAAACCCGAGGCGTGAAGATGGGCGATACCGCGACCGACGCGGAATGCGCCACCATGCTCGGCGACGGTCTCGTGGAATTCGAAGCGGGCATGCGCTCGTGCCTGCGCGATCCGGATGCGATTCCCGACGAGAGCTACGTCGCGTTCCTGTCGGCCGCCTACAATATCGGCCAGCGCGCCTTCTGCCGCTCCTCCATGGCGCGGCGCTGGAACGCCGGCGATCTTCGCGGCGCATGCGATGCGCTGCTCATGTGGAACAAGGCCGGCGGGCGGGTCATCCGCGGGCTGGTCAACCGGCGCAAAGCGGAGCGCGAGCTCTGCCTCAAGGGCCTCAAATGACCGCGCTCCTCGCCAACCCTTTAGCGATCGTCGCGGCGGTCCTCGCCGTCCTCGCCTCCTATGGCGGCACCTATGCCGTGGGCGACCATTACGGCTATGCCCGCGCCGAGGCGACATGGCAGGCGAAATACGACCGCCTCGTCGCCGACACCGAAAAGGCCTCGGCCGAAGAGACGATCCGGCAGCAGCAGGCGAATGCGGAGGCCCGCCGGGCCGCGGACGAGACCATCGCGGAGCTGCGCTACCAGCTCGCCCAGCAGGACGTCTTTATGAAGGAGCTCGAAAATGCGGCTGATAGCGATCCCAATGCTCTGCGCGACTGTCTTGGGCCTGACAGCGTGCGGCGGCTCCAAAATCCTGCCGGTCGCTGAGGCGCCGATCCTGGAGCCGGCGCCGGCGGAGCTCGCCTCGCACTGCGCCGATCCGGTGACCCTGCCGGGTCGCGGTCTGACCCAGGCGGAGGTCGAAAAGCTCTGGGCAAGAGACCGGTTTGCGCTGACGGGCTGCGGCCTCACCAAGCAAGCCGTCGTCGATTTTTATGTGCGGCGCGATGCGGCCCTCACGAGCCCCGGCCGCTGAGGGCGTGATGTCGGACGAGATGATGTGGCTGATCGGCCTCGGCGTGGCGTTTCTCGGTACCCTCGCCACCATCGTCGGCGGCGCCGTCATGCGCGACCGCCAACAGTCGGAAAAGATGCAAACGACGGAACGTCTCCTGTCGGGGAAGGTCGAGGACGGTCACGAAAAGCTCGGCGAACGCATTCGCGAGGGTGACAACCGACTTGATGAAAGGATCAACCGCGTGCGCGACGAGCTCGCCGAGAGCTATGTGCGCCGGGTGGATCTCGAAGGCCATATCGCGCGCCTCGACAGCCAGTTGCAGGAGCTTCGCAGCGACGGCAAGGCGCAGAGCAAAGAAATGACGACCCGCATGGATGCGCAGCGTCAGGAAATGACGCAACGTTTTGATGCGCTGATGGCCGCAATCCAGTCGCCTCGGGCGCGGAAGAGTGCCCCGTCAGCGGCGGCTAAGAGAGTTTAGAGTCAGACAAGTCTATTGTTTTTATAAGTTAATCCTATGTGTATTCTATAATTCCACCTTTAACTTGCGCGTAACGTAAGAAGGGCATTCTATTTTTGTATATATAGCGTTGGGAGATAAAATGATCATATTTATCAAAGACGAACATATACCGTCGCCAGAGATGGCTGGGCCCCTCGCGGAAATGCTGTTCGAATTGTCGAAGCTATCGCGCTTGTACGGCTGGAACTTTCTTGCACACCTCATCGAGATGGCTCGCTTCGAGGCGCTGACGATCGAAGCGCGGGGCGACTAATCGGTGCCGCACCAGACGTTGCCTTCGTTGGGCCATCGCTGAGACAGGCCTTCCTCAATCAGCACCTGCCCCGCATCGCGACCGTCTGACAGACGGACGGTCGCCAACTCTCTGCCGAAATTGCCGCGTTCGTGTACCCACTCAATTGTGTAACCGTCGCTCATAAGTTCGCGGAGGCGATCACGTGCCCGTTCGCCGAGCTGTCTCTCGCGGATGCATGCGGCATGGCCGATCTCAGGCGTATCAACATCGATCGCGCGCCATTTGACGCCGGCTTCCCACCCGGTGTCGCCATCCACAACGCAGGTCACCTTACGAGCCGCTCGGTTTCCGCCAGTGCAGATCGGCAGCATCTCCCCTGCTGCTGCCGATGAAATCGCCACATCGGAGAGGATTGTGCGCCAGAGCACGATCCCCGGCGCGATAAGATTTGTCCAATAATAGAAGGCAAGAAACGCCGCGCCAAAGGCCAAAAATACGGCCCATTTGAGCCGCGCCGCACGGGTCCGCCCCTGCGCAGTTGCCTCCTCGATCATTTCGATCCCCCTACCCAGACCAGGAGTAAGACATGCCGGCAAAGTCCATGCCGATCAAGAATGATGCTGCCTGCGCGGAGGCGATCGCGCGCATTGGTACGATCCGGGCCGACCTTGCTCGCATCGAAACGGAGAAGGCAAAGGCGGTGGCCAAGGCGGCAGCCGCGGCGGAGGAGACGGCGAGCCCGCTGCAGGAGGAGGAGGCCGGGCTCGTCGTCGCAGTAGAGGCTTATTGCGCCAAGGAGCGGAAACGTCTCACCGAAAACGGCAAGTCCAAGACGGCGGAGTTCAAGACGGGCAAGGTCGCCTGGCGCAAGGGCCAGGCAAAGCTCGTCATCGACCCGGCGCTCGAAGACAAGATCCTCGACAAGCTCAAAAAGCTGCAGGGATTTACCAAGACGAAAATCGCGATCGACAGAAGCGCGGTGAAAACCTCACTCACCGACGATAAGGCCTCGCCGCTCAAACGCATCAAGGGCCTGTCGATCGAGGAGGCGAAAGAGACGTTTTCCGTGACGCCGACCGGCGCGGAGCTTGCCGAGCGCAAGGATCTCGCAGCCTGACCTGACACACTCCCCCGCCAGGTGATACAGTGGCGGGGGCCGGGCTGGTAACCCGGCCGCGGGGCCAGTTGGTAGCTGCGAAACCCCGCACGACGTGACCATCGGATAACGTCGCCCCGCCGCTGCGCGCAGCGCGCCGAGCGTCTGTCATCCAGGACATCTTTGCAATGGTCGAAACCCTCCGGCCCGTGCCCCAGGCGCGGGCCGTTGCTCCTTATGTGGGCGGCAAAAGGCAGCTTTCCCGCCGAATTGCCGCGCAAATCGAGGCAACTCCCCACTCACTTTATGCGGAAGTTTTTGCCGGCATGGCCGGCGTTTTTTTTAAGCGACGGCTGGCGCCGAAAGTTGAAGTGCTGAACGATCTCGACCGAGACGTTAGCAATCTCTTCCGCGTCCTACAGAATCACCCGGCGGCGCTTATGGATCTCCTCGGCTGGCAACTCGCCAGCGTCGACGAGTTCAAGCGGCTCATCGGCCAGGACCCGGAATATCTGACGGATCTGCAGCGCGCCGCGCGCTTTCTTTTCCTTCAGCGTCTCGCTTTCGGCGGCAAGGTTGTCGGGCAGAATTTCGGGCGTGTTCGACGCGATCCGGCCCGGTTCCGCCCAGAAGCGCTCAAGCCGATCCTTGAAGCTGCGCACCGCCGCCTGCAGGGTGTCTGGATCGACTGCCTGTCGTGGGAGGTCTTTCTCGATCGGTGGGACAGGCCGGACGCGCTCTTCTATCTCGATCCGCCCTATTGGGGCACCGAGCACTATTACGGCGAGGGGCTCTTTTCGCGCTCCGACTTTGCCCGCCTGGCCGCGCGTCTTTCGGCGCTGCAAGGTCGCTTCATCCTCTCCATCAACGACGTGCCCGAGATCCGGCAGCTATTCAGTGCTTTCGATTTCGAGGAGGTCGATGTCACATATTCCTTGCAGGGCTCATCGAATGACGTCAGAGCCGGGGAGCTGATTATCTCGGGGGGCGGAGACGGCAGCCAATGATGGTATGCTGCCCGCTTGCAGTACAGGAGGGGCAGGTGACGGATCGTTCCGCGGGTATCGTTGGGCAGGCGGCTATCTCTGCTGTCTCGGCTATTATTGGCGGCCTCATTGTAGCAGTTCCGAGCTATCTAACCCGCGACCGGGAACTCGATGTTAAAATGGTGGAGATCGCCGTTGGCATCCTAGCCCAAGAGCCGAAAGAGAATATCGCGCCTGCCCGCAAATGGGCCGTTGACGTAATCGCGCAATACTCCAGAGTGGCTCTTTCGCCGGAGGTCCGCAATGCACTGACGACCGGTCAAGCTATTGGACCAGATTGGCTTGATCTCGTCGATCCGAGGAAACTTCCGGGACCGCTCGAAATGTCCCCGGGGGTGATTCATCCCGACGCTGTCGTCCCCAACGGTGCGATCCCCAAATAACAGAAGAAGCATTATCGCGCCGGCGGACTGCCCAGGCGGGGCAGGGGACAGCGGAGAGGATCACCCGCAAAGCGCTCTGGCCTTCGCTGTTTCATCGGTGAGGGGCGGAAGTGGCCACCATCCGGCAAGCCACTCATCCCCGATCGCTTGCCCGGGATACAGCGCCCAACCAAGCTCAAGGCCAATATTCCGCGTCCTCCCCATATTGCGGGCAACGAAACGCCGGCTCGACAGATGAGCCCATCGCGGATCCTCAATCTCTCCCGTGAGAACAAGGATCTCTGTTCCGTCTCGGGGCGCTTCACTGATCGGGCGCATGCTCATGGCACAAGCCTCGCTTCCGCGGCTTCCATGTCGGCCGCATTGCCGCTGTCTTCAGCCTTGCTTCGGTCGAAAGCGTCCAGCGGGTCCGCATCCTCCGGCAGATCGAGCGCAGCGCGAAGCTGCTCCTCTTGCCGGGCCACGCGCTGGCGAAGCTCCGCCTCCCGTCGCGCTTGAACAACGACATCCGCCTCCGACGCTACCGCCGGCGTCTCGATCGCGCGGCGCCAGCGGAGGAGCTTTTCGTCGGCGTGCGCCTTTCGCTTCGCCATCTCCGCCTCATCCGGCGGCGGGGGCTCTTCGGTGGCGCGCAGGAGCCGGTCGATGACGGCGCGCTCGCAGGCAAAGGGTTCGGCCATGCGCCGGACGAGCCGGGCGAGCTGCGGCGGGGTGGGGGCGTAATCGGTGGAGAGCCCCGAACGGTCCTGGAAGAACGCCTGCCGCGCCGCGACGGCGGCAAAGAGCGGCACGCCGTCGAGCGCCTCGAAATAGGCCTCGGCCCGAAAGGCCGCCGTCTCGGCGGACACGGGCATCAATTGCAGGATCGGGTTGATCAGCTCCTCGCCGAGCTCGCGCGGTGTGGCCGGCCGCAGCGACCGCTCCAGGACCGACATATGGCGACCGAGCCCGATGCGCTCCTCGCGCGTCAGTCCGCATCCCGCCCGCCACTTACCCTCCACCATGCGACCGTCGACACGCGGCGAGAGCAACGGCGGCGGCGATCGCCTCGGCGCGGCTTTCTCCCCGGTTTCGACGGGGCGCACGATCTGCTGATATTCCCTCGTCGCCATCCTCTTTCCTCCTGAAAAACCTGATGTTTCCGTGCCCGTCCGCCGCAGGCACCTGCACCGTCCGGCGCTCGCGCGCCTCCGTCACGGCGGCGGCAAAATACGACCAGGTGCGCACCGAGCCGGGCGGTCGCCGGAGCGCCACGGCCCGGATCGCCGGCAGAATGTCGGCCTCAAGCGAGCACCCGGCGGCAAGCCAGCGGAGCGGTTCGGCCGGGTCGGCGAGATGCGGCCCCGCCATCAGGGCCGGACCGGCCGCCTCGCGAAGACGGGCGAGAAGCTCCCCCGGCGAGACCGGAATGTCTCCCCTGGTGTTTTCGGCTCCGCTCGCTTTTTCGGGCCAGTTCGTTTTTTCGGGCACGCGCAAAGCAGCAGCAGAATCTCCCGAAAGGGAGATCTCCGTTGTTGGGGGCGCGCGTCGCGTGCGCACGCGTATGGTGCCACCCTGAGGGTGGCACCCCCTGCCACCCTGAGGGTGGCACCCCTGCCTCCCTGGAGGTGGCACCCCCCTGTCTCCAGATGATTGAGACGGGGAGGCAAGAGCCTCGCTTTCGGGAGACGGCACTCCCTTGAGACGAGACGGCCCGGCGGAAACGGCATCCATTTCCGGGCCATGTCGTCGACGGTCTGGCAGAGCGGCATCTGACCAGACCTGCGGCGGAACGGCATCCGCCAGGGGAACGGCATCCCCATGAGCGGGAACGGCATCCCGCCTCTCGGTCAGGACGGCACCCGACGCGAACAGATCGTATTGCTGGGCCGAGAACTCGACCGGGATTCCGGGCGCCTCGCGGCGAATGCGGTAGCGGCAGGCCTGGCCGGCGCCTTTGCCGGAGCGGATCTCGATCCAGCCGGTCTGTTCGAGGAGATAGAGCGCTGCCTGCAGCGTCTTGCGCGACACCGAGAGCTCGTCCGCCATCGTCTTCTGTTTGCGCGAACACCAGCCCGTCTTGGTCGAGGCCGCCTCGGCAATGAGCAACAACGCGTCCTTGGCGCTCGGCGTCAGCCGCCGGTCGCGGGCGACGCCGCGCGGCAGGATGGCGAGCCTTGGCCCTGATGTTTTGGGGCCCGTCATGCGGCCGCCTCGTCCGAAAGACCCCCCGAGGGGCCAAAGACAAACAGCTTTCCCAGGTCGAGGTTCGGCGTCGGCGCCGCGTCGCTGAAAAGATAACCGTGGCGCGCAAAAAACGCATTGCCATCGGCCTTGCTGCGCCATGCCGCCCCTCGGGGCAGCGACTCGGACGTGCTCGACCACAAAAACCAGGCATGGTTCTGGCTCGGCCCGTCTTTGAGCTGCGGCAGGTTCACCCAACGAATGCGGTTGAGAAGCGCAACCTTTCCAAGATAGTTCGGGCAGTCGCGAAAGAGGTGCGTCCGCGTGGCGCCGCTGTCGAAATCGACCTGCAGCAGCATGGCGAGCGAGCCGCCGCGAAACGCCAGCATGGCGAGCGCCCGCTCGACTGCGGCGAGCGCGAGGCGCCCGCCCGGCCCATAGGGCGGATTGGTGACGATCGCGCCGATGTTCCGGCGTGCCGCATCGGCGAGCGGCGCCTGAAAAAAATCCCGGCGCTCGACGGCGACAGGCGCGACGCAGTGGAGGTCTGACGATGCAAGCGGCGCGATGTCGGAGCCGACGAGGTGGCGATGCTGGGCCATGCCCAGCGCCGCCAGGATATGGCCGCCGCCGGCAAAGGGATCGGCGATTGCGACCGGCTGCGGCATGATCTGAGGCGAGGGCAGAAACCCCGCCGGCAGAGCGGAGAGCAGCGCCCCCGTCACCCAGAAAGGCGTGAAATAGCGGTCGTGTTCCGAGCGGCGATAGGCGCTTTTCGCTCTCATGTTTTGCGCCCCTCCGCGAGCAGGCGATGGAGACGGAAGAGCCGATCGTCCGGCAGGGTGAGCGCGGCGCGCACCGGATCCTCGCGAAAGCGATCCCAGGCCTCCTCCTCCGCGTCGATGACATCGGCCTCGACGAGGACATGCCGGTCGAGCGCGAAGAGCCTGGCGAGATCGGAGCGGAAGCGCAGCGCCGCTGCCGTTCCGGGTTCCTGGCGCTGCCATAGCGTGGATATCCCGTGCCGCCGGCAAATGGCGAGCACAGCTGAACGGCTCGGCGCGCCGACTGCCTCGGCGATCTCGCGCCCCGTGCGTGCGCCCGCCGCGATCGCCGTCCGGACGGCTTCGGCTTTCTCGTCCGGATCCCTCAGAGCCCACGCCTCGGCCTCTCTGGAACACCAGCTCATGCGGCTTCCTCGCCCGCCGCCGGCCTCTCCGCTGCTGGGGCCGCGCTGCGGCGCTCGTAGAACCGGGCGCGATGGGCGGCGCAGAAATGCGGCCCGTCTTCCTTTTCCACGGGCGCGCCGCAACAACGGCGCTGTTCGATCGGCGCTGCGTCGAGAAGCGCGGCGCATTGGCGGGGCGTGCGCTCGAGGAAGAGCACCCCGATTCCGCCGAGAGGTTCGGGGACCCCGTCGGACACATGCGGGGCGCGGTCGGACATATGGCCGGACACATCGTCGGACGCTTTGCCTCTCGGGGATACGGGGCCGGGCAAGGGCGCGGCCGGGGCAGTGGCCGGGGCAGCGGGCGGCTTCCGCCCGCGCGGCCGTCCGAGGCCGCCTTGCACCCCCGGAAGGTCGATCTTTGCCCGCTTGCACACGCCGATGATGGCGTTGCGCGACGGCACGCCGAGCGCCTCGGCGATCTCGTTGGCGCTGCCGGCACCCTCCGCGATCGCCGCTTCCACCGCACGCGCCTTCTGGTCAGGCCGCATCTCTCTCCAGCTGAGGCGATCCATGTCGTCCATCCCCGGCTCTCCCCCCATCATCGGCTCTCCCCCCATCACCGGCTGTCCCCGCTATCCGCCAGCCGCTTCTGCAGGCGCAGGAGCGCGTGGCTCGCTTCCTCCACCTCGATGAGGCAGTGCTTGCGTTCGCGTGTGTCGATCTTGCCGTCGGCGAGGGCTTCCAGAAGCGCCACGCTCGCCTCCGCGGTTTCGCGGGTGACGCCGGCGAGGAGCGCCGACCAGTCCGCTCGCGGCGCATCCTCGCTCTCGCCAAACGGGCGGAGCTCATAGCCTTGGAGCGCGGCGAGCGTTGCCAGGATCACCGGCTTGCCGGAGGCGCGGTCGACCTCCAGCGCAATGTCGAGCGGCATGAAGCGGCCGGAAAACTCGTCACCGGCCGAAGCGTATTTCGACAAGGCCGGATGCTGCACGCGGGTCGCATGCTGCACGCATTCCGCGCCGCCCGCCTCGCGCAGCGCGCGGCCGGTGGCCGCCTTGAGCCGGGCGCGCTCGGCTTCTGTCGTAAGACGTGTGCGGTCTGAACTCATCTCAGTCTCACGATGCGGAAAGATTGGAGGGCGCCGGTTCCGTGACCGGACGCGTCCTGCGTGGTGAAAAAGAAAAGAGCCGGGGCGCCGCGCGAGAGACGGCGCCCCGGCAGTCGGCCGGGAGCACGTCCGGCTGGGAGGCGCGGGGAGGATGGCGAGAGGGGGCCAGGAAAGAGACGGCAAGCATCGTCGTCACGCCTGTTCCGGCGCGATCCGGATTGCCCGGTCGGTCGGGGCGGAAAGGTCGACCTCGCCGGCATGGAGCGCGACCAGGAGATCGGTGCCGACCTCGGAAAGTCCCGCTGCATGGGCGGCCGCAATCAAGGTCGGCCAGCGGATGACGGGAATGGAACGCCGGCGCTTCCACTCGGCAGCGGTCGAAACCGGCACGGGCGGGTCGAAAAGCCCGGCGACCCGGGTGGAGCCACCCAGGGCGTCGAACAGATCCGCGATCGATGCGATGTCCTTCATGGCTCCACATTACGCGTTTTGCGTAACAAAGGCAACGCATCATGCATGACGCAAAATGCGATATGTCGCGCATGTCATCCGGACCCTCGGGAAAAAGCGACCGCCTGCGCCAGGCGCGGCAGGATGCGGGCTATGCCACGGGCAGCGACGCGGCCCGCGCGTTCGGCTGGGCGATCTCCACCTATCTCGGCCACGAGAACGGCGACCGCGGCTTTTCATCCGCGACCGCGGAGCGCTATGCGCGCGCCTTTCGCGTGTCGGCCGCCTGGCTGTTGACGGGTGAGATGGCGCCGGCGCGCAACCATCTGCGCGTGCCGCTCGTCGGCTATGTCGGTGGCGGCGAGCGCGTCGTGCCGATCGACGATCACGAGAAGGGCGCCTCGCTGGAGACGATCGATCTCGACTTCGCCGATTTCGATCCCGTCGCCGTCCGGGTGCGCGGCTCCTCGATGGCGCCGGCCTATCGCAACGGCGACGTGCTCGTCTGCTCGCGCGTGGAGGGTGCCGATATCGAGCGCGCCCTCAACCGCGACTGCGTCGTCATGACGGTCGACGGCGAGGGATATCTCAAGATCCTGCGCCCGGGCGACAAGCCCGGCACCTATCGGCTGCGCTCCTACAACCCGGCTTTCGAGGACATCGAGAACGTGGCGCTCGCCTGGGTCGCGCCCGTCAAGATGCGGCTGATCTCGTAAACCCCAACCCCGGATTTCGTAAACCGCCGAGCCTGGTTTCGTGACCTGAGAGGCTGATTTCGTAAACCCTCATCGAAGAAGCTTCATCAGCCTGTCGCGGCGCTGATCCTCAAGGCGGCGATCCTCGCCGGCAAGATCCACCATCGCTTCGGAAAATTTCTCGAAGAGCGCCACCTGGCCGCCGGACCCGCCGATGCGCGACATGCCGCCCGCCGCCTCGTTCAAGGTCGGCCGGTCGTTCACGATCCAGAGCCGCGCGAGATCGCGGTCCCATTCGCCGGGCTCGCGCCCATAGGCGTTGCGCGCCGCGATGTAATCGAGAAGGAGATCGACCTCGGCGGGGGCGAGCTCCCGGTCGGCGCGGGCGATCCAGATGAGCGCGCGAAGGCCGGGCCGTGCCCGGTTCATCACCGCCTGATGCGAACGCTTCACCTCCGACGGCGGATCGACGAAGCGCGCAAAATAGGCTTTGGGATCGGCGATCTCCTCGCCGGAGCGATGGTCGATCATGCGCAGAATCCTGTCGGCGCGAAAGGTGCGCTCCGCCTCGGCCGAGAAGCAATAGGCGTCGACATAAAGCGCCTGGCCGGAATCGGACCGGCCGGAATCGTAGACGTCCTTGACCTCGATGACGCGGCGCGACCGCTCGTCGTCGCGGTTCTGGTAGGTGATGCCGAAAACGAGACCCGAGACGGCATGCGCCTTGTTCGGGCCGGGCGGCGCCTCCGGCGGGCCCAGAGGCGGCCGGGGCGATGACCGGGAAGGGGCGGAACCGGACGCGCCTGAAACCCATGTGCGGGAATCGCCCGCGGATGCCCCTCGGCTTTGCTGTCGATGCGCGTCGTCGTCGTTGCTCGCGGCCCATCGCCGGGCGAGCCAGATCGCACCCGCGATCGCCATGATGATGATCAGCCATGTCATGCGCGAACCCGTTGCACAAACGGTCGAACGTCAACCCGGGATGCTAACGCGGCAGGGCGTGCGCGCACAGCGCGACGCGGCCCGCTGATTCGTCGCAGGAAAAACGCTCTTTGCGCAATTACGCAAAATGCGTTGACGTGATTACGCAAAACGCGTAACGTTCGCCTCAGTCATCTCGACGGAGGCTTCGATGCGCAACCCGCTCGACAATTCCCAGAACGCCTATCGCCCGGCGAAGATCTACAGCGCGTCCGGCGATGCCGATCGGCCGCTCCCGGTCTATTTCAGCGGCGACATCAATGCGCCGCGTGTGCCGCAGGATGCCTTCGGCCTGTTCGGGCCGTCGCCCGCCGAGCGGCGCCGGCGCCGGCGCGGCCATGTCGCCCTGACGCTGGCGCTCGCCGCGATCCTGACGCTCGCCGCTGCATCGATCGCGGCGATGGCCGATCCGGCGCTTGATCCGGCCTTGGGCGAAAAGCTCGCCGTCACCGCTTTCGTCGCGGGCTTTGCCGCCGTCGGCGCGCTTCTGGTCGCCTTCGTCATCGCGGCGGTTCAGTCGGGGCAGGGGCGGTCATGACATACGTTCCGACCATCATTCCGGACATCGGTTGTGCGGAGGTCGCGCGCGCCGTGGTGCTGCAGCGTCCGCATGAGCGGCTGGCCGCCTGCACCCGCCGCCTCGCCGGTCTGACCCGCCGCATCTGCGCCGACGCCGACGACCATGTCGCCCGCCTGCACGCGGTCGCCACGCTCCCCGAGATCGACAACCTCCTCGCCGAGATCGACGCGCTAGAGGCGGAGATGCGGTCATGAGCGCGCAAGACACAGCCTATGAAGGATGGGCGGCCTTGGAGCTGATGGGGCATCGACGTCGCGTCGGCTATGTGCGCGAGGTCGAGGCGTTTGGCGGCAAGCTTCTGCGCATCGACATCCCGGTGGAGGGCGCTGAGGACGTCACCGAATTCTACGGCTGCACCTCTCTCTATGCGCTGCGTCCCGTCTCCGAAGAGATCGCGCGCGACTATGCGAAGGCCTCCGGCGATCCGCGTCCGGTGCGTCCGGTCGCATACAGGATCGAAGAACGGCGCGAGGTCGACGATCGCGGGGTCGACGATGACGACATCCCTTTTGATGGAGAGGGCAATGTCTAGCTTTCTCTCTTTTTCCCTGCCCGCCGAAGCCCCCATCCCCGGGCATGGGCCCCGCCGACAGATTGTCCGGCGGGTGAGCGAGGCGCGCTCAAGCGCCCGAGCCGGTGCGAGGCCGGCACCTTCTCGCCCTGCAGACGAGGAGCGCCGCGGCGGCGCGATCTCTGCGGACGACGGCGCGGCCGGGCCTTCCGGTCAACCCCCAACCTGCTCCCCAGGGCCGGCCGGGCATGGTGCCCGCGCCCCGGCCGCGCCGTTTCAGATCCCAAGCCCAGGCGGCGCGCTGACGCATCACCGCCAGCACCCAAAACGAGGAGGCCGCGATGGCTGACGAGACACCCATGCCGAACGATGTCGTTCGCAAGCTCGCAGATGGCATTTTAATCGGGGTCGGCGAGCAGGCGCTTGCAGCGAGAGCGAAGCAGACCGGAGATGACCTCATGGCGTCTGACAATCCGGAGCTACGTCTCGCGGGCTCTCTTTATGAGCGCGGTTATCGCCAGGCGTGGCTGGATTGGATGGCGCGCGATGCGCTCCCAAAGGGACCCGCCGGCTTTGCCGAAGTCTCGAACTCATTTGCGTCCGTGACCGCCCTGCAGATCATCGAGATCGCTGCCTCTTACTGCGCCGGCGCGAGTCGATCCGGCCCGCTGATGCGCGAAATCGTCGACGTCATAACGGCGGACATCTCGAACAAAGCGCGCCATTTCGTCAAGCCGTGCGGCGAGGCGATCGATCTGCGCAAAAAGGGAGATGCGTGATGGCTGAAACAACCGACACGCGCGGCACCGGCGGTGTCGCGGCCGATCAGCTGCGCTCGCTGATCGAGCGCATCGAGCGGCTGGAGGAAGAGAAGAAGGAGCGCGCCGACGACATTCGCGACGTCTACCTTGAGGCGAAATCGAACGGCTTCGACACGGCCGTCATGCGCCAGGTCGTGAAGCTGCGCAAGCAGGACAGTGCCGAGCGGCAGGAACAGGAGGCGATCCTCGACCTCTACATGCACGCCCTCGGCATGGCGCCGGATGCGGGGGACCAGGCATGAACAGCATGACGAAGGAAGAGCGCATCGCGCTCGGTGAGCGGGTGGCGTCGCTCGAAATGGCGATCGCGAAAATCGAGAATGCGCGGAAACCGTTCGACGAGGCGATCAAAGTGATCGCCAACGCGCGCGACGAGATGCTGGAGGCGGCTGGCGTCACCGAGGTCCTCGGCTATTGCGAGACATGCGCGGTACCGCTCTTTGACGGCGACCGCGGCCATTACGCCTCCGAGCCCGGTCTTTACTGGTGCGAAGAGCACGCGCCCACCTGGGGCGAGCTGCGGGAAGAGGTCGAGGCGCTGCCTGACGGCGCGGCGAGCGACGGCGGATGGACGAAGGCTGAGCTCCTCCGCATGTGCGTGCTGCACGATCCGAACGAACGCAATGTGTGGGTGCTGTGATGAGCGCGGACACCAAGATCGAATGGTGCGACGCGACGTGGAGCCCGTGGCTCGGCTGCACGAAGATCGCGCCGGCCTGCGACCATTGCTATGCCGCGTCTTGGGCGAAACGCACCGGCTCGCCGGAGCTTTGGGCCGGCGAGCGCCGGCGCACGAGCACGGATTATTGGAAGCGCCCCTTGAAGTGGAACCGCGAGGCCGAAAAGGCCGGCACGCGGAAAAGCGTGTTTCCGTCGCTCTGCGACCCCTTCGACAACCAGGTGCCGAATGAATGGCGCCGCGATTTCTTCGATCTGATCGAGGCGACGCCGCACCTTCTGTGGCTGCTGCTGACGAAGCGCCCGCAGAACATTCTGCGCATGGTGCCGCTCGATTGGCTCCATTCCTGGCCCGAGAATGTCTGGCCCGGCACGACGGTCGAGGACCGCAAGCGCGCCGGCCGCAATCTTTGGGAGCTGGCACAGGTGCATTCGCGCGTGCGCTTCATGTCGGCCGAGCCCCTTCTTGAGGGCTTCGATCTCACCGCGATCGAAAACCCGCACGGCGAGACGTTCAACGCGCTGACGGGCTTCGTCAACGACGACATCGGATGGGTTCAGGCCATCGACTGGGTCATCTGCGGCGGCGAGAGCGGCCCGAACGCCCGGCCGATGCATCCCGATTGGGCGCGCGACCTGCGCGATCAATGCGCCGAGCACCGCGTGCCGTTTTTCTTCAAACAGCATGGCGAGTGGATCGGCGTGCCGGACCTGCGGCATCTGCCGGGCGGGTCGGGGCCTGGCATTGGAGCCTTCGATCACTGCGAATACGACCAAGAACACGAGGCTGTGCGCATCGGCAAGGCGCGGGCCGGTCGGCTCCTGGATGGTGTCGAGCATTCGGCCGTTCCGGACGTGCTCGCGAGGGCAGCAGCATGATCCTCACCTGCCACGACTGCCCACGAAAACTCGCTTTCTGCGGCATCGGTGCGGCCGCCAGGCGGCGCTATGCCGGACTCTTCGGCTGGCTGGAGAGGGCCGGGCATTTC
Organism: Afifella aestuarii; assembly: GCF_004023665.1. Taxonomy (NCBI): domain Bacteria; kingdom Pseudomonadati; phylum Pseudomonadota; class Alphaproteobacteria; order Hyphomicrobiales; family Afifellaceae; genus Afifella; species Afifella aestuarii. Next base: position 172,151 of record NZ_SAUF01000002.1, read on the forward strand.
GTCTGCCCGACATGCGGCGGCGAAAGGTGACCGCGGCGTGCGCGACCCATGAGGCCCCGACGCGGCCCGTGCTCCGGTGGCACGGCGGCAAGTGGCGCCTCGCGCCGTGGATCATCTCCCATTTCCCGGCGCACCGCGTCTATGTCGAACCGTTCGGCGGAGCTGGTTCCGTGCTCCTCAGAAAGCCGCGCGTCTATGCCGAGATCTACAACGACCTCGACGATGAGGTGGTGACCCTGTTTCGTGTTCTGCGCAATCCCGATCTCGCTGAGAGGCTGATCGACTTGCTGCAGCTGACACCCTTCGCCCGAACGGAGTTTCGGGCCGCGTATGAACCGAGCGACGATCCCGTGGAGCAATCGCGGCGGCTGATCATCCGGTCGTTCATGGGCTTCGGATCGAACGCCCATGCGAGCTGGGAAAGGGGGGCTGGGTCAACCGGCTTTCGGGCAGACAGCCGTCGCGACGGCACGACACCGGCGAAGGACTGGTCGAACTATGTCGGCATGCCATCCGGCGGGTGGTTCAATTCAAGCAGTGCGCGCGCCAGAGGAAGCCATCCGCAGAAGGCTCATTCCGCCGATTGGGAGCAATTCCCGGGGGCACTTCCTGCCTTCATCGACCGTTTGAGATGTGTCGTCATCGAGAACCGTCCGGCGTCGGAGGTAATGGCGCAGCACGATGCGCCGACGACGTTGCACTACATCGATCCGCCTTATCTGCCGGAAGTGCGCGGGATCTCGCGAGGGGGTGGAGGCATGCGTGCGCTTTACCGCCACGAAATGACGCGAGACGATCATGCCGCGCTGCTGGAGGCGCTGCGCGGCCTCGCCGGTATGGTCGTGCTCTCCGGCTATCCAAGCCCGCTCTACGACGACCTCTTGCCCGGCTGGCTGCGCGTAGAACGCAAGGCCTATGCCGATGGCGCGCGCGAGCGGACCGAGTGCCTGTGGCTCAACCCGGCGTGCCAGGATGCACTCGGCCATGGGCCCCTGTTTGCCGGGGGCGAGGCATGACCCGCGACCTCCTCGCCACGCGGCGGCGGGCCCCCCAGGCAAGGGGCGGTCTTGCCGAGCTGACGCGGGCGCGCGCGCTCGCCGCGTCGCTGGTGTTGCGGCATGGCGAGGAGTTGTTGCCGATTTTCGACAGGCTCGACCGCGAATGTGCCGCTCTGGAAAAGCGCGAAGACGCGCTCGACCGCGTGCGCGCCATCGCCGCGACACGGGCCCAAGCTGCGGCCGGGTGAGGGAGGGGAACCGAGATGAAGACCGCCGATTTTCGCAAAGAGCTGATGGCGATCATGCCGGGATATCGTTGGACGGTGCACAAGGGCGGCAGCCCGGCGCGCATGGCGGCGACGGGCATTCAGTCGAGCGGGTTCAACCGCCTCTCTACTCTCCGTGTCGTGCGGACCGAAAAGGACGGCCGCGTCTGGTATGACGCCGCGTCGTCCGATTATGGCGCTCGCAGCGACTGGGAAGAGCGTAACGGAGACCTGACGCTGGCGCGGGCGCTGCGCGGGCTGCAGTCTCATTATGAAATGAGGCAGGTCAAGTTCGGCCGTCTCGCCACGTCTTTGCAGAGAGGGCGAAAGCCGGACGACAACGCGGTGCGCCGATGACACGGCCCCGCGAAACCGACCTCAAAACCCTCCGCGCTCTGGCGGCCGACATGCAGGCCGCGCGCGCCGAGCGGGCGGTGAACAACCTCGTCTATGTCGTCCATGCCGACGCCCTGGCAGCGGCCTCGGAGGCCGCGCTCGCCGCGGCGATGGCAATCCGCGCCGTGCATCTGACGCGCGTCACCGCAAAGGACGGCCGCCACGCCGGAGATCCCCGCTGGCTCGCCCGCGCCGCGACCCGCTGTCACGAGATCATCAATGCCTGGGAGGCGAACAATCATGACGACCGAAGCTGCGGCTAAAGCCTATCTCGCCGAGCATCTGTCGGTGTGGGGCGACAAGGAATATGCCGTCTTCAATCCGCACCAGAAGCCCGATGACGAATTGCCGGTCATCTACGGCTTCAACAACGGGGGCCGTCCCGGCTGGTACAGCGGCGTCTTGCTCGCGGAAGATGGGCAAGTGCTGGGCGGCCACATCTGTTCTGCCGAAGGCTACATGCCGCACGATCTCGGAGTCGTGTGCGGCTCGCGTCCCGATCGGCACGAGATGTTTCGGAAGCATTACCCGGACGGGTACCGCATGGATTTCGTCCCGCTCCGTGAGGTCCTCACACATGCCGGACTGGATGCCGCATGTCAGCGCAACAAGGCGAAGGGCGAGGCCGATGGCTGAGGGGAGCGGTCAGGACAGAACTTGCGGCGCGGACGATCCCGATCGCCTTCGGATATATGCGGCGATACAGACGCTCCTGGCCGGAGAGCCGCGCCTATCGGCAATCGCAGCTCTTGCTGACAGTCTGGCCGCCGGCGTTGGGCAAACGGTGGAGGCGCCTCAGCAGGCGCGAGAAGCTCTGCAGGAGCTTTCCGGCGACATGTATCGGTTCGTACTGAACAACTGGTGCTATCTGCAAGCGCCGCAGAGCGAGATGCATGATGAGCCGGGCCATGGGTGAGAGATCATGACCGCCGTTCCCTATGCGAGCGCCACGAGCGGCGCCGCGGCGCGCGCCGAAATCTCCAAGATCCTGCAGCGCTTCGGCTGCTCGTCGGTCGGCTTCATGGACGATTACGAGGCGAAAGAGGTGGTGCTCGCCTTCACCCATCGCGGCCGCAACGTGCAGCTGCGCGCCTCCGCCAGGGGCTGGGCGGCGATGTATCTCGCTGCCAACCCATGGACGCCGCGCCGGCGCAACAGCCGCGCGCAATACGAGGCCGACGCGCTTAATCAGGGGCTGGTCGCGGTCAACTCGATCCTCCGCGACTGGATCAAGGGACAGGTGACGGCCGTCGAATGCGGGGTTCTGTCGTTCTCGGCCGTGTTCATGCCGCACATGCTGAGCCACGAGGGCAAGACATTGATCGAGCTCGTCGAAGAACGCGGGCTGTTGCCGGCGCCTCATGCGGACGGCCAGGACTGAGAGAGGCCGACATTGTTTTTGTTCTTTGTCGGCCTTCATCAGCCCGCCGACGCACAGCACTTCGATCTCTGTTGCATCAGCATCAACCGTCTGCGAGGGCGTAAGAAGCCAGTAGCCTGCAGTCGGGTCTTGGTGGACAGCGGTGCGTTCACCGAGCTCCACCTTCACGGCGAGTATCGGCACAGCGTGTCCATCTATGCCCTGGAGCTTCATCGGTTGCATACAGCGGGTATCATTCAGATCGCCGCTGCCGTTGCACAGGACTACATGTGCGAAGCGTTCATGCTCGCTAAGACCGGGCTGACCATCGCCGATCACCAGCGGCTCACAATCGAGCGGTACGATGCCCTGGCCGCCGAACTGGATCGGCTGTTTGGTGGGACCTGCCCCTTCCCGGTCATGCCCGTGCTTCAAGGGTACACGCCGGAGGATTATGTCCGGCATGTGCGCATGTACGGCGATCGATTGAAGCCGGGAATGTGGGTCGGTGTCGGGTCGGTATGCAAGCGCAACGGCTCTCCGGAGCGCATTGTCGAGGTGCTTGAGGCAATAGCGGCGGTACGTCCCGACCTTCGTCTTCACGGCTTCGGGGTGAAGCAGATTGCTCTTATGCACCCAGGCGTTCGCACGCTGCTGGCGACGGCCGACAGCATGGCGTGGTCGTTCGCAGCTCGCCGTCGCGGTGGCAACGCAAACTGCTGGCAGGAGGCTAGAGGGTTCGCCATGAAGATTTCGCAGACGACGGCCCGCACTCCGGAACCGTGGCAAATGTCCTTGCCGCTGGCGGCGGCATGAGACTCCACAAGCTAATCCGTTTCCGACATTGTGCGCTCCGATCAAGGAGCCGCGATGCCCAACCGCCTCAATCTGCCAGGCTGGGCCGTGAAGCTATCGCGGCGCCTCATGCGGACGGCCAGGACTGAGAGAGGCCGGGAGATGCCGGACTTCTATTGCGACGATTGGGCGTGTCCGGCCCGCCCGCAACCCGCTGAGCCTGGCCCGAGCGACGTGGGGCGTTCAGAAGGACGGAACTCCCCGACCCGTGGCGAGGCCACTTCGAAGTTCTCCACGAATCACGCGATCGTCACGCATCCCGCGTTTCGGCTCGGCTTCCTCGACATGCAGCACGGACGCCCCTTCGACCACGAAAAGATCGTGGAGCGCATCCTTGCCGAGACGCCCGCCTCCGCCCTCAAACGCATTGGCTGGGACTGCGATCTGCATCTCCTGCTGGGGCGAACCGCATTATCGCAGGCCCGCTATGAGGAGGGGCGCCTCCTGCAGCTCATCTACGGCATAAGGTGCCGCGGCTGGGGCCATCCGGATTATCCGCCGAGGGGCGTGATTGATTGGCTCGTGAAGATATCCCTGAGCGAATCCCCACCCTCTTCGGACTGTTTGACTTGACCAGACGGCCCGCCGGGCGCAGCATCACCCCATCAGATCAGCGCCCGTTTTGCATTACAATGCGCCCTACAAATGGCCCTACGTGCGATTGCGAGGCGCCCTGAAAGCCCCCGGAAATCGGCGAAATGAGCCCTCCTTGCCGCGCGGTTCGAATCCTCTCCGGTGCGCCATTTCCCCTAAAAATCAGAATTTTCGCTCTCGCATTCTGTCGAGTGGCTCTTGAGCCCGCTTGCTGGGTTTTCTTCGTTTGCGCCGGGCCGGCGATGCAGGCTTTCCGAAAACGAGCGCATGTCGGCGGGCGAGTGAGGCTGTCGGGCCATGTCCCCTGTCAGACCATTTCCAAGGAATGGTCTTCGATCCATTCGTCGAAAGCGATGATAAGAGGGCTGAGCGATCTTCCCCGTTCGGTGAGCGAGTATTCGACGCGCGGAGGGACTTCAGGGTAGGCGAACCGGGTCACCAGACCCGCACCTTCGAGCCGTTTGAGCGTCTGGATCAGCATCTTTTCGGAGATGCCGCCGATCCTGCGCCGCAAGGCGCTCGTTCGCATCGTCCCTTCGCTCAGCGCATGCAACGTCAACAGCGACCATTTCTCTGCAAGCAGGGAAAGCACTGCACGTGCCGGACAATCCGGGTTCATGACGTCGCATTCGAGATTTCGAAAATCAGACATTTTAAAACTTACCAATAGGTAGGTACTTCCTAGTTCAGGTGTACCTTCTTAGTTGTCGTGCTTCAACCCACTCTTGGAGCAATTTCGATGCGCTTTTTATCGATCGTCACCGGCCTCGCTCTTGCGGCCGCTGGCTCTCTGCCTTTGGCCCTGGCCGCGCCGCAAGGCGCCGGGTCCGACGTGGAGATTGCCGTCACGTCCCCGGCACAGCAGCAGGCGCCGGGCTATTACAGGTTCAAACTGGGCGAACTCACCATCACCGTCCTGTCCGATGGCACCGCGGCAATACCGTGGGATGAAATCCTGAAGGGGATGTCGCCTGAGGAAATCCAGGCGACCTTCGAGAAGGTGGGCGAGACGACGCGACGCGACACGTCGATCAACGCGTTTCTGATCGATACGGGCTCGAGGCGGATATTGATCGATGCGGGCGCCGGCGCGCTGTTCGGTGCGTGCTGTGGACGCCTGCCCACGGTTCTGCAACAGGCCGGCTATCCCGCCGAAACGATCGACGCCGTTCTGCTCACCCATGTTCATGGCGATCATTCGGGAGGCCTGACGGTCGCGGGCGAGCGCGTCTTCCCGAATGCCGATATCTACCTTTCGCAAGCCGAATATGACTATTGGATGAGCGATGACGAGCGCGCGCGGGCGGGCGAAAGCCACAAGAAGATGTTCGCCGAGGGGCGCGCGGCTTTGGCGCCTTACGAGGCGGCCGGCAGGCTGCATTTCTTCACCGGCGAGACGGCGCTGTTTCCCGAAATCACCGCCATTCCTGCGCCGGGCCACACACCGGGACACAGCTTTTACCGGATCGCCAGCCAGGGGCAGCATGTTCTGGTGGTGGGAGACATCATCCACGCCGCCGAAGTGCAGTTTGCGCGTCCCGACGTCACTGCGGATTTCGACGCCGATCCGGCGCAGGCTCGGGCGACGCGCGAACGCACGCTTGCCGAGCTGGCTGAGACGCACGAACTGATCGCCGCCGAGCATGTCACTTTTCCGGGCCTTGGCCATGTGACGCAAAACGGCAGCGGCTATCAATGGACGGCGCAGCCCTACCAGGGGAGGATCACCAAGGCGGCCAAGTGATCCGCTTCCCGTGATCCACCTCAGCGGGATCCAGGTCGCCGGGTCATCGGCTTCGGCATGAAGGAGGCCTATGGCGCAGACATAGCTCTGCTTTCGCCCGGTGCGCATATTTTGGCCCTGCAGGCGCGGCTGCGCGCGTGGAGCCTCGTGCAGGCTTTTTGTTGTGCCCGCGGCGTTCACCTCTTTTTGTAGCGCAGCGCGTCGACGAGAAGGGCGAAGGCGGGAGATTGCTGGCGCCGGCTCGGGTAGTAGAGATGGTAGCCCGAGAACGGCTCGCACCAATCCGTAAGCACGCGGACGAGGCGCCCGTCGTCGAGATGTGGCCGGGCCTCCGCCTCGGGCACATAGGCCAGTCCGAGCCCTGCGAGCGCGGCCTTCAGGAGCATCGCAACGCTGTTGAAGACAAGCTGCCCGTCGACGCGTACACGCAGCTCTCGCCCGTTCTTTTCAAACTCCCAGGCGTACAGCCCGCCATGGGTCGGCAGCCGCAGATTGATGCAATTGTGCGCGGTGAGATCCTGTGGCGTTTGCGGGTGGGGCCTCGCCTCGAAATAGCTGGGGCTTGCCACAACGGCCATCCGCATGTCGGGGCCGATGGGGACGGCGATCATGTCCTTCGCCACCATTTCGATGCTGCGCACCCCGGCATCGTAGCGCTCGGCGACGATGTCGGTCAGGCCGAAATCGATGACGATCTCCACCTTGATGTCGGGATAGTCCGGCAGGAAGCGTTCAAGCGCCGGCCACAGCACCATCGTTGCGGCATGTTCGTCGGCGGTGATGCGGATCGTGCCGGCGGGTTTCTCGCGCAATTCGCTCAAGGCGGCCAATTCCGCGTCGATCTCGTCGAGACGTGCTCCGAGCACGAGCTCCAGGCGCTCGCCGGCTTCCGTCGTCTGCACGCTGCGCGTGGTGCGCGAGAGCAGGCGCAGCCCGAGCCGGCTTTCCAGATTGCGGATCGTCTGACTGAGAGCAGATTGCGAGACGCCGAGATTTGCCGCCGCCTTGGTGAAGCTGCGTGCCCGGGCAACGGCGAGAAAGGCAGCGAGATCGTTGAGGTTTTCGGAGGGCATAGATTAGGCCGGCTAATAAGTGTTTTCAGATAATATGGCCTAATTGGACAAATGGGAGTGATTATATCTGGGGCCAAGGCGCCGATGGAGGTGTCCACGCATTCTCAGGCGAGAAGGAGGCCAGAATGGATATCAAACGCAGCGGCTCCCAGCCCTCTGCCCCTGGGCCGGAAGACTATTTCACCGGCTCGGTTCGCATCGATCCTCTGATGAGCCCGCCCGACCCGGCGCGGGTCGCCGGAGCGAGCGTCACCTTCGAGCCTGGGGCGCGAACGGCCTGGCACACGCATCCTTTGGGCCAGACGCTGATCGTCACCGCGGGCTGCGGATGGGTTCAGCGCCAGGGTGGGCCGATTGAGGAGATCCGGCCGGGCGATGTCGTCTGGTTTGAGCCCGGCGAGAAGCATTGGCATGGCGCGACGCCCACGAGCGCCATGACGCATATCGCCATTCAGGAGAAGCTGAACGGCTCTCCGGTCGATTGGCTGGAGCATGTAACGGACGAGGAATACCGCAAATGAGCAGGCGAGAACCGCCGGCTGCTCCATCGCCGAAGCTGTGGCGTTCGGAAGGTGGTCAGAGCGTTCCGCGCCTCGGCTGTGGATCCAACAAACAAGGAGTTTTCCAATGAGTGACAACATCAAGGGCAAGGTCATCGTCATCACCGGCGCCAGCAGCGGTCTCGGCGAAGCGACGGCGCGGCATCTCGCCGAGCAGGGTGCGACGGTGGTTCTCGGCGCGCGCCGAGCGGAGCGCATCGACGCAATTGCCAAGGAACTGACGGATCAAGGCCAGAAGGCTCTCGCCGTGACCACGGATGTCACCCGCCGCGATCAGGTGGCGGCGCTCGTCGACAAGGCTGTCGAGACGTTCGGCCGTATCGACGTCATGTTGAACAATGCCGGTTTGATGCCGCTGGCACCGCTTGAACGTCTGAAGATCGACGAATGGGACCGTATGGTCGACGTCAATGTGAAAGGCGTGCTCTACGGGATCGCTGCCGCGCTCCCTCACATGAAGCGGCAGAAGAGCGGGCACATCATCAACGTGTCATCCGTTTACGGACACAAGGTTGCGCCCGGTGCGGCCGTCTATTGCGGCACGAAATACGCTGTGCGCGCCATTTCGGAGGGGCTGCGGCAAGAGGTGAAGCCCTACGACATCCGTACGACGGTGATCTCGCCGGGGGCGGTCACGACCGAGCTTCTCGACCATATCAGCGAAGAGGACATCGCCAAGGGTGTCCGCGAGCACGTCGCTGAAATTGCGGTTCCGGCGCTGTCTTTCGCCCGCATGGTCGCCTTTGCGGTCAGCCAGCCGGCCGAAGTCGATGTGAACGAGATTTTGTTCCGGCCGACGAGCCAGCCGGTCTGAGACAAAAATGGCCCTTGTGCGATCGCTCGCGTCAAAGGCCCGCAAGCGCGCCCGATCCTCCCATTTCAAAGCGAGGATCGGGCCACGACTTCTCAGAGTTCGCCGGCTTCTTCCAGGACGCGGCGGGCGATGCGGAAGCATTCCACCCCGCACGGCACGCCGGCATAGATCGCCACGGCGTGCCTTGCTCCCGTCTGCCGCAACGCGCAGACATTGCGTGTGACGGCCATCTCGCGACTTTGTCGCCGCCACTCAGGTCACCCTGCCGTGTTCCGCCAGGAAGTCGAGCAGCGCCCGCACGCGCGATGGCAGCGGGCCGCCCTGGCCGAGATAGACTGCGTGGAAGGCTTCCTTCTCGCCCGCATCGAGATGGGCAAGGACCGGCACGAGGCGGCCGGCGCTTATATCTTCGCGCACGGTGAATGCGGCGAGGCGCGCGAGGCCGACGCCCGCCAGCGCGAGCCGGCGCAGGCCCTCGCCGTCGCTGGCCTGCACGCGGCCCGTCGCCGGCACCACGACGGTTTTGCCGTTCTCCCGCAATGACCATCCATCGACGGCGCGCGCATAGCCGAAGTCGATGCAAGTGTGCGCGTCGAGATCGGCGATCGAATGCGGCTCTCCGCAGCGTTCCAGATAGGAGGGTGCGGCGACGATGGTGAGCGGCGTCTCGCCGAGCTTGCGCGCGACGAGGCTGGAGCTTTTCATCGGTCCGGCCCGGATTGCGACATCGGTGCGCTCGGCCAGCAGATCGATGACCGCATCGGTCTGGACGATGTCGAGCGTCACCCCCGGATAGTGCTGAAGGAACGCCGGCAGGAGCGGCGCGAGGATGTGATTGGCGTAGGAGGCGCTGGTATTGACACGCACCCGGCCGACCGCCTGCTCGCCGAGACCAGCCGCCCTCTCGGCATCCTCCAGATCGGCGAGGATGCGTGTCGCCCGTTCGTAGAATGCACAGCCTTCCGGCGTGAGTTGGAGCTGGCGCGTCGAACGGTTGAGCAATCTTGTGCCGAGCCGGGTTTCCAGGCGGCTCATGAGCTTGCTCACCGCCGAAGGGGTCATCCTTGCGGCGCGCGCAGCGGGCGAGAAGCCGCCTTGCTCGACCACGCGGACGAACATTTCCATCTCCCCGGACCGATTGACGTCCAGCCGTCCCATGATGAATTCATCTCATAAGTTATGTGCCAGGGCGCATTCTATTTCATCCGCCCGTGAATCTCTACCTTGCGGGAAAACGTTGCAGATGAAGATGGAGACTGCCTCATGCCGCTGGCGCTCTACGCCCTGACGGTCGGAGCCTTCGGCATCGGCGTCACAGAATTCGTCATCATGGGCCTTCTGCTGGAGATTGGCCGAGAGCTCGATGTCACGATTGCGACCAGCGGTCTGTTGATATCCGGCTACGCCCTCGGCGTGACCATCGGCGCGCCGGTCCTGACTGCGCTTTCCGGGCGCTGGCCGCGCAAGCATGTGCTCGTCGGGTTGATGGTCATTTTCGTTCTGGGCAACGCCGCCTGCGCGCTCGCCCCGACTTATGCATGGCTGATGGCCGCGCGCGTATTGACCGCGCTGACGCACGGCACGTTCTTCGGCGTCGGTGCCGTGGTCGCGACCGGGCTGGTGGCCGAGGAGAAGCGCGCTTCCGCCATTTCGATCATGTTCACGGGGCTGACTGTCGCAACCGTCCTCGGTGTCCCTTTCGGCACCTGGCTCGGCCAGCATTATGGCTGGCGCGCGACCTTCTGGGCGGTGACGCTTGTGGGGCTGGTCGCGCTTGTCGTGCTTGCGGCCCTGGTGCCGCAGGACCGAGCGCGACCGGAAATCTCCAACTGGCGCTCCGATCTGCGCGCCATCGCCCGCCGTCCCGTGCTGCTCGGTCTGCTGACGACCGTTCTCGGCTATGCCGGCGTCTTCGCCGTCTTCACCTATATCGCGCCGCTCTTGACGCAGATCGGCGATTTCCATGAGGCCGCGGTTTCGCCGATCCTGTTGGTCTTCGGCGGCGGTCTGGTCGTCGGCAACCTGTTCGGCGGCCGGCTGGCCGACAGCAACCTGGTCCGCGCCATGATTGCCACGCTGGCGGCCCTTGCTGTCGTTCTGGCGGCGATGACCTTCGCCCTCGACAGCCGGATTGCGTCGATCGTCTTCACCGGTCTCCTCGGTGCGGCGGGTTTTGCCACGGTCGCGCCCTTGCAGATGTGGGTGCTGTCGAAGGCCGAAGGCGCCGGCCAGAGCCTCGCCTCGAGCTTCAATATCGGGGCCTTCAATCTCGGCAACGCGATCGGTGCCTGGGCGGGCGGCATGGTCATCGAACACGGCCCGGGCCTTGGCCTGGTGCCGATGACGGCCGCGCTGTTTCCTCTTCTCGCCATCGCTGCGGCGCTGACCGCCGTCAGGGCGAGCAAGAGCACGGCTCTGACGCCTTCCTGCAATCCCGTTCAATAAGGATCAATCGCATGGAATATCGACCCCTCGGGAAATCCGGCCTCATGGTGCCGGTTCTCAGCTTCGGCGCAGGCACCTTCGGCGGCACCGGCCCGCTTTTCGGCAATTGGGGCACCTCGGATGCGGGCGAAGCCCGCCGCCTCGTGGACATCTGCCTGGAGGCGGGCGTCAACCTGTTCGATACGGCCGATGTCTATTCCGACGGTGCGTCGGAAACCGTGCTCGGCGAGGCGCTGAAGGGCCGGCGCGATGCGGTGCTGATCTCGACGAAGACCGGCCTTCCCATGGGCGAGGGGCCAAATGATGCGGGATCCTCGCGCTTTCGGCTGATCCGGGCCGTGGAGGATGCGCTGCGGCGCTTGAAGACCGATTATCTCGATCTCCTGCAGCTTCACGCCTTCGATGCCGGCACCCCGGTCGAGGAAGTTCTGTCGACGCTCGATACGCTCGTTCGCGCCGGCAAAGTCCGCTATGTCGGCGTCTCCAACTTCGCCGGCTGGCAGATCATGAAATCGCTCGCCGTCGCCGACCGCCATGGCTGGCCCCGCTATGTCGCCAACCAGGTATATTACTCCCTGGTTGGGCGCGATTACGAATGGGATCTGATGCCGCTCGGCCTCGATCAGGGGCTCGGAGCGATGGTCTGGAGCCCGCTCGGCTGGGGCCGGCTCACCGGCAAGGTCCGCCGTGGAGCGCCGCTGCCCGAGGGAAGTCGCCTGCATGAAACCGCCAGCTTCGGACCGCCAGTCGAGGAGGAACACCTCTACCGTGTCGTCGATGCCCTCGACGCCATCGCCGAGGAGACCGGCCGAACGGTCCCGCAGATCGCGCTCAACTGGCTGCTGCAGCGCCCGACCGTTTCCTCTGTCATCATCGGGGCACGCAACGAAGAACAGCTTCGCCAGAATCTCGCTGCCTTCGGCTGGAGCCTGACGGAGGAGCAGATCGCGACGCTGGACGAGGCGAGCGCCGTGACCGCGCCCTATCCGCATTTCCCCTATCGCCGGCAGGAGGGTTTTGCGCGCCTCGACCCGCCGATCGTGGGCTGACACCTCCACAAAACGCGAAACGAGGCGGCCCCTGTCACGGATCGCCTCGTTGATCGTCGTCTGGGCCGCTTGTAGCGGCGGGTGTGGGCGCGCCCGATCCGATTATTGACGGCAGGTTCGGCCCGCAATGTTGGGCTTAGAGTTCGCCGGCTTCTTCCAGGACGCGGCGGGCGATGCGGAAGCACTCCACCCCGCACGGCACGCCGGCATAGATCGCCACGACATGGACGGCGGCGCGGATCTCTTCCTTGGAGACGCCGTTCGTCAGCGCGCCACGGCAATGCGTTTCCCATTCGTGCCAGCGACCGAGGGCGCCAAGCATGGCGAGATTCATGAGGCTGCGGGTTTTCGGCGGGATGGCCTCATCGCCCCAGCCGAAGCCCCAGCACCAGGCGGTCATGGCCTCCTGAAAGGGCAGGCTGAACTCGTCGGCCGCGGCGAGGTTGCGCTCCACATATTCCGCACCGAGCGTTCCCTTGCGCTTGGCGAGCCCCTTCTCGAACATCTTCTGATCCATCTTTAAGGTCCCTTCTTTCCTGAGCTCTCTTCAGATTTGGCTGTGGTGAGCCCGCCCCAGCGTCCGCGACGTCACAAGCCGCGGGTGAAGGCAGGTTTTAATGTGCGGGAGGGATGCGGCCGGGCAGCTCCGCCGGCTCGCGCTGGCCGAAAGGTTCGCGCCTTTGCGGCACTGCCGCGCGGGCTCAAGCCGGGCTGCGCATCTTTCAGCGCGGCTGCCGCCGAACGGTCCATCTTTCCTCCCTTTGAGGTGACGCAGGCGCTCGCACGGAGCGCCTGCGTCCATCTTCTTATTATGATGATCATACAATCATAACTGATGGGGTCAATCGCGGAAAATCGATCCGCATTCAAACGGGCCGTTTTTCGGCCTCAGCGGATAATGAAGGGATTGGCGACGGAGGTTTCGGTCGCGATCCACACCGACTTCACCTGGAGATATTCCTTGATGGCTTCGATGCCGCTTTCGCGGCCGATACCGCTGCGTTTGAAGCCGCCGAAGGGTGAGGTGTAGCTGATGGCGCGATAGGTGTTGACCCAGACGGTGCCGGCGCGCAGCCGCTCCGACATGCGCAGGGCCCGGCCCATATCCTTCGTCCACACGCCGGCTGCGAGCCCGAAATCGACAGCATTGGCGATCCGCACCGCATCGTCTTCATCCTCGAAGGGGATAACAGCGAGGACTGGGCCGAACACCTCTTCCTGGGCGATGCGCATCTCGTTGCTGACGCCGGTGAAGACCGTCGGCTCGACGAACTGCCCGCCCGGCTGACCCTCGACCGGTTTGCCGCCAAGGACGCATTTTGCCCCTTCGGCTCGAGCGATTTCGATATAGTCCAGCACCTTGCGATATTGCGCGGGGGTCGTGACCGGGCCGACATTGGTGTCTGCCAGCATCGGGTCGCCAATCTTCGCCTCGCGGGCCACCTCAAGGAGCCGCTCCACGAAGCGATCGTGGATCGAGCGCTGCAAAAGAAGCCTCGAACCCGCGATGCAGGTCTGGCCCGTGGCGGCGAAAATGCCGGAAATCGCCCCCATCACCGCGGCGTCGATCTCCGCATCCTCGAAAACGACGTTGGGCGATTTGCCGCCGAGTTCGAGCGAGACGTGTTTGATCTGTTTCGCGGCCGTCTCATAGACCTTCTGCCCACCGATATCGGACCCGGTGAAGGCGATTTTCGAGACGCGCGGATGCTCCACGAGCGGCGCGCCCGCTTCAAGGCCAAAGCCCGTGACCGTGTTGACGACGCCTGCCGGGAAACCGGCCTTTTCAAAGAGCGTCATGAATTCGAGCGTCGAGGCGGAGGTGAATTCCGACGGCTTGATCACCGCCGCATTGCCGGCGGCAAGTGAGGCCGCGAGCTTCCACGCGAGCAGCAGGAGCGGTGAGTTCCACGGCGTGATCATGCCGACGACGCCGAGCGGCTCGTAGCGGGTGAAATTGAAAATCCCGCCCTTGTCGGTCGGGATGACGGCGCCTTCGATCTTGTCGGCGAGCCCGCCGTAATAGCGGTACCATTCGGCGAGATATTTCGTCTGCGAGAACATCTCCGCATAGAGCTTGCCGTTGTCGCGGACCTCGATTTCCGCCAGCCGCTCCGCATCCGCCTCAATGTGCTCGGCGAGGCGGTAAAGCGCTTTGCCGCGTGCGGACGGGGTCAACGCGCTCCATTCATCGAAGCCGGCCTCGGCCGCGGCAACGGCCTTTTCAATGTCGGATTTCCTACCGCGAGCGATCTCCGCCCAGGCGTCACCCGTATAGGGGTTCTTCGTCTCAAACCATTCGCCTTCGGCGGGATCGACAAAGCTCCCGCCGATGAAATGCCCGTAGCGCTGCATCCTGACCTCCCATGTCGTGTGATCGTTGGGGCGAAATTGGCAGAAACCGATCTCGACGTCCACGTATGATTGTATGAGCAGTTTTCACTTGACGAGCGCGTTTGATGCCGCAACACTTCATTCAATAAGACAATCATAGAGTGGGAGGAAAATATGCACCGGAAAGGCAAGGGACCGACCGACTTTGCCGACGCAAGGTCGGCATCGCAGGAGAACTCCGTTTCGAAGAAGGGCGAGACCAAGAGCCCGGCCAGCACGCCGAAGGGGCTTTCGCGTTTGGCTCTCAACCGGCGGCATTTCCTCGCCGCAGGCGCGGCGACGCTCGCGACGCCCTATCTTTCGAAGATCGCCCGTGCCCAGGGTTCCGACGTTAATGTCGGCGTGGTGGTGCCGCTGTCGGGCGCCAATGCGCAGTTCGGCGTCAATTCGCGCAACGGCATCCAGCTCGCTGCCGACCAGATCAACGACAATGGCGGCATCAAGGCTCTCGGCGGCGCCAAGATCAATCTCATCATCGCGGATTCGACGTCGACGCCAACCAATGCGGCGACCGTCGGTCAGCGCCTGATCGCGCAGCAGAATGTCGTGGCGATCCTCGGCGCCTATGCCTCGTCGTTGTCGCTCGCTCTGTCGGAAGCGACGGAAAGGCGCGACGTGCCGCTTCTCACCATGTCGTTCTCCGACATGATCACGGGCCGCGGCTTCAAGAACGTCTTCCAGATGATCTCCAAGGCGACGACGATGGGCGCGGCGCAGTTGCGCGGTCCGGCGGGGGTGGCTGAAAAGGCCGGCAAGCCGTTGAAGTCGATCGCCATCATGTATGAGGACACGGCCTTCGGTACGTCGCAGGCCGGCGGCCTCCGCGAGACCGCGGCCGAGCTCGGCATCGAGGTGGTGATGGATGAGGCTTATCCTCTCGGCATCACCGACGTCACGCCGCTGATCAACCAGCTGCGCGGCACGAATGCCGACGCGGTCTTCCCCTGTTCCTATCTGAATGACGGTGTGCAGATCATCCGCACGATGCGCCAGCAGGGCATCGACATGCCGGTGATCGGCGGGGCCGGCGGCTATGTCATCCCGGACTTCCGGGCGGCACTCGGCGAATATGCCGAAAACGTCTTCTCGGTGGCGCCGAGCAATTACGATCTCGCCCCCGAACTGACGGACCCGTTCAAGGAGCGCTTTGGCTACTTCATGGTGCACGAAGCGATCGAGCACGCCGTCTGCCTCGACGTGCTTGCGAAGGCTCTTGAGATCTCGGGCGACACCGATTCCGATGCGCTCCGCGAGGCCTTGCGCAACAATCGCTTCGAAGGCGGATGGGCCGGCATCATCCCTGGCGGTGGGGTCGATTTCGACGAAACCGGTCTCAACACCCTCGCCAAGCCGATCATCGTGCAATGGCGTGGTGAGGATCTGGTGACGGTCTGGCCGGACGATGTCGCCACGAAAGAGGCTGTGTGGGCCGGCAAATAGCCGGCGCCACCGCAAACGTTCAACATTTCGCTAGAGAGCTGCATGGCCTTCATCCAAGCCGTGCTCGATGGGCTGATGATCGGCGGCGTTTACGCCGTCATCTCCATCGGGCTGACCCTGGTCTTCGGCGTCATGGGCATCGTCAACTTCGCGCAGGCGGAGTTTCTGACCCTTGGCATGTTCGTCGCGTATTTCGCCTGGAAGTTTCTCGGGCTCGATCCTCTGATCGGCTCGTTTTTATCCTTCGTGGTGATCTTCGGGCTCGGTGTCGTCGTCCAGATGACGCTCATCCAACGGGTTCTGAACGCCCCGCCGGTGGCGCAGATCTTCGTCACGGTCGGCCTGCTCATCGTCATTGAGAACCTGACGCTGATCGTCTTCGGCTCTGATTTCCATTCGGTGACGACGAGCTATCAGACCTCGACCTTGCGGCTTGGGCCGCTGTTTATCGGCGTTCCCTATCTCGCGGCCTTCCTGATGGCGCTTCTGTCGGCGGCGGCTCTCTGGCTCTTCACCAACAAGACCTGGTACGGGCGGGCGATGCGTGCGACCGCTCAGGATCCGATGGCGGCGAACCTGATGGGCATCAACGCCGATCGCATGCGCCAGATCGCCTTCGGCCTCGGCGTCGGCATGACGGCCTTTGGGGGCGCGGTGATCCTGCCTTACTTCACCGTGCATCCAACCGTCGGCCACCAGTTCGTCGTGCTCATGTTCACGGTCGTGGTGCTCGGCGGGCTCGGCAGCGTGGCGGGTGCGGTCGTCGGCGGTTTCGCTGTCGGCGTGATCCAGTCCGTCTCCACCCTGTTCTTCCCGATCCAGCTGCAAAACCTCGTCCTGTTCATCGTCTTCCTGACGGTGTTGGCGGTGCGGCCGACTGGACTTATTGGAGCGGCACGATGAAATGGTGGATTGCCGGTGCGGTGGTCCTCGTGGCCGCCGCCATTGTCCCGACGTTTCTCGATCCGACCGGTTATGCGATCCGCGTCCTGACGCTCGCCCTTCTCTTTGCGGCGCTCGGTCAGGCCTGGAACATCGTTGGCGGTCTCGCCAATCAGATCTCGCTCGGCCACGCCGCCTTCTTCGGGCTCGGGGCCTACACCTCGACGATCCTTCTGATCAATTTCGGCCTGTCGCCGTGGATCGGCATGCTGGCGGGCGCGGCGATCGCCGCGGTTGCAGCCTATCTCCTGAGCTTCCCGACGATGAAGCTGCGTGGGCATTATTTCGCGCTGGCGACGCTCGCCTTCAGCGAAGTGCTGCGCGTGATTGCGGGCTCCTGGACATCGGTGACGGGCGGGCCTGTCGGTCTTTCCGTGCCGTTCTCTCCGGACAGCTTCTGGCTTCTGCAGTTCAAAAGCACGATGCCCTATTACTACATCATGCTGGGCGCGCTCGTCGTCATCTCAGGCGTCTTCCTTTGGGTGCGCCACAGCAGCCTCGGCTACCGGCTGCGCGCTTTGAAGGAGAATCCGGAGGCCGCCGAAGTGGTCGGCGTCAACACCACGCAGGTGAAGATCACAGCGGCCGTCATTTCCGCCGCGCTCACGGCGACCCTCGGCACGCTCTATGCCCAGTTCACCTATTTCTTTGATCCGGAGGCGGTGTTCGGCATCATCCCGATCTCGGTGCGTGCGGCGATCATCGCCATTCTGGGCGGTGCCGGAACGGTGGTGGGGCCGATCATCGGCGCCTTCCTGATCGTGCCGATGGAGGAAATGGCGAATGTGCTCCTCTCCTCGCGCGGCGCCGGCCTGTCGCAGCTCGCTTTCGGCGTGATGCTGATCGCCATCATCCTGATCGAACCGCGCGGCATCCTCGCTCTGATCACCAACGGCGTCTCTCGCCTTCGCCGGAGGAAGTCGTCATGAGACAGGCGATCCTCGAAGTCGATGGCATCAGCAAGCATTTCGGGGGCCTGGCGGCCCTCGACAGCGTGTCCTTCGATGTCGCTCCCGGCGAGATCGTCGGTCTGATCGGTCCAAACGGCGCCGGAAAATCGACGCTCTTCAGCACGCTCGTCGGTCTCCACAAGCCGACGGACGGCATCGTCCGGCTCGAAGGCGAGGACATCACCGGTCTGAAGCCGCACAAGGTGGCTGCGCGCGGTCTCACGAAGACCTTTCAGAATGTCGCCCTCTTCATGGAGGCGACGGTGCTCGACAATGTCCTGATTGGCGGCCTTCTTCGGGCCAATGTCCATGATGCGCGTGAGCTCGCAAAAACCTGCCTCGCACGGGTGGGCCTTGCCGAGATCGCGGGCAAGAAGGCGGCCGACCTTTCCTTTCCCGAACGTGCCCGGGTGGAAGTGGCGCGCGCTCTGGCGACGAAGCCGAAGGGGCTTCTCCTCGACGAGGTGATGGCGGCGCTCAACCGCGTGGAGATGGAGGAGATCATGGATCTCATCCGTTCCTTGAGCCGCGACGGTCTCGCCGTCGTCGTCGTCGAGCATCACATGCACGCCATCATGACGCTGTGCGAGCGCATCGTCGTTTTGAACTTCGGCAAGAAGATCGCCGAAGGTTCGCCCGAAGAGATTGCGAGACATCCGGAGGTCGTGCGGGCCTATCTCGGACAGGAATATGAATGAGGTCGGCAAAATGAGCGACACGACACCCACTCTCCTGTCGATCGAAGATGTGCATGCGGGATATGACGGTTCAGATGTTCTGCACGGCGTCAGCCTCGACGTGCATGCCGGCGAGTTCGTCTGCGTCATCGGTGCCAATACGGCTGGCAAGAGCACGCTTCTGCGCACCATTTCGCGGCTCGTGCCGAAGTCGCGTGGGCGCATCACCTTCGACGGCACGGATCTGATGTCGCTGAAAGCGCATGAGATCCCGAAGCTCGGCATCGCCCATGTGCCCGAGGGGCGGCATGTCTTTCCGGACATGACGGTGGAGGAAAACCTCCTGCTCGGAGCTTACACGCTGCGCCAGGACCCCGTTTACAAGGAGCGCCTGGAAAAGGCCTTCACCCTCTTTCCGCGCCTCAAGGAGCGGCGGCGGCAATGGGCCGGAACGCTGTCGGGCGGCGAGCAGCAGATGGTCGTCCTTGGCCGCGCCATGATGCTCAATCTGCGCCTTCTCATCCTCGACGAGCCGAGCCATGGTCTCGCGCCGATCGTCGTCGACGAAGTTCACGATGCCCTCGTCAAGATCCACGAAGCGGGGACCTCGATCCTGCTCGTGGAGCAGAACACCTCGCTCGCCCTCTCGGTCGCCTCGCGCGGCTATGTGCTGGAATCCGGCGAGATCGTTCTGGCCGAATCCGCCAAGGCGCTGCACGACGATCCGAAGGTGCGTGAGGCCTATCTCGGGCTCTGAACGCGCTCACCGTATCCGACAAAAAACGGGCGCCCGCGGGCGCCCGTTTGCCGTTCGGGAAGAGGGGAGGATCTCTTACCCTGCCGGCTCTTTCGGGTCGGCGTCGAGGCGCACGACGACGCCTTCAAGGCCCGAACTCGGGGCTGGGTAGCGGTCGAGAATGATCGGGTCGTGCCCTGGAATGACGTTCGAGCGATCGCTCGCGAGCTCCCAGAGCCGGTCATAGCCCTCAAGCGTCGCAGCAAGGCTGTGCAGCACCGGAAAGGCGCGGCCCTCGTTCATATTGGCATAGAAATGGCTGGCATCGGAGGCGACGACGAGCCAGCCGCGCCGCGTCCAGACCCGGACCACCTGCAGCCCTTTGGAATGGCCGCCGACATGATGGACGCTGATGCCGGGTGCGATCTCCGAAGCGCCGTCGTGGAACTTGACGCGGCCGGCAAAGACCTTGCGCACCATCGCCACCACATCCTCTTCCTCGAAGGGGAGCTTGAGCGCGCCGTGGCACATGCAGCGGCCGGTCGAATACGCCATCTCTGCGTCCTGCAGATGGTAGTGCGCATTCGGGAAGAGATCGTAATTGCCGCAATGGTCGTAGTGCATATGCGAGATGATGACGTCTTCGATCCCGTCCGGATCGATGCCGATCGTCTTCAGGCCCTCGCCGGGCGAGCGAAGGAACTGCCGCTTGCGCTTTTCCGCCATCGCCGCATCGAAGCCGGTATCGACGATGAAGGTGCGGCCGTTGCCCTTGATCGCCCAGACGAAATAGTCGAGCGGCATCGGCACGTCATGCGGATCGCCGCCGACGAAATTGTGCGCGGCGGTCGCGGCCGGATTGTGCGCATAGCGGACCGCGTAGACCTCATAAGGTTCAGGTGTCATCTTTCCTCCCTTCCGACCGGCCGCGCTCTTGTTGTTCGGTGGGGCGCGGGCCGGTTCCTGTGCATGGGTGACCGCGTTTGGCGGGGTGAGGGCGGTCAGTCGGCCTCCATCACCTCAAGTTCCGGCAGAAGATACTGACGGAAGAGGGCATAGTTCTCGATCATCGGGAAGTGGCCCATGCCTTCCATCTCGGTGTAGCGGCAGCCGGGAATGGCGGCGGCCACTTTCTCCGTCATCGCCGGCGTGCACGAATAATCGTAGCTGCCGGTGAGAAGGCTCACCTTGCACTTGGCGGTGTCGATCGTCTTCACATGTTCGCGGGCATCGAAATCGAAGCTGTAGAACATGACGTCGCCGCGATAGACGCCGGGGCCGGACTGCGCGTAGTACCACCAATTGTCGCGCTTGCCCTCTTCGGGGCTTTGCGGCGCGTTGAGGCCGAACGTGTAGGTGGCGACGAGTTCGCCGCCATGCACGGCCGGATGCAGCAGGAATTCGTTGTAGCGGCCGGGCGCGTGCGCGGCGCTTTCGAGCCCGATGATGCCACGGATCTCGTCCTGGAAGTCGCTAGCGACCCTGAGCACGATGGCCCCGCCCATGGAGCAACCCATGACCACGGGACGGTCGAGCTGGAGACCCTTCCATAGGGCTTCGATGGTCGCGAGATACTCTTCCGTCTTGAGCTCGTAGGATTCCAGCCACCATTCGTCCGGCGGGTCGGAGCGGCCATGCCGGGGCATGTCGAAGCAAACGACCCGAAACCGGCGCGTCACCTCTTCGTCGTTGAGGAGATGGCGGAACTGGCGGCTGTCGGCCCCGGCGGTATGCAGGCAGAGGAGGGGGATGCCCTCACCGGCTTCTTCCACATAGATGCGGTGGTTGCGGCCTTGGATCGCCACATTGAGGTAGCGGCCGACGATCGGTTCGAATTCAGGCATGCTCTTTCCCCACCTTCTGCATCAGGCCCATCATGCGGTGCAGGGCACGCGCGTTCTGCATCGCCACGAGCGTGTCGCCTTCGAGAACGAATTCCGGCACGCGCATGATCATGGCGAAGATGTCGTGGTAGAGCGGCGGCGGCGTCTCGCTCAAAAAGCGTTGCCACAGCTCCATCGGGGCGCGGATCTCAAATTGCGTGGGGACGTCGAAGCCGGGGGCCGGCAGGATTTTTTCGATCTTGCCCTGGCGCACCCGCAAGACGTAGCGGCGCTCGCCAAAGGTGATGCCCATATCGACGTCGAACTTGCCGCCGATGATGGCAAGCTCTCGGTCTGAGGCGACCCTGTCGGCAAAGGCGGCCATCCAATCCGGGTCAGGAAATTCAGCCATTTCGGTATCCTTGTCGTCGAAGGCGGGCCGGGGCAGGGCCTCTGGCTCGCCAGGTCGGAGCCTCGCGCATAAGAAGGCGGCGCGAACTCTTCTGAGCCGCGCCGCTTGCCTTTACGCGCCGTATTGCTCGTCGGTGACGTGCTCCAGCCATTCGACGACGACGCCGTCATGGCCTTCCTGCATGGAGATGTGGGTCATCATCGTGTTGGGACCCGCACCATGCCAATGCTTCTCGCCGGGCGGGATCCAGATGACGTCGCCGGCCCGGATCTCCTGGATCGGCCCGTCCCATTTCTGGATGCGGCCGGTGCCCGCGGTGACGTAAAGCGTCTGCCCCATCGGATGCGTGTGCCAGGCCGTGCGGGACCCCGGCTCGAACATGACCACGTTCGACTTCAAAAGCGCCGGCTCAGGCGCCTCGATGATCGGGTCCTGCCAGACATTGCCCGTGAAGGATTTTGCCGGTGCCTTGCGGGTCGGCAGAGTTCCAAGACGTCTGATCTCCATATTTCTCCTCTCCTTGATGTCGGCCGTTTCGTCCGGCCTGGTCTCCCGCCTTGGCGGGTCGTTCGTTGAGCGGTGGGGCGGCACGCCTCATTTGAGGCCATGCGTGAAGCTCTTCGGCTCCGGGCCCATCAGCGAGTACGGCAGAATGGTCGAAAGCCCCGGCACGTAGGTCGCGATCACGAGGAAGATGAGCATGATGCCGATGAAGGGGGCCGCAGCCTTCGTCACCTGCACGACGCTCATTCGGGCGACGCTCGCCGTGACGAAGAGATTGAGCCCGATCGGCGGGCTGATCAGCCCGATCTCCATGTTGACGACGATCATGATGCCGAGATGGATCGGATCGACGCCGAGCTCCATCGCCACCGGGAACACCACCGGCACGACGATCAGGAGGAGGCCCGAGGGCTCCATGAACTGGCCGCCGATGAGCAGCAGGATGTTGAGCGCCAGCAGGAAGGTGAACCAGTTGAACCCGGCTCCGATCATCCATTCGGTGATCGTCTGCGGCACCCGTTCCACCGTCAGCACATGAGCGAAGAGCATCGCGTTGACGACGATGAACATGAGCATGATCGTCGCCTTGCCGGCCTCCACCAGCACATGCTCGGTGTCGCGATGGAAGCAGGCGGGCACGAAGCGCGTGACCGTGAGGAGGGCGTTGCGCTGCACGGCGCCGATGATCGATTCCCCGTCCTGGCGCCACGGCACGCCGCGAAGCGGCCCCATATCGCGATAGATGAAGATTGCGACGAGGAAGGAATAGACCGCCGCGACGGCCGCGGCCTCGGTCGGCGTGAAGATGCCGCCATAGATGCCGCCGAGGATGACGATAACGAGGAAGAGGCCCCAGGACGCGTCGAGAAAGGCGTCGCGTACGGCCGTAAAGCCCGCGAACGGCAGTTTCGGCATGCCGCGGAAGCGCGCATTGAGATAGACCCCGACCATCAGCATCAGCCCGGCGACAGTGCCCGGCAGGATGCCTGCGAGGAACATGCGGCTGACGGAAACGTCTGTGGCAGCGCAGTAGACCACCATGACGATCGATGGCGGAATGAGAATGCCGAGCGTGCCGGCATTGCAGATGATGCCTGCGGCGAATTCCTTCGAGTAGCCGACCTCGCGCATGCTCGCGATGGCGATCGAGCCGATCGCAACCACGGTCGCGGGCGAAGAGCCGGAAAGCGCGGCAAACAGCATGCACGACATCACCGAGGCGATCGCGAGGCCGCCGCGGAGATGGCCGACCGCGGAGACCGCGAAGCGGATGATGCGGCGCGCGACGCCACCGGTCGACATGAAGGACGAGGCGAGAATGAAGAACGGGATGGCGAGCAGCGTGTAGCTCTGCGAGGCCGTAAAGAGCTTGAGCGCCACCGACGACATGGAATCTCCGGAGAAGAGAACGATCGTCAGAACGCTCGACAGGCCGAGGGCGAGCGCGACAGGGACGCCGGCGAAGAGAAGCGCCAGAACCGTGATGAACAGGAAGCCGGAGACCATCATTTACCTCCGGTCTTTGGAGTTGTTGTCGTCGTACCAGTGCGGCGCCTCTGAGGCGTGCTCCTGCGCGGCGGCATAGCTCTCGTGGTCGGGATCTGAATGCTGATCCATGAGCTCGGTCGTCTCGATGGCTGTGGTGATCATCTCCCGCTTGCCCTGGACGATCTCGATCAGCGCCTGCAGGCAGCGGAAGCCGAACAGGAAGAGGCCGAGGGGCAGGATGAGATAGGCGATCCAGCGATGTACCCGGGCGGGCAGGTCGAACATCTCCTGCGCCCATTCCGGATAGCGGATCTCGGTGAGGCCGATGCCGGTTTCAAAGGTGCGCAGCCAGTAAGGAAAGGCGCCGCCCTTGGCGTCGATGCCGACGAATTGAAGCCAGTCGGCCCAGAAGAAGATTGCGGCGTAGACGATGCCGCAAAGTGCGCCGAAGATCGCAAACGCTTTGAAGAGGTGCCTGGGCAAGGCCCGGACCAGCGTGTCGACCGCCAGATGCGAGCCGATCTTCGCGCCGTACGCCATGCCGAAGAGAATGAGCCAGGCGAACAGGATGCGCGCGAAATCGAGCGCGCCGAGCCAGCCCGTATTGAACACGTAGCGGGCGATGACCTGGGTAAAGGACGTGATCGTCATCGCGGCCATCAAGATCGCGATGACGCTGCGCTCGAAGCGGTCGACGCGTCGGCCGAAACTGCTCATCTTCCATCCTTCAGGGGTTGGATCCTCGCGGCCCTTCGCCGAAAGCGGCGAAGGGAATCTCAATGGCGAGCGGTCCGGCCGGGCGCACGGGCGGCGTGTTCGGCGACGGCATGTCAGCCGTCACCGCGCTTGTGGGCCCGGCAGAGCCTGCGTTCAGGATTTGTTGGACGCGACTGCGGCCTCGATCACATCCTTGCCGATCCCGTCTTCGAACTCTTCCCAGACGGGTTTCACGGCATCGACCCATTTCTGCCGCTGTTCAGGAGAGAGCGTGCGGACGGTGACGCCCGCTTCCTGGATGCGCTTTTTGCTCTCTTCGTTGATGGCCGTGGCCTTCTCGTTGTACTCGTCGCTGACCTCGCCGACGATACCGAGGAACTTCTCGCGCACATCGTCATCCAGGCTGCCGAGGAAGTCGTCCGAGGTGACGAGAATGTAGGTGAGGAACTGGTGGTTGGTCTCCGTCACCCCGTCCTGCACCTCGTAGAGCTTGCCGGTGTAGATGTTCGACCAGGTGTTTTCCTGCCCGTCGACGACGCCGGTCTGCAAGGCGCCGAAAGCCTCACTCCAGGCGAGGGGCTGCGGGTTGGCACCGAGGGCCTTGATCATGGCTATCGACACGTCCGAGGTGGTCGCGCGGATCTTGAGCCCGTTGAGGTCGGACGGCTCGATCAGGGGCCGGTTCGCCGAAAAGGCCCGCAGACCGTTATAGACATAGGCGAGGCCGACGAAGCCGTTGTCCGTCATGGACTTCAGGAGTTCGTCGCCGGTCTCGCTATGGGTGAAGCGCGAAACCGCGTCGGTGTCCTCAAACAGGAACGGCAGGTTGAAGACGTCGAGTTTGGCCGTATAGGCGCCGAGCTTGCCGATGTCCGGGGAGGCGAGCTGGATGTCGCCGATCGCCAGCGCTTCCATGACTTCATCGTCATTGTAGAGCTGCGAGCTCGGATAGACCTGGATGCAAAGCTGCCCGTCCATCTCTTCGTTGACGCGCTTGGCGAGCGCGGTGGCCATCTCGCCCTTCGGATTGCCGGTCGGGGCGCTCACATGGCTGTATTTGATGAGCGTTTCGCCGGACTGGCACTCCGATTGAGCCATGGCCGTGCTGGCCAGAAGGCTCATTGCGAGAGCTGTGAGAATGGTGGTTTTCATCGTGTCCTCCCTGGTGATCACTCTTCCCGCTCGTTCAGTGGCGGAAGCTGAAGTGAGCTGATCATAGGCCTTGGGCCAAGTCAATATGATTGTATGATCAGAATATTTCAGAACAATTTTGCAGGCGACAGCCCGCGCTTTCCGCGCGTGCTGCCGTCGCAGAGCTGTACTTTATGCAGATAGAAAAGCGCTACGCTGCTCTGTGCGGCCGCCGCGCCTTCCCGGAATTCAGCCGGTGGCGCCGTCGCTGCGCAGGCTGACGCCGGCGGCTTTCTCCGTCAGCGTCACCACCTTGGTGAAATCGGAATCCGCGCCGAGCTTGTCGACGGCCTCCTGCCAGATATCAAAGACCGTTTCGCAGCCGGGCAGGCTGAGGCCCATCGACTTGGCGACCTCGTTGAAGAGCTTGACGTCCTTGAACATGAGCCCGGAGGAGAAGCCGTAATCGAAGGTGCCCGGCAGGATCGACTGGGGGAATTTCTGCATGGTCGCAGTGTTGCGACCGCTGCCGGCATTGATGACGTCGATCATCACATCCGGGGAGAGGCCGGCCTTGGCGCCCATCGCCACGGCTTCGGAGCTCAGCGCCATGGCGGCCGCCGACAAGAGATTGTTGACGAGCTTCATTGTCTGGGCGAGGCCCGGCTTGTCGCTCACATAGAACGGCTTGCCGATCGCCTTGAGCTGCGGCAGGAGGTTGTCATAGTCGGCTTTCGGCCCGGAGAACATGACGGCGAGAGTGCCAGCTTTGGCGCCGCCGACGCCGCCGCTCACCGGGGAATCGAGCCAGGTCACGCCCTTGTCCTGCATCTTTTTCGCCAGCGTTTCCGCCATTTGCGGACCCGTCGTGGACAGATCCACGATCCGCTTCACCTGGTTTCCTTCCGCGAGCCCCT
Source organism: Afifella aestuarii (assembly GCF_004023665.1). Lineage (NCBI taxonomy): Bacteria > Pseudomonadati > Pseudomonadota > Alphaproteobacteria > Hyphomicrobiales > Afifellaceae > Afifella > Afifella aestuarii. The sequence continues at coordinate 198,436 of NZ_SAUF01000002.1, forward strand.
TCTCGCCGAAGGCGACGGCCTCCACGATCGGCGGCGTCGGAAGCGACAGGAAGACAGTGTCGACCTGAGAGGCGAGATCGGCCGCCGAATTTGCCGCCTTGGCGCCGCGCTCCACAAAGGGTGCGATTGCACTTTCGCGTGCATCATAAACGACGAGCGGGTTGCCGGCGTCCAGCAGGCGCCCGGCCATCGGGACGCCCATATTTCCAAGACCGATGAAGCCGATTTTGTCGCTCAAGATATTCCTCCACGATTGGCGGCTCGACAGCCTGCCGATTATTCGTTGCGATGGCAGGATTTTGCCTGCAGCGGCCTCATCCGACGCCGTCGCAGGAACCCGCAAGCGGAGGCACCTTATCGGTCTTAATACCGTAATACAATATTATTAGTGGTTGATCGCGCGTCCTGCGTGTCCTGATTGAGGCACGCAGAACATGAAGCCCCGGGTCGCAGGCGGTGCCGAAGATGAGGGGCGGGTGGGCCTTGTCTGGCGCGAAAAGCGGGCCTTCAGGCGCGCCGCTTCTTGTCGCGCGTATCCATGGAAAACGTATGCATGGCCGCTGCCGCGGCACGCCGCACATGGTCCGTGGCGATCGACTTCGCTCCAGCAGCGTCGCGGCGGTCGAGCGCGTCGAGGAGGCTCTGCAGCTCGCTCAGACTCTGCTGCCAGCGATTGGGGGCCTGCAGCGATTGCGCCCGCAACAGCATGGTGCGCGCGTTGAGCATATAGAGCGTCTTGCCCAAGGCTTCGTTGCCGGTGCCTGTGACCAGACAATCGTAGAACTTGTTCTTCAGCGCGATGCGTGTCGCGGCGATATCGGCCTTCTTGACCTCCTCGAACGCGGCTTTCAGCGCCTCGCGGTCGTTATCCGTCGCGTGCTCGGCAAAGAGCTCCGCCGCCAGGCCTTCCAGCACTTCGCGCACCTGATAAACGCCGATCGCCTGCGCCGCTGTGATCCGTGAGACCACCGGTCCCTTATGGGCGATCACCTCGATGAGGCCTTCCGATTCGAGCTGGCGGAGGGCTTCGCGCACGAGCGTTCGGCTGACGCCCGTCATCTCGCACAAATCGCGCTCCGGCATGCGCTCGCCCGGGCGAAACCGCCCGGCTGCAATGGCCTGACGGATGCTTTCCGTAACGCTGTGGCGCAAAGTTGCCGCCGGGCGCGGAACGCGGAATTCCTCGTCCCTCACCTTCGTTTCATTCATTCCGGGCACTGCTTTTCCCCTTGCCGGACTGGTCGCTTCCGCCGCCCGCTCACCGACCCGCTCGGATCCCGCAGACGTCAGGATTATTGTTCAGCAACGCAGACGTGTCTAGCATTCGTAATGATCGCATGACGGTCCTACAATCTTTAGGGGCTCGCGCATATGCATCTTTATGCCATCCCAGGGGGGCCGCGCTCGAAAGTCGCGCCTTTCATCTGTGATCCGGCCGACGCCCGCGGTCAGTGCGTTTCAATAGACTGATCAATGGGCCGATCTCTGCCGCCAGGGGGATGCGCCAGGAGGCGCCATCGGCTATCGGATGCGCCGAGATCAGGTCAAAGCGACAGAGTTTTGCAGGCCGTCCATCTCAGTATTCGAGCCTCGCATCCTGCCTCTGCGCTGCAAGCCGGGGCGGCCGCATATGGCGTTGCGTCGGCTCTTGATTGAACGAAGCGCTCCGTCGTGAAAGGTCGAGCAATGAACGCCTCCGCTTCGCGCGAAACCCTCGTGGTTAATATCCTGGGAGGTCCGGGCGTCGGCAAATCGACATTCGCCGCGGGGCTCTTTTCCGACCTGAAGCGGCGTCATATCGCCTGCGAGCTCGTGACCGAGGTGACCAAGAGGCGCATCTGGCAAGGCCGACCGCATGCGATCGCCAACAAGATCACCATTCTCGGCGAGCAATGGGCCCCCGTCGAAGAGCTTCTCGGCAAGGTCGATGTGATTGTGGTCGATGGATGCGTGCTTTTGGCGAGCGTCTATGCTGCGCCCCATTATCCCACGGCCTTCCACGAGCTTTGCATCTGGTGCCACAAGAACGTCCGCCGCCTCGACGTTCTGATCGCCCGCCCGCAGGCGGAGTACGAGACCTTCGGCCGGCTTGAGAGCGGTGAAGAGGCGCTGAGAATCGATGCGCGCGTCGAAGATCTGGTCCGCGCCCATGCCGACGACGAGGTCATCGCCGTTGCTGACCACGACGACGGGCGCACAAACCTTGTTGGCGCGATCCTTCAGCGGATCGCTGCGGATTGAAGCTGCTTCGCTTCCGGCATCTCCGATTCTGCCTCAGGAGTGTCTTTGTGCAAGATATCGGCGGGCCTTTGGTGCCAGGTTTCGCCGTCCCAAGCTCTAACCGCGATGTCGATCGATCCGTCTTCGATGGTGATGGAATTGTAGGCGTTCGGCTCACCGCGCAACCGTGTCGAGATCGAGGTCGCGGCCTGGGCCACCAGGATAGGCGCATGTGCGGCCTCGCGTCCGCCGATCGGCTCGCCCTCTTTTTCCTCCGCGGGGCCGCCATGCTTGCGGACATAGGCCATATGGAAATGACCTGAGAGTACGAGCCGCACGCCGAGTTCTGCGAAGGTCTCAAGCGCGAGGTCGGCCCGCTTCACCCGCCGCATGTCGATCGGTGGATCGGGCAGAAGCAGAGGATGGTGGGCGACCACGACACGCAGGGCGGAGGGGTCTGCAGCCTCGAAGCGGGAGCCAAGCGCATCGAGCTGGTCATGGCTCAAAGAGCCGTGCGCCCAATTGAGGCCGAGGCGCATGCGCCGCGAAGTCTTGAGGCCGGCAATGGCAACGCCGTCCATCTCCACGAACGGCTCCAGATCCCGGGATATGTGTTTCTTGTAGAGCCGGTAGGGCGTCAGGAAGCGGTCGATGAGATTGACGGCCGGCACGTCGTGATTTCCCGGAACGCAGAAGGTCGGCATCGGCAGGGCGTTGAGAAAGGCGCCGGCTTCGGCAAACTCGTCGGCCTCCCCGCGCTGGGTAAAGTCGCCGCTGACCACGACGAGATCGGGCTGCGAGGCGAGGAGATCTTCCTGGAGCGAGGTGGCCAGCCGAGGGTCATGATGCCCGAAATGGAGATCGGAAAGATGTGCGATTCTCATGCCGACGCCCGCTCCTGAAAAGGTGCTGAGGCGATCGCATAATCTTCTGCCGTTTCGCCCGGCTGCGCGACCGGGGCGAGTACGGTGAGGGCCTGGGGGTGAATGCGAAAGTCGAGAGGCGGGCGGATTTTTTCGACCTCCCCGTCGATCATCGCCTGCACCAGCCGACGCTGCGTCGACAGCCGCACCTCATGCGCCTCATGGATGATGAGCGCCTCGTCATCGCGCCAGCGCCCGACCGCCATGCCGGCCACGAGCCGGAGAAGATCAAGGAGGCCGAGATGGCGCAGTGCGTAGATCGTTAGAAGCCCCCGATCGAGCCTGCGGCGGGAAAAGAAGCGGCCAAGCTCTTCGTCATAGGCATTGTTGGCAACGGCGATGGAGCGGACACGCAAGGTTTCCGTGTTGTCGGCGCCGTCCCTCTGCAACGTGACGCGCAGGTCCTGGGGGTGGGTGAGGCGGCGCCAGAAAAAGCGCAGGAAGCTGAGCCGCGTTCCAAAACCCGGATTGTCGCGCAGATGCTCGCGGCCGGCTGCCACAGCAGGTGCGAAGCCGATGACGACCTTGTGCAGAAACACCCGCCCGTTCACCTCGCCGATATCGATCGTCCTCGGCTGCATGTCGCGCAGCGTTGCGATCGCCTCCTCGACGTCGAGCGGTACGGCAAGGTCGCGGGCAAGAAGATTCGCGGTGCCGAGCGGCAGGATGGCAAGGGCCTTGTCGCGTCCTCGAAGTGCCGAGGCGACGGCCGTGACGGTGCCGTCACCCCCGGCGGCGACGACAATATCGGCCTGTGAAGATGCCGCCTCTTGGGCGCGTTCCTGCAGCGGGCGGTCCGTATCGCTGTCGATGGTGGCGTCGAAGCCGGCGGCAGCGAAACGCTCGCCGAGTGAGGCCGGCGTCAATCCGGCCGGGGTCCCGGAATTGGCGTTGAAGACGACATAGATGCGAAACGGGTGCATGAAACGCGGCTTGCCTTGGTTGCGGCCGGTTGATCCGGCGTCTCTTGCGTGAATGCACCAGAAGGCGAACGGTTCATCGGGCGGCCTGCAAGCGCAACATCAGGGCAACGAGGACGAACAGAACGAGCCCCGCGGTGATCGGTGCCCCAGCCGGCGAGAAAATGTCCATTGCCGAGGCCGTGGCGGTGGACCCTCCCGCGCTGCCGATCGCGTAGGAGAGGCCGAAGACGGCACTGCCGGCGACGAGAAGACCGCCCGTATAGCGCGCTCCGAGAAGCGTGAGCGCGCAGGTGTAAAGGGCGAATTCCGCGGCCCCCATCAGGGCAAAGACGGCGAGGATCGCGGGCTCCGATTGCAGAAACGGGATGATGAGGAAGGTGGCGCCGGCAACGAGGCCACAGGCGATCGCGACCCCGTGGCGGGGCAGGCGGTCGAGGAGCAGGCCGACGACGGGCTGCGCGAGCGCGGTCGGCAGCGCCACCATGGTCACCGCGATCGCCGCAAACGCTTCCGAATGTCCCGTCTTCACGAAATAGACCGGCATGACGGAGATCGCGGCGATGTCGGCAAAGCCGAAAGCAAACACCATGACGACGAGCGCAGGGGCGGAACGTACGAATGTGACCAGCGCGCCGGGGGGCGAAGGTTGTGGTCGTGTGCGGGCGCGCCGGCTCAGAACGGCGGTCGCGAACGCGACGATGGCGAGATAGACGGCAAGGATGGCGAAGGGAAAGCTGCTGTCGCTGCCGAAAAACGGAATGGCGAGGGGGCCGGCGGCAAATCCCGCGCACATGCCTGCGCCGTAAAGTCCCGAAATCCGCCCTCTCAGATGATCCGGGCAGGCAGCATTGAGCCAGGCTTCGCTCAGCATGAAGACGAGATTGACGCAGATCCCGAGCACGAAGCGGGCGAGGAACCAGACGACAAGCGAATCCGTGATGCCGAAGACGAAAAGGCAGAGGGAACAGCCGGCAAGGCCCACGATGATGATCTTGTCGCCGGCGAGCCTTGCCGTCAAAGGCCCGATGGCGAGGGTGGAGACGGCAAGGCCGAGGCTGAAGACGCCGGCGTTGAGCCCGATGACGCTATCGGTCACGCCCTGATGGGCCATGATAAGCGAAATGAGGGGATAGGTGAGGCCCTGGGAGACCGAAAAGGCGGTCACGCCGAGGATCACCGCAGCAACGGCAGCCCGGTCGAGCACGAAGACCGCCTCTGACGCTCTGCCGACCGACATATGAAACGCCCCTTGGCCACGCGCCGGCCAAACGGAGCGGGTAGATGCCGCCGGCCGCGCATCACGAGATAACGTCTGAATGCGGTTTCCGCCATCCGTCGCCGGCGCGTTCGTGCCCGCCTTCGGAACGCACGGGTCTCGGCTCGCTCGGGACGTCTTGGGGACGTATGCTGAGGAGAGACAAGGACGGGCGTCCCGTCCTTGAATGGAAAAGGTCCATGCGCCTCAAACAAAGGTCTGAGGCGAACTCTGAAGCTTGAACCGGAAGCTACTTGTCGAGCTTCGGCATTTTGTCGATCCACTCGCCGAAGCGGGTAAGATACTCCTTGAGGAAGTTGCGGGTGGTCTCGTCGGTGACGGTGAGATCCCCGTCGATCAGCCCTTCCGGGAAGGCGAGGTAAACCTCCGGCTGGCCCATGACAAAGGCGTTCTGGGTGACGAGGACGCTGCGCAGACCGACTTGTGCGGCGGCGGTTCCGATCCGGCCGGGAGACGCGCCGATGACGGAGATCGGCTTGCCGGTCCAAGAGCTTTCGCCGTAGGGGCGGGACCCCCAGTCGATGGCATTCTTGAGGACAGCCGGGATCGACCGGTTGAATTCCGGCGTGGCGAAGATAATGCCGTCGGCGTCGGCAAGATCGCGCTTCAGTGCCAGCACGGAAGCCGGCGGATTCTCCCACAGGTCGTCGTTGTAGAGCGGCAGGTTGAGGTCCGGATAGATGAAGGTGAACTCATCCTTGCCGAGCTTCTCAAGCGCATGAGCGAGGGTCCGGTTGATGGAGGCGCGCCGTAGGCTGCCTACGAGAACTGCTATCTTTCGCATAAGGCCTTTCCTGGTTACCATTGGTGACCGTCAGATAGGGCAGCCCCGCCGGGGGCCACAAGAAGGCACTTTTTTGAAACCGCAGATCTGTCACCTCCCGTCCGATTGCAGGCCTGTGAGCGAGATCCTGTCGCGCATCGGCGACAAATGGTCGGTGCTCGTCATCACCTTGCTGGGCGATGCTCCTCTGCGCTTCGGGGAGTTGAAGCGCGAGATCGGCGGCATCTCCCAGAAAATGCTAACGGCCACTTTGCGGGCTTTGGAGCGCGATGGTTTCGTGCTGCGCCGCGATTACGGGACTGTGCCGCCGAAGGTCGAATACGAGCTCACCGAGCTCGGCCGCGATCTCCTCGTGCCGGTGACGGCATTGGCGGCATGGGCGCGGCAAAACCAGGCGCATGTCGAGGAGGCCCGTCGCCGCTTCGATGATGCATGTCCGGAACGGACCGGCCGCTCAGGCTGACAGACCTGCCTCGGCGCGAGCTTCCTGCCGGCCTTGAACATGCCGCAGCGTGGAAGCCTTGGCCGGTTCGCCCTCCGGCTCGTTTGCTGCCGGAACGACGCTGATCGAACCGTCCGTTTCCAGGACCACGGCCGCGACGGCGTCGAGGTCCGCTAACCCCGCCGCGCGCACGGCTGCGTAGACCTCTTCTTCCGTGACGCGCTCCTTCTTGAGCATGGCGTGGAGGAAGCGGCCGCGAAAGAAGACGAGCGAGGGGTCAGCCTTGACGAGCGACTGAAACCGTCCCGATCGCACCGAGGCGTAAGCCACCGCATATTGCAGGAGGCACAGGAGGGCGAAGGCGAACAGACCTTCGCTCAACGAAACCTCGCTCGACAGAAGCACGGTGGCCAGTATCGAGCCAAGAGCCACCGTGACGATGAAATCGAAGGCGTTCATCTTCGACAGCGTGCGCTTGCCGGTCGCTCGCAGCAGGAGGACGAGCCCGCCATAGGCCAGGATGCCGATGATAAGGATCCGAAAGAGGTCGCCCCAGCTGTCGAAGAACATCGATCAGCCTCCCGTATCGCTGAGCTGATCGCAGCGCACCCACCATTTCTCCGGCATCGCCGCATCGCGTAAGGCCTGCACGACGCCGCCTCCGGCATTGGAAAAGTCGATGAGACAGAGCGAGCCGCTGTCGCTCTTGAGGCGCGTGATGGTGAGATTGCGGCAGTCGGACGGCATCAATTCCCCGTTGCTGCCGATAATCTGTTGCAGGCTCTGCTGCGACTGGCAGGCGGGGAAGCGCTCCTGGGCTGCGGCCGGGGCCGCAGCGGTGAGGGCGATCAGGGCGGTGGCTGCACCGGCGGCGATGAGACGGGCCATGGGGCCTCCTCTTGAAACGGGCTGTTGCGCTGCAGGGGCGGCGGTGCCGTGGCCATGCAGTCTCACTTACCAACAACCGGCATTTTCGAGAGTTCCGGAGCTTGTCGGGTTTGGGGCGGAGTTTTTCTTGTTAATGCCGCAATTGCAGTCTACAAGAACAACCATCGATCTTTGGCCGGACATTTTGGCCGTTAAGTCCCGTTTCGCCGGGCGCGGGTTCAGACTTCCTCCAAAACTCGACTTTCACACACGTGCGCATATCGCGTCGCGTGTACCCATACGCGTTCTGCGAAAGGAACATTCCATGGCGGTTGGTACCGTAAAATTCTACAATTCCCAGAAGGGTTATGGCTTCATCCAGCCGGAGGACGGCGGCAAGGACGTGTTCGTCCATGCCACGGCTCTCGAGCGTGCCGGCATGCGCGGCCTCGTTGAAGGCCAGCGCGTCTCCTTCGACGTTGAGGCGGATCGCCGCTCCGGCAAGGAAGCTGCAACGAACCTGCAGCACGCCTGATTTTTCAGAAGGCGCAGGCTCGCCTGCGCCTTCTCTTCCCATGCCGTACGGCGGAGGGAATATGACAAGCCATTCATTCAAGGTGGGCCAGACGGTCCGCCTGTCGCAAAAGACCGTCGGCCCGGGTGTCGCCGGCGTGTACAAAATCCTGGCTCTGCTGCCCGAGGAACATGGCGATTGCCAGTACCGCGTGCAAAGCACGGTGAGTTCGCAGCAGCGCGTCGTCCAGGAAAGTCAGTTGTCGCGCCTTTAATGGCGCATGTCTCAGGCCCGGAGACGGTCCTTTCGAACCAAGGCCGGCTTTCCGCGTCTGCCGCTCCCGCTCAAAGCCTGAACGGCGCACGATGTGCAACCCGGTTCGGAGAGGATGAATTTCATGGCAAAAGGGCAGGTGCGCGGTTCTAAGGAAGCCAAGAAGCCGAAGAACAAAGACAAGGGCGCCAAGCACACCCCGAAATATATGGAGACGGCAGAGCTCGGCTCCTCGGGCTCCGGTGGGACGCCTCTCAAGCTCGGCCAGAAGAAATAATCTGTGGCGCGCTTCGAAGTCACGATGTCGAGCGGCGACAAGCTCCTCATCGAGCACGATATCGCATCTGTCGAGGAGATGCGGCTGGTGCTCGAGAAGACCGACTTTCTCGCTACCAAAGAAGTCAGACTCGGTGCACCCGGTACGCTGCCGGATGTCGTCTTGTCGACCCGCCATATGATGCTGCTCCGCCCGCTCGCTGAGGGTGCGACACAGGGCAGCTCCTTCAGGCCCAAGCGATAATCTAAAATGGGAACGCCGACGAAACCGTCGACGCAGGGGAAGCCCGCAAAGGGGAACGCTATGGCGAGGAGCGTGAAGGACGTGGCCGAGCTCAAGGCTCGGATGGCGCATGCGCTTTCAAGCGACAATGTCAGCGTCCCACAGCGAGAATTTCTCGAAAGCCAGAAGGCGCGGCTCGATCAGCGTGGAACCCATACCATGCTTACCGACGACCAACTCGCACGCATCGAACGCATCATCGACGAGGCCGGGGCGGAACTCTCCTCGTCTGGCGCGAATCCATCTGACGCCGACGATGCCGAGTCCACGCCGCCCACAAATCAAGGGTGATGCCGATGTCTACAAAAACACAAGGCAAAGGTGACAGCGTCAAGCTGCGCCGCGACAAGGCCGATGCGACCACTGCCGCAGCGAAAGCTGTGATCGACGCCGAACTGAACGCAGCGCGCCAGAAGACCGAGCGGCTGCGGGCTCAGCGCCTCGCCAAAGAGGCCGACGACGCCGGATTGGCGAAAGACGCGGCGGAAAACGCGCCCAAAAAAGGTGCTCGAAAGACCACAAAGACGCGAGCGACGAAGAGTGCCGCACTCAAGGCCGCCGGCACGCCCCCTGAGGTCGATGAGGTCAAGGCGTCAAAGAAGAAGTCGAAGGCGAAAAAGGCTGTGCCGGCACCTGTCGCCGATATGGACGACGACGTCGAGGAGCCTGACGAGGCCGACGAGGTCGCAGAGCTTTAGCTGACCGACGCCGACGTCTCGCCGGCTATCATATCGATGTCACGCTGATCGCCGCTCTCACGAGGGCATGCCGCTCGCGCTGAGCTTGTGTCATGCGGGCGCGTGATTGCTTTGCGATGCCCAGGTTTTGCGATCTGGTCCGGCTCACTCAGGCCATCCATCATGCGGCCGGCTCGAATCGCACCCCGCATCGTATCTATGGCTGATGGATGAGGCTCTTTCGACGCTCACCCCGAAACACGCCCCCGAGCGGCCGCGACTGCCAGCGACGGCACCGGAACAGGAGCCGCCATCGGCGGCTCTGCCCGTGCCAGGTCGGCTCTAAACGGCAGTCGAATGCGTGGCCGCACGCGTCCCGAGATAAGCGTCGAAAGAAGCAGCAACGCTGCGCACGAAGGGCCTGCCCCGATCGGTGACGACGAAGCGATCGCCGACGCGTGAGAAGAGCCCATCGGGGTCCGATTCCGCGAAATAGCGCGCATCGTTGATGACGGGATCGGCCAGCGCACCGAAATGCGCTTTCAAGGTCCCGGCCGAGAAGGCGAAGTCGCACAACAGCCGCTCGATCACGAAGGCCCGAACCCTGTCGGCCTGAGAAAGCTCGAAACCACGAACGGTCGCAAGCTCACCCTTTTCGATCTCGGCCGCGTAGCGACGGGTCGTCTTCTCGTTCTGCAGATAGCCCTGCGGGAGCTTGCTGATGGACGATGCGCCGAAACCGATGAGTGCGTCGGCCTCGTCCGTCGTATAGCCCTGGAAATTGCGGTGGAGACGACCTTCCCAAGCCGCCACGGCAAGAGAATCTTCCGGCACGGCGAAATGGTCGAAGCCGATGCGCTGATACCCGGCGCCGGTGAAGAGCGTCGCTGCACGATTGGCCTGCGCAAAGCGCTCCAGAACGTCAGGCAGCTCGTCCGTCGGGATCATCTTCTGGCGTGGGATGACCGATGGCACATGCGCGTAGCCGAAGAGAGCCACGCGGTCCGGCCGGAGGGTCAGGATCTGTTCGACCGTGTGTACGAGCTTGTCCCGGCTCTGATACGGCAGGCCGTAGACGAGATCGACGTTGATGGAGCGGATGCCGGCGGCACGCAGTCGATTGACGGCCGATTCCGTCTCCTCGAAGCTCTGCATACGGTTGATGGAGGCCTGCACCTTCGTGTCAAAGTCCTGCACGCCGATCGAGGCGCGGGTGAAGCCGGCTTTTGCGAGCGCTTCCACACGCGCATCGTCGAATTCGCGCGGATCGATCTCGATCGCGAATTCCGCATCTGCCGCGGACGGGAAGGCCTCGCGGATCGCCGAGGCGAGCTCGATGATGTCGTCCGGCTTCAGCAAGGTCGGCGAGCCGCCGCCCCAATGCACGCCCTCGACGTTGATGTCCGGCGCAAGCTCGGCCACGAGCTTCAGCTCGTCCTTCAGCGTCTTGAGATACGGCAGCACCGGATCGTAGCGCAGCACGTGCCTGGTGGTGCAGCCGCAGAACCAGCACAGCGTATCGCAGAACGGGATGTGGAAGTAGAGCGAGGCCCTGGTATTGGGCTTGAGCTCTTTCAGCCAGGCTTTCGCGACCTTGCCGTCCACTTCTTCGTTGAAGTGGGGCGCCGTCGGATAACTGGTGTAACGCGGCACAGGCGCCGCGTATTTGCGGACGAGATCAGGAACCATTTGGGTATTTCTAGTGCTTTCGTCGAAGGCGTCCTTGATCAATGTCAAAGAGGAAATCGGCCGCCGCAAGGTTTGACGCGCACGCCGGCATGTCCTCTTGCAATCTGAACGGCTTGGCAAACCGAGAAGCCCCGCGAACGCCGCCTTGCGCCTCCCCTTTCTCGGTGCGCCGCGAGGCCTGCGCATGCCCGGCGAAGCGGCCCTCTCGACAAGATTCGTGGACAAGGTGCCGCTTCGTCATCTATCCCTGCGGCGGTGGTGATTATCACCGCCGCTCGCCTCTGCCATGGGCTTGCCGTTTCCTCCCGAAGGCCCGGTCGTTTCAGGAAAAATGTCCGACATCGTCATTTCCGAGTTTATGGATGAGGCAGCCGTTGCGCGCCTGTCCGCTCGCTTCTCCACTCTTTACGCCCCCGATCTTGCCGAAAAGCCCGATGCACTGAAGGCGGCGCTCACAGAAGCGCGAGCCTTGATCGTCCGAAACCGCACCGAGGTGCGGGCGGATCTGATCGAGGGGGCCGATGCGCTCGAATGCGTCGGCAGGCTCGGCGTCGGCGTCGACAACATCGATACGCAATGCTGCGCCCGGCGCGGCATCGCCGTTTATCCGGCCGCTGCCGCGAACGCTCTGTCCGTTGCCGAATATGTGATCTCGACTGCGCTTCTGCTTCTGCGCGGCGCCTATCTCTCCACGCCTGCCGTCGCCGCCGGGCAATGGCCGCGTGGAGAGCTGATGCACGGTCGCGAAGCGAGCGGCAAGGTGATCGGTCTGGTTGGTTTCGGCGCGAGTGGCCGTGAAACGGCGCGTCGTGCCGAGGTGCTCGGCCTCGACGTCATCGCCACCGACCCGCATATCCCAGCCTCCGACGCGGCGTGGAACGAGGCGCCGCGCACCGACCTGTCGACGCTTCTTGCCGAAGCCGACGTCGTCAGCCTGCATGTCCCGCTGACGGACGAGACGCGCTATCTGATCGATGCGGCTGCGCTCGCCCGCATGAAGCCCGGCGCGATCCTGATCAACGCCGCACGTGGCGGCATCGTCGATGAGACGGCGCTTGTCGCGGCCCTGAAGGAGGGCCGGTTGGGCGGTGCCGCGCTCGACGTCTTCGAAACCGAGCCGTTGACGGCCGAAGCGGGAGCCGTCTTTGCGGATCTGCCGAATGTGGTTTTGACGCCGCATATCGCGGGCCTTACCGCAGAATCGAACCTGCGTGTCGGGCGGGTCATCGCCGATGCGGTCATCAATCACCTCGAGGGCCGCAAGTGACCCATATGCGACTTGGCGAATTGCGGCATCTCGTGGAGGCCGCCTTGACCGCCTCGCGGGTCAGCCCGGAAAACGCCGCCTCCGTCGCCCGCGCGCTCGTCGCCGCCGAAGCCTGCGGCCAGACGAGCCACGGCCTTCGCCGCGTCGAGGCCTATTCCGCGCAAGCGCGCGCCGGCAAGATCGACGGCTTTGCGGTGCCGACGACCGAAGTCGTCCGACCCGCCACGCTTTCCATCGATGCGGCGCACGGCTTTGCCTATCCCGCGCTTGATCTGGCTCTCGCCGAACTGCCGCCGCTTGCGCGCCTCCAGGGGCTGGCGATGGCAGGGATCAAGCGCTCCAGCCATTGCGGCGCCATGGGCGTGACGGTCGAAGCCTTCGCCGAAGCGGGGCTCGTGGCTCTCATGTTCGCCAACGCGCCGGGCGCCATGGCTCCCTGGGGCGGGCGCAGCCGTCTTTACGGCACCAATCCGATCGCTTTTGCGGCCCCCCGCAAGGATGCCGCTCCGGTGGTCGTCGACTTGTCGCTGTCGCAGGTGGCACGCGGCAAGGTGATGGCGGCCAAGCAAAGGGGCGAGGAAATCCCGGAGGGCTGGGCCTTCGATGAGGCGGGCAAGCCGACCACCGATCCGGTCGAGGCGCTTGCCGGCACGATGGCGCCGCTCGGCGGGGCCAAGGGGACGGCGCTTGCTCTTATGGTGGAAATGCTTGCCGCCGGTCTCAACGGCGCCAGTTATGCGAGCGAGGCGAGTTCCTTCTTCGACGCCGAGGGTGGCCCTCCGAACACCGGTCAGCTCATCATCGCCATCGATCCCACGGCCTTCGGCGCCGACGCCATCGGCCGCTTCGGCGACCTGGCCGCGATGATCGAGGCCGATCCTCCCGCCCGTGTGCCGGGTGCGCGGCGCCAGGCGCTCCGGGCGGAGGCGGAAGAGAAGGGAATTGAAATGGATGACGCGGTGATCGCCGCGGTTCGGGCGATCGCCGGCATCGAATGACAGGAATGGGAGTGAGGCATGCTGCAGAAGACGCATTACTGGAAACGTGAAGCCAATCTGATCGGCGGCGAATGGGTTGGAGCCGATTCCGGCGAGACGATCGACGTCACCAATCCGGCGACCGGCGAGACGATCGGAACCATCCCGAAATGCGGCAAGGCCGAGACCGAGCGCGCCATCGAGGCCGCTGCTGAGGCCTTCGAGAGCTTCAAGACGACGAGCGCCGACGAGCGCGCCAAGCTGTTGCGCGCCCTGCACGACGCCATCATGGACAATCAGGATGCGCTCGCTGAGCTCCTCACTCTGGAGCAGGGCAAGCCCTTGACGGAATCGCGAGGCGAGGTCGGCATGAGTGCGGCCTATGTCCTGTGGTTCGCCGAAGAGGCGCGCCGCGTCTACGGGGATCTCATTCCGTCCCCGTGGAAAGACCGCCGCATCATGGTGACGAAGCAGCCGGTTGGCGTCATCGGCGCCATCACGCCGTGGAACTTCCCGTCCTCGATGCTGTCGCGCAAGATCGGTCCGGCGATCGCTGCAGGCTGCACCGCCGTCGTCAAGCCGGCGACGCAGACGCCTTATTCGGGCCTTGCCTGGGGTGCGCTCTGCGAAGAGGTCGGCATTCCGAAAGGCGTGGTCAATGTCGTCACCGGGTCCGCCAAGGATATCGGTGCGGCGCTCATGGAAAGCCCGAAGGTTCGAAAAGTCACCTTCACCGGTTCGACGGATGTCGGCAAGGTTCTGATCCGCCAGTCGGCGGACACCGTGAAGAAGGTTTCGATGGAGCTCGGCGGCAACGCGCCGTTCCTGGTTTTCGATGATGCCGATATCGACCGCGCGGTCGCTGGTGGCATTGCCGCGAAATTCAGGAATTCCGGCCAGACCTGCGTCTGCACCAACCGCTTCTACGTCCAGGCCGGCATTTACGACCGTTTCGCCGAGAAGTTCGCCGAAGCCGCCAAGGGCCTGAAAGTCGGCTCCGGCCTCGAAGAGGGGACGCAGCAGGGCCCGCTCATCGACGACAATGCGGTCGCCAAGGTCGAAGAGCTGATCGGCGATGCCGTCGACAAGGGCGGCAAGGTCATTGCCGGCGGCAAGCGCCACGAACTCGGCGGGACGTTCTTCGAGCCGACCGTGATCGCCGATGCGAAGCCCGACATGCGCTTCTCTAAGGAAGAGATCTTCGGTCCGGTTTCGCCGCTCTTCAAATTCGAGACGGAGGAAGAGGCGGTCGCGCTTGCCAATGACACGGAATACGGTCTCGCCTGCTATTTCTACACGCAGGATCTCGGCCGTGCGTTCCGCGTCTCAGAAGGGCTCGATTATGGCCTCGTCGGCGTCAACGAGGGCGTCATCACGACGGAGGTCGCTCCCTTCGGCGGCGTCAAGGAATCCGGCCTCGGACGCGAAGGCTCCAAATACGGCATCGACGATTATTTGGAGATCAAATACGTCTGCATCGGCGGTCTCGGGCTCTAATCTCCGAGGCGCAGCTGAGTTTGATCGGCCTCTCCCTCATCCGAGGGGGAGGCCTTTTTCGTGCGGCCCTTGTTTCGTGCAGCCTTTGTTTCGCGCAGCTGAAGCGCGACAGGCGCGGGGGCCGGTCAGGTGCGCCGCATCAGTCGTGCCGCATCAATTCCGCCGCAGGGGCTCGCGATGCCAGTTGCCGGCGCCTGCCGGCGTGAGGTCCGACAGATCGAGCCGTGCGAGAATCTCGCTTGCCGGACGCTCGCCGATCTTCGCCGTCGGCCAAAGATCGACAAGCGGCTTGAGGGCAAAGCTTCGTTCCGTCAGGTGCGGATGCGGGATCGACAGCTCTGGCTCGGCGAGGAGCTCTTCGCCGTAGACCAGAATGTCGATATCGATGACGCGCGGCCCCCAAGGTTCTGTACGAATGCGGCCAAGCTCCTTCTCAACCTCGAGAAGAGCCGCGAGCAGGCGCCGTGGGCTCAGCTGCGTTTCGATCAGAAGCGCCGAATTGGTGAAATCGGGCTGGTCGGTTTTTCCCCATGGCCGGCTCACATAAAGCGGAGCGGCGGCGGTCACGGTGACCCCGTCCACATTGGCGATGGCCTTCGCGGCTTTGCGAAAAGTGTCCGCCGGATCGCCGAGATTGGCTCCGAGCCCCAGCACGGCCTTGACGGCGCCGCAGGCGAGGCTGCGGTGAATCATGCGAAAACCTCGTGGTCGAGGTGATACGTACGCGAATCGTTCCATCAGCACAGGTAGAGATGCCTGCCGGATCGAAGCAAGCCCCGCGCCTTAGATATTAACGACCTCTTATCCATGCTGCCCGATAATGTTTGTTTGGGCCGGGAGGACAAAATGCAGAATGCAGGTGACCCCCTCAGGATCTTGCATGTGCTGCGTGCGCCTGTCGGCGGCGTTTTTCGCCATGTCTGCGATCTCGTCCAAATGCAGGCCGCACGCGGCCACCAGGTCGGTATAATCTGCGATTCCACGACGGGCGGGGCATTCGAAGCCGACCGGCTGACAGAGCTTGCAGACTATCTTCCCCTGGGTCTCGTCCGCACGCCCATGAGCCGGCCGATCCGGCCGCAGGATCTCGGAGCTTTGCTGCGTGTAAGGGCCCACGCCGCTACGCTCGCGCCTGATATCATCCATGGCCATGGCGCCAAGGGTGGCATCTTCAGTCGGTTGGCCGCAGTCAGCGAACGGCGCAAGCGTCGCGCTGTGGCGAATTTCTACACACTCCATGGCGGCAGTCTGCACTTCGACAAACAGGCGGTGACAGGCCGCCTCTATTTTCGGGTGGAGCGTTCACTGGAGCGTGTGACGGACGCCCTCGTGCACGTGTCCGCTTTCGAGGCTGAGACTTATCGCGAAAAGGTGGGCGAGCCGCGCTGTCCTGCCCGGGTCATCTACAACGGTCTGCGGCCGGACGAGTTTTGGCCGGTAGAGAAAGTCGGGGCTCCGACGGATTTTCTATTGCTC
Source organism: Afifella aestuarii (assembly GCF_004023665.1). Classification (NCBI taxonomy): domain Bacteria; kingdom Pseudomonadati; phylum Pseudomonadota; class Alphaproteobacteria; order Hyphomicrobiales; family Afifellaceae; genus Afifella; species Afifella aestuarii. The sequence continues at coordinate 214,800 of NZ_SAUF01000002.1, forward strand.
GGTGAGCTAAGGCCACTCAAGGGCGTGGACGTTCTGCTCGGGGCGCTTGCGCGTATGGCGGAAAAAGGGCACCGGCCGAGCCTCTGTGTCGTTGGCAGCGGCGTCCGTGAGCAGGTCGAGACCTATCGGGCCTTTGCTGCGGAAAAGGATCTCGATGTGCGCTTCCATGCCCCGATGCCGGCCCGCCAGGCTTTGGCGCAGGCACACATGATCGTCGTGCCGTCTTTGGCGGAATCTCTGCCCTACGTGGTGTTGGAGGCCGCCGCCGCCGGCACGCCGATGATCGCCACGCGCGTCGGCGGTATCCCGGAGATTTTCTCAGGCGAGGAGGATCGTCTGATCGAGCCCGGCAACGTGAGAGCGCTCGCCTCCGCGCTCACAGCCGCGCTTGAAAACCCTCAGCGTCTTGTCGAGGAGGCGGCCGCAAGGCGGGCCTTTGTGCACGAGCGCTTTTCCCTCTCCGGCATGGCAGAGGAGAATGAGGCCCTCTACCACGAGGCGCTTTCAAGGCGCCGCGGCGGGCCCTCTATGGATGCGACCTTGAACGCCGCCTGAGCCCGTTGCTTTTCGGCTCAGCCCGCCGTTTTTCGGCTCAGCCCGTTGGCGACGCTTCGACCTCGCTCAGAAATTCCGGTCCCTGTGAGACGATCGCCTCGTCCAGCTCACCGATGCGCTCGCGATTTTTCCCGTCATAGGGCAGCGAGAGAAGAACGGTGCGGATGAGATTGAGCCGCGCACGCCTCTTGTCGTTGGCCCGCACCACGTACCACGGGGCTTCCTGCGAATGCGTCGCGGCAAGCATCCGGTCGCGGGCGGCAGAGAAGGCCGGCCAGCGTTTGATCGCTTCCTTGTCGACCGGCGAGATCTTCCAGGATTTCAGCGGGTCGTGCCGGCGGTCGTGGAACCGCTTCAGCTGCATCTCGCGACCAATATTGAGCCAGAACTTGAAGAGGTGCACGCCGTCGCGCACCAGCATACGCTCGAAATCCGGGGCCTCCCGCAGGAACACAGCAGCCTCGGTCTCGCTGCAAAAACCCATGACGGGTTCGACGACGCCACGATTGTACCAGGAACGGTCGAAGAGTACCATTTCGCCATTGCTCGGAAGCTCTTCCACATAGCGCTGGAAATACCATTGCCCGTGCTCGCGCTCCGTCGGCTTGGCGAGCGCCACGATGCGGGCGTGGCGGGGGTTGAGATTTTCCCGCACGACCTTGATCGAACCGCCTTTGCCGGCCGCGTCGCGCCCTTCGAACAACAGCACGATGCGCTGGTTCTCGTTTTGGGCCCAGGCAAGAACCTGCACGAGCTCGCGCTGCAGATCGCGCAGTTCGTTTTCGTACTTTGTGCGCTTGAGCTTCTTGGAATAAGGAAAGTTACCAGAGGTCAGCGCGTTCTCATGCACCCAGGCCGGCAGTTCGGGTGCATCGAGGTTGAAGGTGGAAAAGTCCTGATTGTTCATGTGCAGGTTGATTCTCTGACTCAGACTTGTCACGCAGCGAGTCTACAGAACGCTGAATGGCTTTACGAGAGCGGCAAAAGTGATTGAGGAGACGAACACGGAAAACAACCTGTCGGTGAATCCTGCCCGCCCGCTTGCGCGCCTCGCCGCGGCGCGTTTGCCGCTTCTGGCGACGGCGCTTGTGCTGGCCTTCGTGACCGTCAATTTCTCCGTGCCGGTCCTGTGGTCCGTTCTGGGATTTGTTTTCGTCCTCGTCGTCACGGCCACAGCCCCTGCTCGCATGCGCTCTGAGCGGTTGTCGTCTGCGGCCGCCCACAGCCGCATCCTGTGGCCCGACACAGGGATGAAGGCCGTCGTCTCATCGCTGCCGCATCCCGCTTTCCTGCTCGATCAGCGCGGTATCACGCGCTTCTCCAACGAGGCAGCAACCGCTGCGTTCCCGCAGGCTCGTCCCGGCGACCCGCTTTCCATGAGCATTCGGACGCCGCGTCTTCGAGATGCGCTGGCCGCGGCCCAGGGTATGGTGACGAGCAGGTTCGAGTACCGCGAGCGCAGCGGGGCGGAGACCGTCTATGTGGTGACCGTCCAGCCGGTCTTGCATGCCGCTGCCGCAGCGCCTTTCATTCTTCTGCTTTTTGAGGATGTCACCGAGCGCCTGGCGACGGCCAGAATGCGCGCGGATTTCGTCGCCAATGCGAGCCACGAGCTGCGCACGCCGCTTGCGTCCCTCTCGGGCTTCATCGACACGCTCCAGGGACCTGCCCGCAGCGATCCCAAAGCTCAGGACCGCTTTCTGGCCATCATGCGCGAACAGGCGGAGCGCATGCGCCGGCTTCTCGATGATCTTCTCTCCCTGTCGCGGCTTGAGATGCGGGTGCATCAACAACCGCGCGAGCACATCGATCTTGCACAGATCGCACGCCGCGTCGTCGACGGTCTGCGTCCGCTTGCCGAGCATCTGGAGGTGGAGGTGACGCTCGATGTTCCGGACGAGCCTGTCTTCGTCCTGGGCGATGCCGACGAGCTCCATCAGGTGTTGGAGAACCTGGCCGAGAACGGCCTCAAATACGGAGGGGCCGGCAAACGTCTCGACGTGAAATTGGCGCGGCAGAACCTGGACGGTGGAGCGGTCGTGCTGGCAAGCGTGCGCGATTGGGGGCCGGGGATTGCGCCGGAGCATCTGCCGCGGCTCACGGAGAGGTTCTACCGCGTCGATGTCGCCTCAAGCCGCGAGAAGCAGGGAACAGGCCTCGGCCTGGCCATCGTCAAGCATATCCTGACGCGCCATCGTGGCCGCCTCGATATCGACAGCGAGCAGGGCGCCGGTGCGACCTTCACCGTGCGCCTGCCGGCTGCTGATGCGCCGGCGGATCGCGCCGTGGCGGATGAGGCGCAGACGCCAGCGACGGCTGTTTGATCGCAGACGGGCCGGCCGTGCTGATCCCGCGATCTTCCTGACACATTCGCACAAAAAGAAAGCGGAGCCGAAGCTCCGCAGTCTGTTACGCCAGTCTTCGGGAGAAAGCTGAACTCAGCCGTTCGCGGCCCGCTTCATGCGGCGGCGCGGATCGGATGTCTGATAGGCAACGCCCGCATGGTATTCGCAATAGGGCGAGCTCTCCAGGGAATCGCACCCGCAAAAATGGAAATCCTCGTCGCCCGGATCGCCGATCGGCCATTTGCAGGTGCGCTCGGTCAATTTCTCGATCGTCAGGCGCCGTGAGATCGGCATGACGAGAGCGTGCACGGGCTGCAGTTCCGTTTCCTGCTCGACTTCCATTTCTACCTCTACCTCGGCCTGAAGGGCCGTGGCGCCGACGGTCACGGTCCGGTGCTGTTGCCGGACGGGAGCGGAATTGCGCGGTCGACGCGCCCGCTTGATCGTGGATGTCGGCTGGCCGCGTCCGGAAAGCCCGAGCCTGTGAATCTTGCCGATGACGGCATTGCGCGTGACGCCGCCGAGCTCTCCGGCAATCTGACTGGCGCTGAGGCCTTCCTGCCAGAGCTTTTTGAGAAGATCGACTCGTTCATCGGTCCAGGACATGGGCGTCTTGGCTCCTTGCTGCCGCGTTTGTGTCATTGGCGGAATCCGTCTGCGTCGCAGGGGCAAAAAAACCTGCGCCAACGCAATAACTGGTAGGGGATCCGGTCCACCACACGAGATGTCGTGTTTAACGATTTCGAAACTACCCGATCGGTCGACTCTTCGACAAGAGTCCCGCCGGCGATTTGATGTTTTTCCCCTGGATACGGCAAAAGTGAGTCCGCAATGCCACACAGGTATGCTCAAAAGCCGCGCATTGCGCGGTTCGCCGGCCTCATGATAAACGAAGCGCAGCCGCCGTAGGGCGGCTTTTCGCATTTCAACAACAAAATCTCACATATCGGATCGGACCACGCCCATGTCGGCCGCCTCTCCTCTGTCTTCTCCTTTGTATGCGACCTATGCCCGCGCTGAGCTCGCCTTCGAGCGCGGCGAGGGTGTCTGGCTGGAGACGACGTCGGGAGAGCGATATCTCGACCTGATGGGCGGCATCGCCGTCAACGCATTCGGTCATGCGCATCCCTATCTGGTCGAGGCTCTGAAGCGGCAGGCGGAAAAGCTCTGGCACGTCTCCAACATTTTCGAGATTCCGGGGCAGGTGGAACTCGGTCGTCGTCTCTGCGAGGCGAGTTTTGCCGATCGCGTCTTCTTTACGAATTCCGGCGGCGAGGCGATGGAATGTGCCATCAAGACGGTGAGGCGCTACCACCACGCCAAGGGCCAGCCGCAGAAGAACCGCATCATCACCTTCGAGGGCGCCTTCCATGGCCGCACGCTCGCCACGATCGCCGCTGGCGGTCAGGCGAAATATCTGGAAGGTTTCGCGCCCAACGTCGAAGGTTTCGACCAGGTCGCCTTTGCCGACCGTGACGCACTGAAAGCGGCGATCGGCCCGGAAACGGCCGGCATTCTCATCGAGCCGATCCAGGGCGAGGGTGGCATCCGCCCGGTACCGCACGAATTTCTGCGCTTCATCCGTGAGCTTTGCGACGAGCACGGCCTGTTGATGGTGCTGGACGAGATCCAGTGCGGCATGGGCCGGACGGGCCGCCTCTTTGCGCATGAATGGGCCGGCGTGACGCCGGACGTCATGGCGATCGCCAAGGCGATCGGCGGCGGCTTCCCGCTCGGCGCCTGCCTGGCGACACGCGAGGCGTCGGAAGCGATGGCCGTCGGCTCGCATGGCTCCACCTATGGCGGCAACCCTCTCGCCATGGCCGTCGGCAATGCGGTTCTCGATCTCGTTTTCGAAGATGGCTTCCTGACGGAGGTTTCCCGCAAGGGGCTCCTCCTAAAACAGAAGCTTGCGCGCCTCGTCGATGCCTATCCCGATCAGCTGAAAGATGTGCGCGGCGAGGGGCTGATGCTGGGCCTCGTCTGTGCGGGCGCACCTGCGGAAATGGTTGCCCGCCTGCGCAAGCATGGCGTCCTCACCGTGGGTGCGGGCCACAATGTGGTGCGTGTCCTGCCGGCGCTGATCATCTCGGAGGCGGAGATGGATGAAGGCGTGAACCGTATCGAAGCTGCGCTGCGCGCCGCCGGCAAGTCCGCTGCCGCGTAGGGAGAATAAAACATGAGCCTGCGTCACTTCCTCGACCTTGCCGACATTCCGTCCGACACGCTGCGGCTGATCCTTGACGACGGCAAGCAGCTGAAGGCTGCCCGCCGCTCCGGTCCCGTGGCCGAGCGGCCGCTCGAAGGCCGCATCCTCGCGATGATCTTCGAGCAGCCCTCGACGCGCACCCGCATTTCCTTCGACGTCGCCATGCGCCAGCTCGGCGGCGACGCCATGCTCCTGTCCGGCAAGGAGATGCAGCTTGGCCGCGGCGAGAGCGTGAGCGATACCGCCAAGGTGCTGTCGCGTTATGTCGATGCGATCATGATCCGCACACTCGACCATGACATGGTCGCAGCCCTTGCCGAGCATGCCACGGTTCCCGTTATCAATGGGCTGACGCGCCGCTCGCATCCGTGCCAGTTGATGGCTGACCTGATGACCTTCGAAGAGCACAGGGGCGCCCTCGAAGGCCGCAAATTCGCCTGGCTGGGCGATGCCAACAACGTCATGAATTCCTGGGTCCATGCGGCCGAGCGCTTCGGCTTCAGCCTCGATGTTGCAAGCCCGGCCGAGCTCGGCCCCGACCAGGCGATCCGCGACTGGGCGCAGGAGCATGGTGCGAAGGTGCGTTTTCTCGATGCGCCGGAAGAGGCCGCAGCCGAGGCCGACTGCCTGATCACCGACACCTGGGTTTCGATGGGCGACGACGAAGGGGGGCGGCGTCACAATCTCTTGAAGCCGTACCAGGTGAACGACCGCATGATGGAATATGCCAAGAAAGACGCCATATTTATGCATTGCCTGCCCGCACATCGCGGCGAGGAAGTGACTGCCAGCGTGATCGACGGCCCCCAATCGGTCGTCTTCGATGAAGCGGAAAACCGCTTGCATGCGCAAAAGGCGATCCTTTCCTGGTGTCTTTCGGAGCCTTCGTGAACAAGACGACTGTCACACAGACTGAATCCCGCGCGGACGACCGCGCTCTGCCCTTTCAAGTCGATCCGCTGGACGTGCGTGGCCGCGTCGTCACGCTCGGACCGGCGATCGATGCCATTCTCGCGCGCCACGATCTGCCGAGGCCCGTCAAGGTTCTTCTCGGCGAGGCCGTGGCGCTCGCCTCGCTGCTTGCCACCTCTTTGAAGGATACGGGCCGTTTCATCCTGCAAACGGAAACGGACGGTCCGGTCTCGATGCTCGTCGTCGATATCCGCACCCCGGGCGAGATCCGCGCCACGGCCACCTGCAACCGCGAGCGCGTGGAGGCGGTGACGGTTTCCGGCCGCGCTGCGAGCGGTGATCTCCTCGGCCGCGGCACGCTCGCCATGACGATCGAGCAGGGCAAGACCGGGCGTCGCTACCAGGGTTATGTCCCGCTGGAGAACGAGAGCCTGGAAGACGCAGCGCATTCCTATTTCCGTCAGTCGGAGCAGATCCCGACGCGCGTGCGTCTGGCCGTCGCCGAAATCGTTGATCGCGGCAGTGCCGGCGAGGCCCAGCAGGCCTGGCGCGCCGGTGGGTTGATCGCGCAGTTCTTGCCGGAATCGAGCGAGCGCATCAAAGTCCGCGATCTCCATCCGGGCGATACGCCGGACGATGCCGATATGGCCGATCTGCCGCTGGAGGACGACGCCTGGCTGGAAGCCGTGGCGCTCGTCGATACGGTGGAGGATCTCGAACTGATCGACCCGGCCGTTCCGGCCGAACGTCTTCTCGTTCGCCTCTTTCATGAACGTGGCGTGCGCGTCTTCGAGCCGACTGTTCTGCGCGATCACTGCACCTGTTCGCGCGAACGCATCGAGCAGGTGTTGGAGCAGCTTCCCGCCGATGAGCTGGAAGAGGCGGCAGTCGAAGGCGCAGTAGAGGTCCGCTGCGAGTTCTGCGGCAAAGAGTATCGATTCACGCCCGAAGAGCTGAATTCCGGCAAAGCCTGACCGATCGTTAAGTTGTCGGCCACGTCGCCGCATGCCTTACCATTCAGCTGGTGTTCACCTGGAACCTCTAAGGTTTCGGGCTATCTGATGCCGTTGAATCGCAAAGGATGTTGCTCTGACCGACAAGGCCAAGACGCCGCTCCTGCTGGTCGATTCTCCTGCGCCGCGACAAGGCGCAGGAGAAGGCGAGCTGCAGCCCGCCGCCCGGCCGGCTGAGGAGAAGAGCTCGCAATCTTCAAAGACACGGCACAACACCGCGCATCCTCTCTGGCGTGGGCTCGTTCAGACCGTGCTCGTTTTCGTGGTGCTTGCCGCCGCGGTCGCTGGCATGCGCTACATGGCAGCCACGGCGCCCGAAGGGCCGAAGCGCCCGCCGAGTGAGCAGGTCTACACGGTCGAAACGCAGACGGTCGCGTTCGGCAGTCATCAGCCGGATTTTTCTGTCTTTGGCACGACGATCGCGGGCAAGACGGTCGAGCTGCGTGCTCTCGTCGCCGGCGAGATCGTGTCCATTTCGGACGATGTCGAAGTCGGACGTCGTGTCGAGGCGGGCGAAACGCTCGTCACACTCGATGATTTCCCCTATCGGGGCGCACTCACCGAAGCGCGCGCCAATTTTCGTGAGGCGGAAGCGACGCTCACCGAAAGGCAGGCGAGCGTGCGCGCCGAAGAGGTTGCGGTGTCGCGTGCCAAAGAGCAGTTGGACCTCGCCCGCACGGATCTCGAACGAGCCCAGCAATTGCGTGCGCGCGGGACCGGAACACAGCAATCCCTCGATGAGCGGCAGCTGATCTTGAGCCAGCGGGCCCAGGCGCTTGAAGAACGGCAGAGCAATCTCGAGGTCGCCCGTGCGCGGCTGGAGCAGCAGCGCGCGGTGAACGATCGGCTGCGCTGGCGCGTCGAGGAGGCGGAGCGAAATCTCGCTGATACGGTCCTGAAAGCCCCCTTCGATGGCGTGGTCATGAGCGAAGCAGCCGGCCTTGGTCGCAAGGTGAGTGCCAGCGATCTTCTCGTGGAGCTCTACCGCGAAGGCTCCGTGGAAGCCCGTTTCGTGGTGAGCGATCGCCAGTTCGGCCGTCTTCTCTCGGATTCCGAAGGTGTCATCGGACGCGAGGTCGACGTCACCTGGACGGTCGGCGGCAAGCCTCTCGTCTATAAGGGCACGATCGATCGCATCGGTGCGGAGGTCGTGGCCGACCGTGGCGGCGTGGAGCTTTTCGCCAACGTCAAAGACGGGCCGGAAGTCGATCTCCGCCCAGGCGCCTTCGTTGAAGTCTCCGTGCCCGACAGAACGTGGCAGGATGCCGTTCGGCTTCCGGAAACGGCGCTCTACGGCGGCAATGCCGTCTTCGTCGTCGAGGATGGGCGCCTTCAACGACGCCCGGTCGATGTCGCGGCCTATGACGGGGCCGACGTCATCGTCACCTCCGGCCTGTCGGAGGGCGAGACGGTGATGACGACGCAGATCGCCGATGCCCGCGAAGGCATCAAGGTGGCGAAGCCCGGGGAGAACAAGCGGATCTCACCGACGATGTCGATGGGGCATGGCTCGTGAGTGCGGTGCCGCCCGCTCCCCCGTCGAGCCCGCGGCGCGATGCCATCCCGATCGTGGAGCTTTTTGCGCGTCACGCCAATGCCGCGAACCTCTTGATGGTGCTGATGATCCTGTTCGGGATCTTCGCCCTTCTCAAGATCAACACGCAGTTCTTTCCCTCGCTCGAAACCGACACGATCTCCATTTCCGTCTCCTGGCCGGGGGCGAGCGCGGAGGACGTAGAATCCAATATTCTGGAGGTGATCGAGCCGGATGTGCGCTTCCTCGACGGCGTCGATGAGATGCGCTCCTATGCCCGCGAGGGGAGCGCCACGATCTCGCTCGAATTCGAAGACGGCGCCGACATGCAGAAGGCCTTGTCGGATGTCGAGGCGGCGGTTGCCGCGATCACCAACCTGCCGGAGGATGCGGAAGAGCCGGAAGTCTCCTTCAGACAATGGCGCGAAGCCGTTGCGAGATTGGCGGTCACCGGCCCTTATTCGGAGACGGCGCTGCGCGCCATCGCCAAGAGGATCCATGACGGGCTGATCGACGCCGGTATCGATTCCGTCACCTATACGGGTTTTCGCGATCGCGAATTGGTGGTGAGCGCCGAAGAGGCGGAATTGCGTCGGCTCGGCCTGACCATCGGCGACGTCTCGACGGCGATCGCCGGCAACAGTCGCGACCTGCCGTCGGGCGAACTCGACGCATCCATGTCCCGTCAGGTGCGTGCGCTCTCCGATGCCAAAGATCCGGCTGCGATCAAGGAGATCGAGGTCAAGGGCTTCGCTTCCGGCGAGAGGATCCGCGTCGGCGATTTCGCCGACGTGAACGAGCGCTTCGACCCGGACGACAAAGAAGGTTTGGCGCGCGGACAGCGAGCGATCGAGCTCTACGTCGAACGCTCCGCCAGCGCCGACACGCTCGCCAGCGCGCGGCTGATGAACGATTATCTGGAGCGTGTGCGGCCGACATTGCCGCCGGATGTCGAGATCCTGAAATACGACGTGAATGCCGATCAGGTGGCCGACAGGATCATGCTTCTGGTCCGCAACGGCCTCCAGGGCCTTATCCTCGTCATCATCATCCTGTTCGTCTTTTTGAACGGCAGCATCGCCTTCTGGGTCGCTGCCGGCATCCCCATCGCCATGATGACGACGCTCGGCGTGATGTACGTGACCGGGCAGACACTCAACATGATGTCGCTCTTTGGGCTGATCATGATGCTGGGCGTCATCGTCGATGATGCGATCGTCGTGGGGGAGCACACGGCCACACGCTCGTCGAGGGGCGATGACGGGCTGACGGCGGCCATCCGCGGGGCTGGCCATATGATGACGCCTGTCTTCGCGGCGAGCCTGACGACGGTTGCAGCCTTTGCGCCACTCTTCCTGGTGCGCGGCGGCATCGGTCAGTTCATCCAGACCCTGCCGCTCGTCGTCATCGCGGTGATCCTCGCAAGTCTTATCGAGTGCTTTCTGGTTCTGCCCGGCCATCTCGCCCATTCGCTGACGCGGGTGCGCCATTTCGGCTGGTCGATGTGGCGCTGGGTGTTTGCCTCGCTGTCGGTCGCGGCCGCCGTCATCCTGGCGCTGCGGCCGGGCACGGGCGAGCTTCTGGGACTGTCCTGGCTTTCCGCCCTCGGCGACTGGTTTACCGAGCGCCCGTCTTCCGTGCAGCTCCTTCTCACCGTCGCCTTCGCCATGGCCGCCGGGGCCCTCATCGAGGCTTTGGTTGCGATGTTCTCGCATCGCCGCGAGCGCAGCACCCACCGCCGCACAGCGTTGCGCCGTGGCCTCGACAACGGCTTCGAATGGGTGCGCAGCGGACCGTTCTTGCGGCTCGTCCGCTTCACTTATCATTGGCGCTACCTGACGGTGGCGCTCGCGGTTGCAAGCTTCATCCTCACGATAGGCCTTCTCCAGGGCGGGCGTGTGGCCTTCGTGTTCTTTCCGTCCCCGGAGGCGGAGACGATTCGCGGTCGCGTGGAATTCAATCCGGGCACGCCGCGCGAGGAGGTCGAGGAGACGGTCAGAAAGCTCGAATCCGCTCTCTGGCAGGCAAGCGACGAACTCTCTCCGCACAAGCCGCTGATCGTCGCCGCCTTCACCACCATCGGTTCGGCGGGGCGCTCGGAAGGCGACAATCTCGCCGAATTTCGGGTGCAGCTCGTCACCTCCGAGGAGCGCGACGTGCGCACGCCGACGATCGTGCGCGCCTGGCAGGAAAAAGCGCCGGACCTTGCCGGCATCAAGCGCTTTGCCGTTTACGAGATGCGCGGCGGGCCGCCGGGGCGTGACGTCGATATCCGCTTCCGCGGCGGCAATGCGGCCGATCTGAAGAAAGCCGCCGAAGAGGCGGCAGAGGTTCTCTCAGGCTTTCCGGGCGTTTCCGGCGTGGCCGACGACCTGCCCTACGGCAAGCCCGAACTCGTCATCCGCCTGACGCCGCGGGGCGCTGCTCTCGGCCTGACCAACGAAGACGTCGGCCGCCAGGTGCGCAATGCGCTGGAAGGCGCCATTCCACGCCGCTTCGCCGATGGCGACGAAGAGGTGACGATCCGGGTCAAGCGCAAGTTGGACGGGGAGGGCACGGCCGCCTTGCGCGCTCTGCAATTGCGCACGCCGGCAGGCTTTTACGTGCCTCTTGAGGAAGTGGCGACCTTGAGCGAGCGACAGGGCTTTGCCTCCATCCAGCGTGTCGATGGCAAGTCGAGCGTCGCGGTTACCGCCGATGTCGACCTCGCCGTCACCAATCCGGGTGCGGTTCTCGCCTCTCTGCGCCAAACCGGCGCAATCGACCGCATCGCCGCGCGCTATGGCCTCGACACGGGCTTTTCCGGACGCGCGGAGGAGCGTGAGGACGCCTTCGCCGACCTGAAGCTTGGTGCGGTGATCGCTCTCGCCGTCATCTACATCCTGCTCGCCTGGGTCTTCGCCTCCTATCTGCGACCGATCGCGGTGATGCTCATCATTCCCTTCGGCTTCGTCGGCGCAACGCTCGGCCATTTGTTCATGGGGTTCGACCTCACCATCCTGTCGCTCTTCGGTCTGCTTGGACTGGCGGGCATCCTCGTCAACGATTCCATCATTCTCGTGGACCGGCTCGAGGAGCGCTTACGGGATGGGGACGACCTGGCCGAGGCCGCGATCGGAGCGAGCACGGACCGCCTTCGCGCGGTGCTTCTCACCTCGCTGACGACCATCGCCGGGCTTGCGCCGCTTTTGACGGAGACGAGCCTGCAGGCGCAGTTCCTGCTGCCCATGGCGATCACCATGGTGTTCGGTCTGGGCTTTGCGACCGGGCTCGTGCTTTTCCTCGTGCCGGCGCTGATCGGTATTGGCGGGGATATCTCGCGCCTCTTCCGCTTTGCTGCCGGACGGCGCGTCTCGGCTTTCGCGCGGTCCTGAGACGGCGCGCTCGTTTTTAGTGAAGGAGCGCTTTTTGTCCCGGCAGGTCGAGCGAGAAAGCCGGGATTTCGACCGAGAAGCCGGAGCCGGTCTCGCTCACCATGTCGTAGCTTCCCACCATGATCCCTGAAGGCGTGCTGAGCGGACAACCGCTCGTATAGCGAAAAGTCTCGCCCGGCGGGATTTCGGGCTGCTCGCCCACGACGCCCGGCCCATGAACCTCTTCCGTGCGCCCGAGAGCATCGGTGATCTGCCAGTGCCGCCGCAAAAGCTGCACCCGCTCCTGGCCTTCATTGGTGATTTCGATCGTGTAGGCCCAGAAGAACCGCCCCGCCTCGCGATTGGATTCTTTTTCCAGAAACTCCGGCGCGACGGAGACGGTGATATTGCGGGTGGTGGCGCGATACATGGTCAATCCGATTCTCTGCGGCGCTTTTTGCGTGACCCGGTCACACAGCGCAAGCTCTTTGCGTCTCGGCGACGGACGCCGTTAAGAATTTGTTTACCGCAAACCTCGTGCTAAAGTTGTGTCTCTGGCGGGCTTGAAGGGGGGCGAGCTTGCAAGGGGAAAATCCGGGTATCCGCCGCACAGGTGGCGGGTCGCGTCAGCCTGTGTCCGTTCCGCCGAGACGGGTGTTGCCGGCGGTCTCCCGCTCGCCGCGCGCTTCCTCGCTGTTTCCATCTCCTGCCGATTTGCAGCGCCCGGACAGAGCGGCTCTGCCGGCCGATATCGCTTTCCTCGCCGGGCGCTGTCTCACGCCGAGAATGCTCGCTCTTGCGGCACAGCTCGCAAGACAGCGGGGAACCTCGGCCAGTCAGGAATTGATGGCCCTGCCGGGCTTTTCGCGCCCTCTCTACTGGCGGCTTCTTGCCGACCATCTCGGTCTGCCTTTCATCGCCGAGGGCGATCCGGTGACACTCCTGCCTGAGACCCTGCCGCCGGCTGCGGAAACCATCGTCAGGTCCAGGCGAATGCTCGTTGAAAAGGGCCCCGCGCGCATGCTCGTGCTCGCACCGGAAGGGCCGGCCCGGGTCGAGGAATTGCAGCGCCTTCTGATGCAGCGGCCCGAGATCAAAGGCCGCTTTGCGATCGCGGATCCGGCGACGATCCAGGCGTGTCTTTTGGCGCGCAACGATGCCGGCCTTGCCTATTGCGCCGCGCACCGGCTGGCGCGTGCAAAGCCGCAGCTTTCGGCGCTTCTCTGCAGCTCGCGCAAAGGACGGCTCGTAATCGGCGCTGCGCCGCTCGCCTTGATCGCTCTCATCCTCGTTTCACCCCTGCCTTTCGGGCGCATCGTTGCGATCCTCCTGAGCGCCTTCTTCTTTCTTTCTATGCTTCTCAAATCGGCCATCGCCTTCCTGCAGACGACCGAAAGGCCTGCCCGGCCTTTGAGCGATGCAAATTTGCCGAGTTACACGGTCCTTGTGCCGCTCTACCGCGAGGCCGGGATCGTGCCTGACCTCATTTCCCATCTCGATCGCATCGATTATCCCTCCTCGAAGCTGCAATGCCTCCTGTTGATCGAGGCCGATGACGAAGACACGCTTGCCGCCGCGAGGCGTCATGCTCGCCATCCGCGTTACCAGATCGTCGCCGTGCCGCCGCAGGAGCCGCGCACAAAGCCGAAGGCTCTCGTCTACGGCCTGCCTTTCGCGACGGGGCGCCTCGTGGTCGTCTACGATGCGGAGGATCGCCCCGAGCCTGACCAGCTTCGTAAGGCGGCCGCCGTCTTTGCGGACGACCCGGCGCTTGGCTGCGTGCAGGCGCGGCTCACCATCGACAATACCGAGAATGTCATCTCGAAGTTGTTTGCGCTCGAATATGCGGCCAATTTCGATGTCTTCCTGCCGGCCCTCGCGCATTGGCGCATGCCGCTCCCGCTCGGCGGCACATCCAATCATTTTCCGCTCGCCGTCCTGAAGAGGATCGGCGCCTGGGATCCCTTCAACGTCACCGAGGATGCCGACCTCGGAATCAGACTCGCCCGCTACCATTATCGCAGCATCACGATCGCCTCGCGCACCTTCGAGGAAGCGCCGGTTTCGCTTTCGCAATGGATGGGGCAGCGCCGTCGTTGGGTGAAGGGTTGGATGCAGTCTCTCCTTGTCGCCATGTGGCCGGTGCAGGGGTCTGCACCAGCTCTGACTGCGAAGGACCGCATGGCGGTTCTGGCCATTCTGGGGATGGGCGTTGCCGGACTTCTGGCCTACGCGCCTGCATGCCTTGTCGGGTTTCTTGCGGCGTTGGCCTTTCGCGGCATGCCGGAGCCGGACGGCCTGCTCTCCTGGAGCCTTTTTGCAGCGAATTTTCTCAATGTGACAGTGCTCGTCCTGTCCTCGGCGACCATGGCCTTCCGCGGCCTGCGATCGGTCGGACGGACAGACCTCGTGCCGATGATTGCGTTTCTTCCGTTTTATTGGATGGCGATGTCGCTCGCCTCCTGGCAGGCGTTCTTCCAGCTGCTGCGCCGCCCGTTTCTGTGGGAGAAGACGGCCCACGGGTTGTCCAAGGCGCGCGGGATGAGGCCCGATGCCCAAAGTGGCGCGGCGAGGTGGCTCAGCACTTCAAGGTTCATAGCGTTGTGGCGCAAAAGGGCATGGTTTGGACCCCGGCGGCCCGGGCCTGCGATTTGCGGAACGACAGGCTGTGCGACCTCCAGCCGTCCTTCGCCTGCGGCTTCTTGATGCGAAGGAGCCGGGCCTTGAGGCGCAAGTTCTGTGGAGCGGTCTTCTCGCCTCCGGTTGAGCCTTAGGCGGCTTATGGTTAGAAAAGCCGTCCACCCAGGAAGCTGAGCTTCCGTTCCTCCAGAGGGCCGCTTTGTCTGCGGCCAGCATTCTTTGACGGTTTCTGTCGTTCGACTGTGACGTTCGTCAACGAAATTCGGCTCGCAGGCTCCGCCTGGCACTTTTGTTCGTCACCCTGCCAAAGTGTGATCTTCACCGATCGAGCCTCCGGCATAGGTTTTGCATCTGCGGCTTTGAACCCATGAGGATTTGAGAACAGGCATGGCACAACTCATCGATTCCAACCACCACGCCTCGCTGAGTGACTACGAGCGCATCGCGCATCTCAGCAACGATGTGCGCGACCTCCGCGACGAAGCTGAAATGCTCCTGCCGAAATTGCAGGGACGGCGTGTCTGGATGGTCAATTCGACGGCCCATGGGGGCGGCGTTGCGGAGCTTTTGCCGCCGTTGATCACCATGCTGCGCGAGCTCGGCGTCGACGCCAACTGGCTTGTCATGGAAAGCGACGAGGATGAGTTTTTCCGTCTGACCAAGCAGATCCACAATCTCATCCATGGAGCGGGAGACCCCGACCTCGGCAACGGCGCCCAGGCGCTTTACGAGAAGGTGAGCCATTCGGTTGCGGCCCGTCTCGCTGAATTCGTGAAGCCGAACGACGTTCTCGTCATCCACGATCCGCAGCCGCTCGGAGCTGGCGCGCTTCTGCGCGAGCGCATGGACCTGACCGCGATCTGGCGCTGTCATATCGGCCTCGACGAGGAGACCCCGGAAACCATCGCGGCCTGGGAATTTCTCGAGCAATGGGCGGTGAAATACGACCACACCGTCTTCACTGCGCCGGAATATATCCCGCGCTGCCTCGCCGGCCGGGCCAGCATCATCCATCCCTCCATCGATCCTTTGAGCAACAAGAACCGGGATCTGCCGGTGCATAAGCTGGCCGGCATCCTCGCCAATGGCGGTTTGATCACGGCGACCGGCCCGACATTGACGCCCCCTTTCGAAGAGCGTGCGCAACGCTTGCAGAGGAACGGCGAATGGGCCCCCGCGACCGAGCCTGAAGACCTGGGGCTTCTCTTCCGACCCATCGTCACGCAGGTATCCCGGTGGGATCGCCTCAAGGGCTGGCTGCCGTTGATGCAGGGCTTTGTGAAGATGAAAGAAGCCTTGAAGGCGAACACGCTGAGCGAGGAGGAGCGCCGACCGCTCGAGCTGGCGCGGCTGGTGCTCGCCGGTCCCGATCCGGAATCGGTGACCGACGATCCGGAAGGTCTGGAGGCGCTGCAAGAAGTGATTGACACCTACCTCTCGCTTGACGCCGACCTGCAGAACGCGATCGCCGTCATTTCCCTGCCGATGACCTCGCCCAAGAACAACGCACTCATCGTCAACGCGCTGCAGCGCTGCTCCGATATCGTCGTGCAGAATTCGGTTCGCGAGGGCTTCGGCTTGACGGTGACTGAGGCGATGTGGAAGCGCGCGGCGATCGTCGGATCTCCGGCGGCGGGCCTTCGCCAGCAAATCCGACCGGATCTCGACGGGCGCCTCGTGAAGGATGCCCACGACACCGACGATATCGCCCGCACGCTGACCGAGCTCTTGCTCGACCAGGAGCATCGGGACGCCTTTGGCCTGAGCGCGCAGCAGCGCGTCCACAACGAGTTCCTGGTCTTCGCCCATGTGCGCAATTGGCTGCGGGTTCTGGCGGAGACGCTTGACGGCCGAGCTGCCGCAGCCTGAACAGTCGGCTCCTGATCGGGAGCACCTGAACATGAAACATATGTCGGGCGGTGAACACCTCGCCGCCTGACCTGCCGCTTCGCTTTCGCAGCTAAATAAAGTCTCCGCTGTTCCAAGGGAACGGCTCGCCTCTGCCTCGTGTTGCGCCCCCGGATGGCCGATCGGCCATCCCGCGCCCCGCATCGAGGAGACAGTCTCATGGCAAGATCTGAGCAGGATATGAAACCCGTCGACTTCGCCGACCAGAAGGTGCTGCGCGGCACGGGTGGCGAGGTGCATCAGGTCGCGAATGGCAAGAGAACGTCGCTGACCACGGCGCAGGGTGCGCCCGTCGCCGACGATCAGAACTCACTGAAAGCCGGGCGCCGCGGGCCGACGCTTCTGGAAGATCAGCACTTCCGTGAGAAGATCTTCCATTTCGATCATGAGCGGATCCCGGAGCGCGTCGTGCATGCCAGAGGCTTCGGGGCGCATGGCTATTTCGAGACCTACGAGAGCCTGTCAGATATCACTGCGGCCGATCTCTTTCAGCGCCCGAGCGAGAAGACGGATGTCTTCGTGCGCTTCTCCACGGTGGCCGGCAACAAAGGCTCGGCCGATCTCGCCCGCGACGTGCGCGGTTTCGCTGTGAAATTCTACACGAAGGAAGGCAACTGGGACATTGTCGGCAACAACATCCCGGTCTTCTTCATCCAGGACGCCATCAAGTTTCCCGACCTCATCCATTCCGCCAAGCAGGAGCCGGATCGCGGCTTCCCGCAGGCGCAGACGGCGCACGACAATTTCTGGGACTTCATTTCTCTGACGCCGGAATCGATCAACATGGCCCTGTGGATCATGTCGGATCGCACGATCCCGCGCTCCTTCCGTTTCATGGAAGGTTTCGGTGTCCACACCTTCCGTTTCGTCAATGCCGAGGGCAAATCGACTTTCGTCAAGTTCCACTGGAAGCCGAAGCAGGGCATGCAATCGGTCGTCTGGAACGAGGCGTTGAAGCTGAACGGCGCCGACCCGGACTTCCATCGCCGCGACCTGTGGGATGCGATCAAGATGGGCGATTACCCCGAATGGGAGCTCGGCCTGCAGCTCTTCGACGAGGATTTCGCCGAGAAGTTCGATTTCGACGTCCTTGATGCGACGAAGATCATCCCGGAGGAAGAGGTGCCGGTGAAGCCGGTCGGGCGCATGGTCTTGAACCGCTGCGTAGACAATTTCTTCGCCGAAACCGAGCAGGTTGCCTTCCATACCGGTAATCTCGTGCCGGGCATCGACTTCACCAATGACCCACTCCTGCAGGGGCGCAACTTCTCTTATCTCGACACGCAGCTGTCGCGCCTCGGCTCCACCAATTTCACGCATCTGCCGGTGAACGCCCCACGCTGCCCCTTCCATCACTTCCAGCAGGACGGCCACATGGCGTTCCACAATCCGGTGGGGCGGGCGAACTACGAGCCGAATTCCTGGAGCGGGGAGGAAGGCGGGCCGCGCGAGGACCCGAAGACGGGCTTTGCCTCGCATCCGGAAGCCGTCGAGGGCGAGAAGGGCCGCGTGCGCTCCGAGACTTTCGCCGATCATTACAGCCAGGCCCGGCAATTTTACCTGTCGCAGACCGATGTGGAAAAAGGCCACATCATCTCCGCCTTCACGTTCGAGCTTTCCAAGGTGGAGACGCCTGAAATCCGCGCCCGCATCGTCGCTCATCTGAGGAACGTCGATGAGGAACTGGCGAAAAAGGTAGCGGACGGGCTGCGTCTCAAGACAATGCCGGAGCCGATCGAAGCGGCCATGCCGACGAAGATGGAGCTCAAGGCTTCGCCCAAGCTCTCAATCGTTTTGAACGGTCCGGAGAGCTTTGCCGGCCGCAAGCTCGGCGTTCTCGTTACTGACGGCGTCGACATCGATCTCGTGAAAGCCCTGAAAGCGGCTGCCGAGGCCGAGGGTGCGATGATCGAATTCGTGGCGCCGATGGTGGGTGGCGTCGAAGCCTCCGACGGCACCTGGATCGAGGCCGATGAGAAGATCGATGGCGGCCCTTCCGTCCTTTACGACGCGGTGGCGATCCTGACGTCCGAGGATGCGGTCACCGCGCTTGCCAAGATGCCGCCCGCGAAGGATTTCGTCTCCGACGCGTTCGTGCATTGCAAGTTCATCGGTTATTCGCAGGCGGCGAAGATGCTGTTCGAGAAGGCGGGAATTGCCTCCGACATGGATGCGGGCTGCGTCACTCTTTCCGACGCCGGCGAGGCCAAGACTTTCGTGAAGAGCCTCGGCAAGCTGCGCGTCTGGGATCGCGAGCCGAAAGTGAGTGCCGGCTGAACACAGCGAAAGCGACAACAGGAAGGGGCGGCGTCCTGGCCGCGCCTTTTTCGTCTGCAAGCGGCCTTTGCGATAAAGTCAGCGCTTGCGGCGCCGCTCCGACAAAAAGGCGCCGATTATGGCGATAAGCGCGGCGGCAAACGGGATCCAGGCTTCAAAAGTGCCGATCGTCTGAAGCGTGGTCCAGCTCGCGAGACACCACACGAGCGGCACCGGCAGGGCGAGGGAGATCAATGGGCACCGTCTCGCCAGAAGGAGAATGCCGAGCGTGGCAATTGCGGTTGGATCCGGGGCGAGTGCAAAGATCTCGCCCTGGCCGAGGGGCCGGCCGGTCGCAAGCGGCAGGAGAGGGTGCAGCGCGAGCGCGTAGACGAAGAGGCCTGCGCCGAGCTCGGATCTAAGGCCGCGTGACCCTGCGAAAGCGCTCTCTCGTCGTGCGAAAGCGAAGAGAAGGATCGCCGCCTCGGCCAGGAACGGCGGGATCGCATAGAGAGCCGCCCAGTTGATCGGCTGATAGCGTTGCCAGAGGAACAAGGCGGTGACGGAGACCCACGCGGCGGCGAGCAGGACGCCGGCGATCGGGCCGGACCATGGGCGTTGCCGAAGCGCCAGGACGAGGATGAGGGTGCCGCCGGCGAGCGCCACGATCTGCGCGGGCCACAAAGCCGCATTCTGCAGCTCAAACAGCCGCCAATAAACCTCTTCGGAAAAGAGCAGGAAATCGGCGGGCCGGTAGCTCCACCATGTGCTCACAGGATGTCCCGCACATGGGCCGACATCCTTGTGCGCAGTTCAGGCTCGGGCAGAGGACCGGAGGCGGCGGCCATGTTCTCGCGCGCATGCTCCGGCACGGTCGTCGCCGGGATTGCAACGGTGACGGCCGGATGCGAGAGGATGAATTTCAGGATGAACTGCGCCCAGCTCGAGGCGCCGATCTCCGCGGCGAAATCCGGCAATGGCCTGCCTTCGAGCCGGCGTGTCAGAGAACCCTGGCGGAACGGCCGGTTGACGATGACAGCGATGCCGCGCTCGCGCGTCAAGGGCAGGATGCGTTCCTCCACCTCCCGGTCGAGCACGTTGTAGCTGATCTGCACGAAGTCGAGCGGCTGGTTCGCCATCACCTCCTCGAAGAGATCGTGGCGCCGGCCTTCCGACGTGGTGATGCCGACATAGTCGATCTCGCCGCCGTCTTTCTTGTCGAAAAGCATCGGCAGATGCGCCTCCCAGGCGCGCAGATTGTGCACCTGCATGAGCGAAAAGCGCGGTACGTTCCATTTGCGTCGCGATCGTTCGATCTGCTCCGGGCCGTCTTCCGCCGAGGATGTCCACACCTTGTCGGCCGCAAGAAGTCCCTCCGGTCGGCCGAGCTTCGACAAGCCATAGCCGAGCGTGTCCTGCGAGGAGCCGTACATCGGCGAGGAATCGATCACCCGTCCGCCGCTGTCGAAGAAGGCCTCCATCACCTGCGCGCTGCGGTCGAGAAGCACCGGATCGTTGCCGACATTGAAGGTGATCCAGGTGCCAAGGCCAACAGCCGGGATCATCTCGCCGCTGGAGGGGATTTTTCGCTTACCGGGCTCAGCCACCTGCGCCTGTGAAGGCGTGACCGGCAGGGCGGAGGCGAGAGCGAGTGCCGCGCCGCCGGAGAGAAGCGCGCGCCGGCTCAAGGGGGGTGTTCTGAGATCGTCCATCACCTCTATCTGGCGTCACCGCGCCGGCCCGCAAAGGCGCGGGCCTCAACAAGCCGTGAGGCGTCCGGAGATCTCAGGAAGCGAGAGGAGGATTGGAGCGGGCGATCGGGATCGAACCGACGACATTCAGCTTGGGAAGCTGACGTTCTACCACTGAACTACGCCCGCGGCCGGGTCGCAAATTGGCCGCGGCCGGCCCTCCCGTCAAGCAGGATCGGAGGGGCCGTCGCATTTTCTCTGAAGAGGCACGGCGCGCCGCGATGGTCGAGACGACCAGAGGCCGCGCGCCGGCCGGCCGCTCACGCGGCGAGTTTGCCTTCGAGAGCCTTTGCAATCAGCGCCCGTGTCTCACCGATGCCGTAAAGCGCCACGAAGGAGCCGAAGCGTGGCCCCTGGTCCTGGCCGAGAAGCACCTGGTAGAGCGCCTGAAACCAGTCGCGGAGATTGCCGAAATCGTGCGCCTTACCGACGGCATAGACCTCGTTTTGGATCTCCTCGCCACTGGCGTTGTCCGGCAGCGCCGTAAGACGCTGGTCGAGATCGGCCAGAGCGGCTTTCTCGGTGTCGCTCGGTGCGCGGAAGCTTTTCGTCGGTTTGACGAAATCGTTGTAGTAGCGGATCGCGTAGCCGACGAGCTCGTTAAGTGCTGGATGGCTTTCCGCGCTAGCCCCCGGGGCATAGCGGGAGATGAAGCCCCAGAGAACACGGGCATCTTCGGAATTCGATGCCGAGACGAGGTTGAGGAGCATGGCGAACGAAACCGGCATCTCGACTTCCGGCGGCTTTCCGGAATGGATGTGCCAGACCGGATTGACGATCTTCTGCTCCGGCGCCTGCGTGTCATAAGCGGCAAGATGCGAGAAATATTCATCGACCGCCCGCGGGATGACGTCGAAATAAAGCCGCTTCGCTGAGCGCGGCTTCTGGAACATGTAGAGCGCGAGGCTCTCCGGCGAGGCATAGGCGAGCCACTCGTCGATGGTGAGCCCGTTGCCGCGCGACTTTGAGATTTTTTCGCCGTTCTCGTCGAGGAAGAGCTCGTAATTGAAGCCCTCGGGCGGATTGCCGCCGAGCGCGCGGCAGATCTGCGAGGAGAGGCGGACGGAATCGATGAGATCCTTGCCGGCCATCTCGTAGTCGACGCCGAGCGCCGTCCAGCGGAGCGCCCAGTCGGCCTTCCACTGGCACTTCACCTGGCCGCCGGTCACGCCCACCGTCACCTCCTCTTTCGTCTCCGGATCGAGATAGGTGATGGTGCCGGCCTCAGGGTTGCGCGCAATCGTCGGCACCTGCAGGACGATGCCGGTCCGCGGGCAGATCGGCAGAAACGGCGAATAGGTGGCGCGCCGCTCCTCGCCCAGCGTCGGCAGAATGATCGCCCGCACTTTCTCGTAGACGGCGAGCATCTTGAGAAGCGTCTCGTCGAAGCGGCCGCTCTTGTAATAATCCGTCGCCGAGGCGAATTCGTACTCGAAGCCGAATGTGTCGAGAAAGGCGCGCAGCCGCGCATTATTCGCCCGTCCGAAGCTGTCGTACTCGTTGGAGAACGGGTCGGGCACCTCCGTCAGCGGCTTGCCGAGATGCGACTCCATCATCTCCCGATTCGGCACGTTCTCCGGCACTTTCCGGAGGCCGTCCATGTCGTCGGAAAAGCAGAGGAGGCGGGTCGGCACGCTGTCTTTCGTCAGGACGCTGAAGGCGTGGCGCACCATCGTCGTGCGCGCCACCTCACCAAAGGTGCCGATATGCGGCAGGCCGGAAGGGCCGTAACCGGTCTCAAACAGGATTTCGCGTTTGTCTCCGCCACGTTTCTCCAGCCGATCGATCAGCTTGCGCGCTTCCTCGAAAGGCCAGGCCTTCGAGACTTGTGCGGCTGCGAGCCATTCTTCGGGCAGAGATTGGGCAGACATTTTTCATCCTGGTGGTTGAGCGATTGTGGGCGATGCCGGGTCGTCATGAGCCGGTGCCGCAATCTGGGAGCGCAGCTCTAGCGCAAGGAAAGCGTGCCGTCGAGGCGCAGGCCAGCTTGCGAAGGGGCGTGGGCGAACATAGCTACGCGGCAGTAGCAGCCGGCCAAGGAGCCCAGAATGCCGCAAACGGTTTCCACCCAGGATGCCCTCGTCTACGCCATGGTCACGGTCTCGGCCGTGGACGGCCATATGGCTGATCCCGAACTCATGACGATCGGCAATCTGACGCGCTCTCTGCCGGTCTTTTCAGGCTTCGACAGCGACCGCCTGCCGGATGTGTCGCGCACCGCTGCCGAAATCCTCGCCGGGGCGGACGGGCTCGAAAACATGATGTCGCTGCTCGAAGACGCGGTGCCTGAGAAGCTCTACGACACGCTTTACGCCATGGCTGTCGAAGTGGCGGTGGCCGATCTCGATCTGCCCCAGGAGGAGTTGCGCTTTCTCAGCCTGCTGCGCGACCGGCTCGCTATCGACAAATTGACGGCGGCGGCCCTGGAGCGTTCGGCTACGGCCCGCTACCGTCGCGTTTAAGGCCGCGAAGCGGCCAGGGCCATCTGACGAGGCGTGATGAGTTTCGGATTTCTCTTTTCCGAAGCCGGTATTCGGCTTCTCGCCTTCTTCGGCATTTTCGGCGCGATGGCGGCATTTGAGCTCGCTTATCCGCGTCGTAAAGCGCATCCGCTCAAGAGCCGGCGCTGGGCGACGAATCTTGCGGTCCTTCTCGTCGATGTCGCGGTCCTGCGGGTGATCTTTCCGATGGCGGCGGTCGGCGCCGCCATCTTTGCCGAAGCGCAGGGTTTTGGGCTGTTTCGAACGCTCGGCCTCGATCCGATTTTTGCCGGCGTCCTTGCGTTCATTCTGCTCGATTTCACCGTCTGGGCGGAGCATGTCGCCTTTCACAAGATCCCGATCCTGTGGCGCGTCCACCGCGTGCATCACGCCGACGTCGATGTCGACGTGACGACGGCGCTGCGTTTTCATCCGATCGAGATCCTCATCTCCATGTGCCTGAAGGCGGCCTTCGTCGTTCTCATCGGCGCGCCGGTCCTGTCGGTTCTTCTTTTCGAGATCGTTCTGAATGGCGCGGCGATGTTCAATCATTCGAACGTCCGCCTGCCAGACCGCGTCGACCGGGCGCTGCGCTTCCTGATCGTGACGCCGGACATGCACCGCATCCACCATTCGGTGGAGCGGCGTGAAACCGACAGCAATTACGGCTTCAATTTTTCCGTCTGGGACCGGCTCTTCCGCGTCTATACGCAGGATCCCGAGGCCGGGCAGGTTGGCATGCGTCTGGGCCTCAAGCCGCACCAGGATGGCGCGCCGGCGCGCTTCCTCTGGTCGCTTCTCTATCCCTTCCGGCGCGGCGCCTGAGGCCCCGGCTCAGAACAGACCGACGGGAAAATAACGCAGATAGAGTTCGGCATAGGTGCCGTTGCGATAGGTCTCGCGCAGGGCGTAATCGAGGGCGCTCTTGAGCTCGTGCTCTTGTGGCCGCACGGCGATCTGCAGCCCGTCGCCGAAATAGGCATCGTTGAGATAAGGCCCGCCCGCGAAGCGGCAGCAATCTTTTGATCCTGCGCCATGCAGCCAGAAGGCGAGACTGAGCGCATCCCCAAAGACGGCGGTCAGGCGCTTTTCCTGCAAGGACTGCAGAGCGGCGGCCGGGTTTTGGTAGCAGGCGACACGCGCCTTCGGGAAATAATCTTCCAGAAAGGCCTGATGCGCGCTGTGGCAGACGACGCCGACGAAGCCGTCACTGTCGCTGTCGGGTTCGAACTCCGTCTCCTTCAGCGTGACGAAGCGTGCCGGTATCTTGAGATAGGGGCGTGTGGCGAGAAGCGGATCCTCGCCTTCCGGGTCGGGCGAAAGCCCGGCCATGATGGCATCGCCCTCCTTGTCCCGAAGCGCTGTCTCCAGTGTCTCATACGGGCGCGATTGCACCGCGCATTGGACCTCGAGCGCCTCGCACATGGCCCGGATCAGATCTATGTCGAAGCCGACCAGGTCTCCGTGCCGGTCGCGAAACGAGAACGGCGCGAAATCGTCCGTGACGAGAAAGCGGATCGCGCCGACCGCATCCATATTGGGCCGTTCGATGCGGGATCGCGGATCCCAGAAATTGGGGATCACCGGTTCTTCGGCTTTCGCCGCACCGGCCGTGGCGGTGAAAAGGATTGCGAGAAAGAGGAAAAGTCTCGGCAAGACGGCGCGCCAATCACGAGGTCGTTTGCAATCGTTCATAGTGTCTTGCTGACAGGACCGCTAGAGGAGCGAGCGTCAGCGAACAAGACCGCGAGGAGGCGGGAGATGCTCGACGGGCTTATCCGCAAGCAGATTGAACCCGGGTTGAACTCTCTCGGCCGGATGCTCGCCGGCCGCGGTGTCACCGCCGATCAGGTGACGTTGGCAGGGTTCGGTCTCGCCCTGCTCTCAGCTGGCGCAATCGTCGTCGAGGCCTATGCACTCGCCTTCGTTCTCATTCTCTTGGGCCGCCTTGCCGATGGGCTCGACGGCGCCGTGGCACGTGCGACTGCGCTCAGCGATCGCGGCGGCTTTCTCGACATCACGCTCGATTTTGCCTTTTACGGCCTCGTCCCCGCCGCCTTCGCGCTCGCCGATCCGGACGCCAACGCACTTGCGGCCGCGATCCTGCTTCTCGCCTTTTACGTCAACGGCGCGAGCTTTCTCGCCTTCGCCGTGATGGCGGAAAAGAAGAAAATCACGACGGACCAGCGCGGCGTGAAGTCGCTTTATTTCACGACCGGGCTCATGGAAGGCGCGGAGACGGTGATCTTCTTCCTCGCCTTCTGCCTGTTTCCCGCGTTTTTTTCGCCTCTCGCCTACCTGTTTGCGGCGCTTTGCGCCGTGACGACGACCTCACGCATTCTGGTCGGTTGGCGCACCTTCTGATGCGAGAGCCGTTCAGAGCGCCGCGTCGAGCGCCTGGGCTACGTCTTCTGCGAGGTCTTCGGGATCTTCGAGCCCGACGGAAAAGCGCAGCATGCCCTCGGTGATGCCGAGCTCGCGCCGCACCTCTTCCGCGACGTTCTGGTGCGTCGTCGTCGCCGGGTGGGTGATGAGGCTCTTGGCATCGCCGAGATTGTTGGAGAGGCTGACGATCTGCAGTGCGTTGGCGAGCCGGAAGGCCGCGTCCTTGCCGCCCTTCATGTCGATGGCGATCATCGTGCCGCCGCCACTCATCTGCCGGCGGGCGAGTTCGGCCTGCGGGTGGTCCGGATGGCCGGGATAAAGGACACGGGCAACGGCCGCATGCGAGCCGATGATCTCGGCGAGTTTTGCCGCCGTTTCCGCCTGGCGTCGCACGCGCAGTTCCAGCGTTTCGAGCGATTTCAGAAGCACCCAGGCGTTGAATGGGCTGAGCGCCGGGCCGGTATGCTTGACGAAGGGCAGGAGCTTTTCCTCCACCCATTCGGCACTCGACAGAACCACCCCGCCGAGGCAGCGGCCCTGGCCGTCGATATGCTTGGTGGCGGAATAGACGACGGTATGGGCGCCGAGTTCGAGCGGCTTCTGGAAGATCGGCGTCGCGAAGACATTGTCGACGACGAGACGGGCACCGACGCTGCGGCCGATTTCCGCAACGGCGGCGATATCGACGAGCTCCATCGTCGGATTGGCCGGGCTTTCGAGGAACAGCGCCTTGGTCTTGGGCGTGACCGCGGCCCGCCATTCATCGAGGTTGGAGCCGTCGACGAGTGTTGAGGTGACGCCGAAACGCGGCAGAAGCTGCGACACGATGTAAAGACAGGAGCCGAAAAGCGCGCGCGAGGCGACCACATGATCGCCGGCTTCGATGTCGGCGAGGAGTGCCGCCGTCACTGCGGCCATGCCGGAGGCCGTTGCCTTCGCCGCTTCCGCGCCCTCCAGAAGCGCCATGCGCTCCTCGAACATCGCAACCGTCGGATTCGCGTAGCGCGAATAGACGTAACCAGGATCGTCGCCGTTGAAGCGCGCTTCGGCAGCTTCCGCGCTCGGATAGACGAAACCCTGCGTAAGGAAGAGTGCCTCGGAGGTTTCAGAAAACTGAGATCTTGTGGTGCCGCCATGCACGAGCTGCGTGGCGGGGCGAAGAGACTTTTTGTCTGTCACAGCGCATTCCTGCCTTCAAGCAAACGAAAACCCGGCCGGGCCGCCGCCAGACCGGGTCGAATGCGCCCCGACCTTTTAGCGAGTTGTTTTACGTGGCTGCAAGCCGGCCGGCCAAATCACCACGAAGTCCTCGGGCCGATTACTCTTCGACTTGGTCGACGTCAATGCTGCACTTGAGGAAAGACTGCGATGCTGGAATGCGTCAGACGGCGGCAAAAGGCGCGACCACAGTGAAGAGGGGGCGGAAACTGCCGACTTGGCGTGGCCCTTGGCTTCGGCTAACCGAGGGGCATGAACGCAAAAGAAAACAGCGACGGCATTTTGCCCGACAGCGCGATCGAAGCGATGATCGCGGTAGGCGAAATCGATCTCGCCACGCCCCCCGATGCTCGACAGGTGCAGCCGGCGAGTCTTGATCTACGCCTCGGTGAGACAGCCTATCGTGTGCGCGCGAGCTTCCTGCCCGGGCGCGATTGCGCGGTGGAGGAAAAGCTCGACCGCTTCAAGCTGCACGCCTTCGACATCACCGGCGGTGCCGTTCTTGAAACCGGCTGCGTCTATATCGTGCCGTTGCTGGAATCCCTGGCGTTGCCGCAAGAGGTCGCCGCGAGCGCCAATCCGAAAAGCTCGACCGGCCGGCTCGACGTCTTCACGCGGGTGATCGCCGACAATGGCGACGCGTTCGACCAGATCCCGGCGGGCTACCGTGGACCGCTTTATCTGGAGATCTCGCCGCGCACATTCCCGGTTCTCGTCCGCACCGGCTCGCGTCTGGCACAGATCCGCTTCCGCCGCGGCCATGCGCGCCTTTCTGACGAGGAGCTTGGCACGCTGCAGACAACCTCCTTCGTGTCGAGCGACCCGCGCTTTTTCGAAGGTCTCGTTCTCTCCGTCGATCTTGCCGGCGGCGAGGATGGCCTCATCGGCTATCGCGGTAAGCGACACACCGGCGTCATCGATGTCGACCGTCCGGACGCCTATGAGGTTGCCGATTTCTGGGAGCCCTTGCGGCCGAGCGACAAAGCGGGCCTGATCCTCGATCCCGATCAGTTCTATATCCTGGCCTCGCGCGAAGCCGTGCATGTGCCCGCGGAGACGGCGGCGGAGATGGTGCCTTTCGATCCGCTCGTCGGCGAATTCCGTGTGCATTACGCGGGCTTTTTCGATCCGGGCTTCGGCGACGATACGGCGGGCGGCCGCGGCAGCCGGGCGGTGCTGGAGGTGAGGAGCCGGGAGGTGCCGTTCATCCTGGAACACGGGCAGACGGTTGGCCGTCTCGTCTATGAGCGCATGGCGGCGCTACCCAAGGCGCTTTATGGCGCGGGGCTCGGCTCCAATTACCAGGGCCAGGCACTCAAGCTCTCCAAGCATTTTCGCGTCTGAGGGGCGCCTGTCGGGAAGACGCCCGGTCAAAGAGGTGAGCTTGAGGGGAGGTCGGAGGAGAATGGCGCAGTCTTCTCCGCGTCGGGTGTGAAGCCTGGTCTTTGCGCACTCCACTGGCCCCGCTTGTCGCGTTTCGCCGCCGTTTCCGCGTCTTGATAGCGGGCCGCGGTGGCCTTCGCCCAGCCTTGGCTCACCAGCCATTCGCCAAGATCGATATCGCTGAGCCGGCATGATGTCGTCTCTGGCAGTGTCTCCGCCCCCGCCGGGATCGTGCAGTCGATGGCGCGCGCCCGGATGAGGCGCCGCAGCGCCGAGCGTCCCATCATGCCGCACGGCCAGGCCGGCTTGCCGCAGCTCGCATCGGGCGCGAGCGGCTCGATCCCCGCGAGCCTGACGCTGTGTTCGCCGCTTTCGATCTTGCCGAGGCCGGCAACGACGGGGCGGAAGAGGCGCTCGGTTCTTTCCGTTGGCGCGGTCTTTTGCTCCCCCTGCTGCTCCGCCTCGTCTGCGCGGGTGCGTACAGGCTCCGGCGGCTCCACGCGCAGAAGCGGCCCGCTCACCTTGGGACCAAGTGTCATGCCGCGCGGGGTAACATTGCGCGTCGCGGGCTCGACCTCTTGGGGGAGTGCCGGCGGCGCTGCCGTTTGCGGAGCGACTGATGGGTCCTCGGTGCCGTCATCGGGGGCAGGCGAGGGAAGCGCAAAAAGCCCGAAAACGAGCCCGACGACGAGAAGAAGGCTGAGGAGGGTCAGGGCGCGCATCTGGGGCGGCCGAATTTTATTGGCTCGCCCAGATGATGCGTGCGATCCACTCGATCTCGGTCAGCGGCACCACCCGGTCGGGGTGCTCCGGATTGAGCGAATGCAATTCGACGGCGTCCGTCGTCTGCCGTTGCAGGGTCTTGGCCATCACCTCGCCCTCCGTCGTCTTCAGCACGACCCGGTCCCCCGGCCGCAATTGCGAGGTCGGGGAGACGATGATGACATCGCCGTTGCGGTAAAGCGGCAGCATGGAATCGCCGCTGACTTCGAGCGCATAGGAGCCTTCGCTGTCGGCCACCGGCAGGTCGATCTCGTCCCAGCCCTGGCCGACGGGAAAACCACCATCGTCGAAGAAGCCTCCCGCACCGGCCTGGGCAAGGCCGAGAAGCGGCACCTGCGCCGGAGCCGGCAAGCGTACGTCAGCGGCCCGGCCGCCATAGCGCGTGCGCGTCTCTACGAGGCCGACGAATTCCTCGAGCGAGGCTCCGGTCGCCGTCAGAATTTTGGCGATGGATTCTGTCGAGGGCCAGCGGGGCCGCCCATCGGCACTGCATCTCTTGGAACGGTTGAAGGCCGTCGGGTCGAGGCCGGCCTTGCGCGCCAGCCCAGACACAGTGAGACCGTGGCGGCTGGCGAGCGCATCGATGGCGCCCCAAACGGTGGCGTGTGTCCAGACCATGATCGTGGGGCGCTCCCGCCCTGCGCGTGATTAAGGAATATAGTCCTTAATCGGGCAGAAGCACAACTGTGCCGGCGGCCGGCACGAGGGTTTTTCTTGTGTCTCGGGCTTTCTTCCGGCTGGCAAAGCGTTTTCACCCAGCCTTGACACGCTCTCGCAGGGTGCGCTGCGCGGCCAGGAAGGCGGCGACGTTCTCGTCGGGCTCCGGCGGCTCGGCCGTAATCCCGAGGATTTGGAACATTTCCTCCGGCGGTACGAAGCGTTTGCCCTTGCGGTCATAGATGCCGCCCCAGGTCAGTGCCTGGGCGGCAACCTGCCCCTCACCCTTGTCGCCGAGGACGAAACGGTGCTCGCCGACGACGCTCGTTCCCTCCCAGGTGACGATGCGCGAGGTGAGCTGAAAGCGCTGCCACATACGGATTTCGCGCCGGAAGACGATGTTGACGCCGCCGAGCATCGGTGCCCAGCCACGTTTCATCGCCTCGTCCCACAGGCCAAAGCGGCGGAAGAGATCGAAGCGGCCGATATCGGCCAGCATCAGATAGCGACCGTTGGTGATATGGAGATTGGTGTCGCAATCCCACGGCCAGGTGAGAAACGACAATTCCGAGACACCGAACGGAACGGGAAGAGGGGCCTTCGTTCCCGAAAGCCCCAACTTCAGAAGTCTACCCCAAACATACATCAGCTAGACATCGACCCTAGGCCGCCCTTTCGCGCTCGTCCGTCCTGCCGAAGCGGCCGTAAAACGTCTCGCCCTTTTCCGCCATCTCTTTCAAAAGCGCGTTCGGTTTGAAGCGTGGCCCGTATCTCTCGGCGAGCCTCTCCGCCTTCGCGACGAACTCCTTGAGACCCATGAAGTCGATATAAGAGAGCGTTCCGCCGGTGAAGGGTGCAAAGCCGAAGCCAAGGATCGAGCCGAGATCGGCCTCGCGCGGATCCTCGATTACGCCTTCTTCGACGGTACGGGCCGCTTCGAGCGCCTGCGTGACGAGAAGGCGTTCCTTCAACTCCGCGAAATCGAAGCCGTCCGCCGATTTCGGTGTCACGATCTCGGAAAGCCCCGGCCACAGGTGCTTGTCCTTGCCGGCGTAATCATAGAAGCCCTTGCCGTTCTTGCGGCCGAAGCGTTCGCGGCTTTCCACCATCTCCGACAAGAGGCGCTTCTGCTCGGCCGAGACGGCGCCTTCGCCGAGATCGGCCTCCGTCGCCTTGACGATCTTCCAGGCGAGATCGACGCCGACCTCGTCGGTGAGTGACAACGGCCCGACGGGCATGCCTGCCATCTTGCCGGCGTTTTCCACCATCGCCGGCGGCACGCCTTCCAGAAGCATGAGATGGCCTTCGAGGAGATAGGCGGTGACGCAGCGATTGGCGTAGAAGCCGCGCGAATCGTTGACCACGATCGGCGTCTTGCGGATCGCCCGCACATAATCGAGGGCGACGGCGAGCGCCTTGTCACCGGTCTTTTCGCCGAGGATCACCTCGACGAGCTGCATCTTGTCGACGGGAGAGAAGAAGTGGATGCCGACGAACTCCTCTTCCGAGCGCCAGTTCCTGGCAAGCGAGGTGATCGGCAGCGTCGAGGTGTTGGATGCGAAGACAGCGCCTTCCGGCAGATGCGCCTTCACTTTCTCCGTCACCTCGGCCTTGACCTTGCGGTCTTCGAAGACGGCCTCGATGACGAGATCGGCATCGGCGAGCGCGGCGTAATCGGGCGTTGCGACGATGCGGTCAAGAATGCCAGCAGCGGCTTCTTCGCTCATGCGCCCGCGCGCCACTTCCTTTTCGAGAAGGCCCGCGCAATGCAGCTTTCCCTTCTCCGCCGTCTCCTGGTCGCGATCGATGAGCGCGACCCCCATGCCGGCGCGCGCCGTGACATAGGCGATGCCCGCCCCCATGAAGCCGGCGCCGAGAACGCCGACGCGCTTCAAGTCGCTTGCCGGCAAGTCGGCCGGACGGCGGGCCCCCTTGTTGAGCGCCTGCAGCGAGACGAAGAGCGAGCGCATCATCGCCTGCGCTTCCTTGGTCTGCAGCGTCTTCGCGAAGTAGCGGCTCTCGACCTGAAGCGCGAGGTCCATCGGCAGTTGCACGCCCTCGAAGACGGCCTGCATGATCGCCCGGGCGCCAGGGTAATTGTTCTGGGTTTCTTTGCGGTAGAGGCCGTTTGCGGCAGGCCAGAACTGGAAGCCGCCCGGTGTCCAGACGGCGGTCGCGCCACGCGGCTTGTAACCTTCCTGATCCCAAGGTTTCACAGGCGACACGCCCGCGCTCAGCATGGCCTTGGCGGCCTCGACGAGCTCGCTTTCAGGCGCAACCTTTTCGACGAGACCCATCGATCTGGCGGCCTCGGCCTTGAGCGTGTTGCCGCGCAGAAGAAATTGCAGGCCCGCGACGGTATCTGCCATGCGCATCACGCGCTGCGTGCCGCCGGCGCCCGGAAAGATGCCGATCTTGACTTCCGGCAGCCCGATCTTGGCGTTTTCAGCAACGACGCGGCCATGGCAGGCGAGCATCAACTCTGTCCCCCCGCCCATGCAGGTGCCGGCAACGGCGGCGACGAACGGCTTGCCGCAGGTCTCGATCCGGCGATAGAGGCGCGACATGCGCGAGGCGCGCTCAAGCAGCTCGGCCGTGGCCGCCTGCGGGTTCTCCGCCTTCTTGGCTTCGAACGTGCCGAGCAGGTCGGAGAGCATGTTGATATCGGCGCCGCCGGTGAAATCCTTTTTCGCCGAGGTGATGACGACGCCCTTCACGGCGTCTTCGGCCACCGCCCAGTCCACGATTGCGGCAAGCTCCTCCATCACCGTCTCCGTGAAGACGTTCATGGAGCGGTTCGGCATGTTCCAGGTGACGAGAGCGATCCCGTCGTCACCCGTTTCGCAGGTGAAATTCTCGTAGGTCATTGTTTGTTTCTCCCCAGGCTCAGGCGCGCTCGTAAGGCGTGCCGTCCTTATGCGTGTAGCCGGGCGCACCTTCGCCGGTGACGGAGTGCAAATCGATGTCGGGATAGGTCACGATGTCGGCCCCGGAGCGTGTTCCGACTTCCAGCAAGAGCGCGTCTCTGTCGCTGCGGTTGATGAGATGATGGCCGTTCGCAACACCCGCCTTGAAAGTGGCGGCGTCTCCCGACTTCAGGATCGTCTCTCCGCCGTCTTCGACGAGCACCGCTTCACCCTCGATAATGAAGACGAACTCGTCTTCCCCCGTGTGCCAGTGGCGCTGGGACGAGGCGGCGCCGGCTTGAAGACGGCAGAGATTGACGCCGAATTGGTCGAGACCGCCGGCATTGCCGAGGCGCTTGCGGAAGCGGCCGGCCACCAGCGCGTCGTAGGGTGCCGGATAGCCGGTGGAATTGACATCGGGGATCTGATCGATGTCGATTTTCGGCATGGCTCAGACCCTTTCGATGATCGTCGCGGTGCCCATGCCGGCTCCGATGCAAAGCGTGACGAGGGCGGTGTTGAGATCGCGCCGCTCCAATTCGTCGAGTACCGTCCCGAGGATCATCGCACCCGTCGCGCCGAGCGGGTGGCCCATGGCGATCGCTCCGCCATTGACGTTGACCGTTTGCGGATCGAGATCGAAGGCCTGGATGTAGCGCAGCACGACGGAGGCGAAGGCTTCGTTGATCTCCACGAGATCGATGTCGGAAAACTGCATGCCGGAGCGCTTCAGGAGCTTTTCGGTCACATCGACCGGCCCGGTCAGCATCAGAGCGGGTTCTGAACCGATATTGGCGAAGGCGCGGATTTTTGCGCGCGGCTTGAGACCGGCGGCCTTGCCGCCCTGTTCATTGCCGATGAGGACGGCGGCCGCGCCATCGACGATGCCGGAGGAATTGCCGGCGTGGTGGACGTGGCGGAGCTTTTCGACTTCCGGATGGGCCTGGATGGCGACGGCATCGAAGCCGCCCATCTCCCCGACGCCCGCAAAGGACGGCTTGAGGGAGCCGAGAGACTGCATGTCCGTTTCGGGCCTTGGATGCTCGTCGCGTTCGAGCAGCGGCAGCCCGGTCGGGTCTTTGACCGGTGCGATCGAGCGCTTGAAACGGCCTTCTTCCCAGGCGGCATGGGCGCGCTTCTGGCTTTCCACCGCATAGGCATCGCAATCGTCGCGGGTGAAGCCGTATTTGGTCGCGATGAGGTCGGCAGAGACGCCTTGCGGCATGAAATAGGCGGGCACGGCGACCTGCGGATCGACGGCCCAGGCACCACCCGAGGCGCCGAGCCCGACACGTGACATCGATTCCACGCCGCCGGCGACGACGAGATCATGGTGACCGGTGACGACCTGGCCCGCCGCCATGTTGACCGCGTCGAGACCGGACGCACAGAAGCGATTGATCTGCATGCCGGGAACCGACTGGTGGTAATCGGCGGCGAAAACCGCGGCGCGCCCGATATTGCCGCCCGCTTCGCCGACCGGATCGACGCAGCCGAGGATCACATCGTCGATGAGGCTCGTATCGAGCCCGTTGCGCTCGCGCACGGCCTCAAGTGCGGTTGCCGCAAGCCGCACCGTCGGCACGGTGTGCAGCGCTCCGTCCTTCTTGCCGCGGCCGCGCGGCGTGCGCACATGGTCAAAGATATAAGCTTCAGACATGTTCTCTCCTGCCCTGGCGATCCGCGGTGAGGGCTCCGCAGATACAATGTTCTGTTTGGTTTTGACGTCTGCGAGGCCTCAAAAAGCCTCTGCCGGCAGCGCCATCGTCGTCTCGGCGCCCGTGGCGATCCGTCTGAGGCGTGTTCCGGTCTCCGGCATCGCCCGTTCCATGTAATAGCGGGCGAAGAGAAGCTTGTTTTCGTAGAAGCTCTGATCCTCCGTCGCGCCTGCGGCGAGTGCTCTGCCGGCCGCTTGCGCCATTTTCGCCCACATATAGCCGAGCGCGACAAGACCGAAGAGGTGCATGTAATCGGTGGAGCCGGCGCCCGCATTGTCCGGGTCCTGCATGCCGTTCTTGGCGAGCCACATCGTCGCCTTTTGCAGATGGTCGAGCCCCTCCTTCAGGGCAGGGACGAGCGGCGCAAGCGTGGCGTCCTCCGCGTTCTCGGCGAGGAAGGTCGCGATCTCGGTCAGGAATGCTGTGATGGCGCGCCCATTGTCGGCGGGCAGCTTGCGCCCGACGAGATCGAGCGCCTGGATGCCGTTGGCACCTTCGTAGATCATGGCGATGCGCGCATCGCGCACGAACTGCTCCATGCCCCATTCCGCGATATAGCCATGGCCGCCATAGACCTGCTGCGCGGCGACGGCGTTTTCAAAGCCGCGATCGGTAAAGACGCCCTTGATCACCGGTGTGACGAGCGCGAGCCAATCTTCCGCCGCCTGCCGGGCGGCGGGATCGGGACTGCGGGTGGCGATATCGGACTTGAGCGAGGTGTCGAGCATGAGCGCGCGCGCCGCCTCGTTGAAGACGCGCACCGACATCAGGATCCGGCGGATGTCGGGATGCACGATGATCGGGTCGGCGGCGGATGCGGGCTCGCCGGCGGCTCCGTTCTTCTTCGACAGGGCGCGCCCCTGGCGCCGGTCGCGCGCATAGGTGGCGGCATTCTGATAGGCGATTTCCGACTGCGCCAGTCCCTGCAGGCCGACGCCGAGCCGCGCCTCGTTCATCATCGTGAACATCGCTTTGAGGCCCTTATGGGCTTCGCCGACAAGCCAGCCCTTGGCCGCGTCATAATTCATGACGCAGGTGGCATTGCCGTGAATGCCCATCTTTTCTTCGATCGCACCGCAGGTGACGCCGTTCGCCTCGCCGGGTGCGCCGTCCGCATCCGGCAGGCGCTTCGGCACCAGGAAGAGCGAGAGGCCTTTGACGCCGGCGGGGGCACCTTCGATGCGCGCCAGCACGAGGTGCACGATATTGGGCGTGAGATCATGCTCACCGCCGGAGATGAAGATCTTCTGGCCGCTCAAGCGGTAGCTGCCGTCGTCCTGCGGCACGGCCTTGGTGCGGATGAGGCCGAGATCGGTGCCGCAATGTGGCTCCGTCAGGTTCATCGTGGCAAGCCATTCGCCAGCGATCAGGCGCGGCAGATACTCGCTCTTCTGGCTGTCGCTGCCATGCGCGGAAAGGGCGGCGATGGCGCCCTGGGCAAGGCCCGGATACATCGACCACGCCATATTGGCCGAGGCCTGAAATTCGCCGACGGCCGTGGCGATGACGAAAGGCAGGCCCTGGCCGCCATAATCGGGATCTGCCGCCAGTCCCACCCAGCCGCCGTCGGCATAAAGGCGGTAGGCATCCTTGAAGCCGGAAGGCGTCGTCACGCGGCCGTCGTCGTGACGCGTGCAGCCTTCGCGGTCGCCCACCTGATTGAGGGGCGCGAGCACTTCGCGACAAAATTTGCCGCCCTCTTCCAGAACCGCTTCCATGACTTCACCGCTGGCATCGGCGAATCCGGGAAGGTTCGAAAGACGGCCAATTCCAAGCACGTCGTTGAGGACGAAAAGCGTATCGCGAACAGGAGCGGAATAGGTCGGCATAGGAGAGCTTACCCTTACGTAAACGTCAGCTAGGTCGACCTTCCATTATCGTCTGAATTCGTCAGTGACAAGCGCCCACACACCCCTGACCCCGCGGAAATGTGCGGGTTTCTTTGCATGACGCAACGTCTTCTAAGACTTACGCGGCCTCTCCGGCCTGCTTCTGCTCGTCCTGCTTCTGCGTCAGGATCTGGCGTACTGAATCCATCGTTTGAGACAATTCGTCGATCGCGTGCTCGATCTCTTCTTTCTGCCGCTTCAGGATGGCAACCTGTCCCTCGAACTTGTCGAGAGCCACCTGCATCTGCAGAACTTCGCCATCCTTCAGGTCGTAGAGATCGAGGATTTCTTTGATCTCCACCAGCGAGAAACCGACCTTCTTACCCATCAGGACGAGCTTCAGCCGTGCCCGGTCGCGCCGGGAATAGATGCGGTTCAATCCTTCGCGACGCGGGTTGAGAAGGCCCTTGTCTTCGTAAAATCGTAGGGTTCGAAGCGTCACGCCGAATTCGCGCGACAATTCACCGATGCTGTAAGTCATTCACGTCCACTTTCTGCACCCGCCGTAAGCGCCAGCTTTCCGCCGGTCGGGCGTGAGTACGTTCACTTTGATTGAGGTCGCAGTCTCTCGACCGAACAATAGCGCACGTCAATCATGAGCCTATAGGTCCAGCCTACGGGCTTCGATGAAACGTGAACGGGGCGTCGGCCGCCCCGGTTCCTTGTCAGGCTGCTTTCCCGGCTGCTCAACATGAGAAATCGTCCAAAACATGGCAGAGTTAACGTCATGTTTACCATGAGCGCCGTTAACCTTTTTCCAACCATCAGAGTGCTTCGACCTGTCGGCGTGCGAACGGTCGAGTTTTTCTCTTCTGGTCCGAGGAGACGCAATGAAAGCCCGCACATCATGGAGAGGCAGAGCAGGATCGCCGCCGCCCGCCCCGGGTCAGGAGGGAACCGATCTGCGGGCTCTGTTGAATGCGCGCTTCGATGCGGAAGGTCGCATCATTCACGAGCCGGCCTACGCCGATTCGGAAGCTGAGCGCCTTGCCGGAGATGCCGGCGAGGGCGACATCAGCACCGAACACCTGCAGGCGGCCGTCGAAGCGCTTGCCAGACGCATAGAAGAGGCGGAGCGCGGCGAGGCTGACCGCACCTCGCAGGCCCGTAGCCGGCGTGCGCCTATCGCGCCTCCCGCCCCCGGCACGTTCGACGAGCCGGCAACGACGACCCCGCCATCCTCAGACAAGACATCGGATGCCGCCGATGACCTCTTAAAGCGTCTCGATGCTTTCGAAAGGCACCTGGAGGAGCTCTCCCGTGGCGGCGCCGCCGACGCTGCTGGCAAGCGCAAAGCTGCCTTCGAAGAGGCGCCTGCACCGGAGCGTCGGGCGACACCTGCCGAGCCGAGCATCCAGGCACCATCGGCTCGCAAGTCCACGCCTTCAGAAAAGCCATTAGAGAAGCCCGCCGAACCACGCCGCGCATTCGCTGGCGGACTTGCTGATTTCGCCCGCGATCTCGCCAATCGTCGGCCGAAGAGCGAGGCACCAGCAGAGGCTTCGCGCGCCGAACCCGCCGATGACCGCGAGAAGAAGCCCGTCCAGGCCGATAAGAACGCCGAGGTTCTGCGCCAGATCGAGAAGCTCCAGCATGCGCTGGAAGACGAGGTGCGTCCCTCGCGCGGCGCGCTCGCCTCGTTGCAGGAGCGCATGGGCGATGTCGATCTGCGCCTTCAGGCGCTGCATCGCAGCGTCGCCTCGGTTGCCCAGCCGCAGGGGCTTGCGGAGGAAATCGCCGCCATCCGCATCGGTCTTGCCGCGCTTCCGCAGGGCAAAGCTTTTGATGCGATCGAAGCCCGGCTCGGCGAACTCGCTGGCCGCATCGATGCGATGTCTCAACCTCACGATCGCGGTGACGAACACGAGAGTTTCGCCCGTATCGAAAGCCGGCTCGACACGCTCGCAGCCGCGATGGATGAGATCCGCGACAGCCGAATCGGCGCCATCGACGATCTTGCTGCGCAGCTCGACCGTCTCGCTGAGCGTGTTGAAGGTCTCAGTGAAAGCCGCTCCGATCTCGGAGCGATAGAGGGGCCTCTCTCCGAGCTTTCCGCGCGTATTCAGGCCGTGCCCGATACACGTCCGATGCTGACCGCGCTCGACGACAAGCTGAGCCGCATCGCTACGAGCCTCGATGAACGCAGTGTCGACTCGTCCGATATCGAGGAAATCACCCAGCGTCTCGACCGTCTTGCGGCTGAAATTTCAGGTTTTCTGACCGAGAGCGAAGAACGCTTCTCGCTCAAGCCCGTCCTTGATCGCCTGTCGGAAATCGATGCGCGCTTCGCCGATGAGCGGGTCGATGTCGATCAGCTTTCCGGTCTCGTCGCCCGCATGGAAGACGCCGTTACCAGCGCCCCGATCGGTGAGCGCTTTGCGGCGCTCGAGGCCCGCATACAAGGCCTTGATCAAAAACTGCCGGATAGCGACAGCAGTCTTTTGAACGATATCGTCGATCTCCGCTCGGAAATCGCCGAGCTCAGGGCCGATATCCGCAACAGCCCGCCGACCGCCGATGCTGGCGTTCGCGTGCTGCAGCCGGCCATCCGCGAAATCAAAGAGCGTCTCGACCGGCTGCCCGAGGAGCCGGCGCGCTTCAACCGCGAGCTGGAAGCCCAGATCGGCCGCATCTCTGCGATGCTCGATCGCCCCGCAGCGGAATCGAAGGCGTTGACGCGCCTTGAAGACGCGCTCGCGGATATTCGCGAACGCCTGGATCGTCAGGAGCTGCACCACGACGCGGAAACCTGGCACGCGGCCGGCGTCGACACCGCCGAAGGGTCCGAAGCGCTGGCGCGTCTTGCCAGCGCGCTCCAGCACGATCTCGGCGAACTGAAATTCGTCGCCGAAGCGAGCGAGGAACGCACGCGAAGCTCGCTCGACGCGGTGCACGAAACGCTGGAAGCCGTCGTCAAGCGTATGGCTTTCCTCGAGCGCGACCTGCCGTTCTCAGGCGACGACAATGGCGGTTCGAGAACGCCGGCACCGCGCCCCACCCCTTCCGGCGATGACGACAGGCCGTCTGGGAAGTCTCCCTCATCGACCGCGCCGTCTGGCCCGAAGCCTGGTCCCGCGGGCCGTGCGGGCCCCGTGCAATGGTCGCCGCGGCCTCCCGCGCCGGAGCCGGAAAAGCGGGTGGAAGAAAGCACCGCCCCGGGCCTCCTGAGCCGCCTCTCCGCCACGCAATTGCTGAAGCGG
This sequence comes from Afifella aestuarii, assembly GCF_004023665.1. Classification (NCBI taxonomy): domain Bacteria; kingdom Pseudomonadati; phylum Pseudomonadota; class Alphaproteobacteria; order Hyphomicrobiales; family Afifellaceae; genus Afifella; species Afifella aestuarii. The sequence goes on from NZ_SAUF01000002.1 coordinate 253,895, forward strand.
GCGACAGGCGGAAGGGCGGAATCCTTCGTGCCCCGCCAGGAAGAGGAGGTGTCGCTCGACTCCCTCTTGGAGCCAGGCGGCGGTCCCTTGCATTCCGACCTCGCGGATGCGCCGAGTTCGGCAAGCCATTACATTTCAGCGGCCCGTAAGAACCCGCCGTCTGAGACGAGCGGTTCAGAGCAGGCGCTGGCTGCGGCTTACGAGGATTTCAGGGCTCAAAGCCGCAACAGAGAGACCTCCTCGAGCGACTTCCTGAGCGCCGCGCGTCGCGCCGCCCGTGCCGCCGCTGCGGAAGCTGCGGCCGCCGAAAGCGATGCTGGCCGCGCCAAGGGACGAGGCGGGTCGCAGATCCTCGATTTCTTCAAGGCCCGGCGCCGTCTTCTCGTCGCGGGTGCTGTCGCGCTCGCCGTCGCGTTCGCCGCGGTGCAATTCGTCAAGGTGCGAGGGGAGGAGGCCCGGACCGCGAATTCGCGTCCGGCGGTCGAGACACCGGCGCCCGCTCCGAAGGAGACCGAAGCTCCGGGCGATGGCAGCTCGATCATCCAGCCGAGCCCCGCGTCGGGCGGAGCGGTGATGGAATCCGGCAATGCCGCGCCCCTTCCGCGGCCCGACCGGGAAACAGCCTTTTCGACCCGTCTCTCCGCACTGCCAGGCTTGAGTGCCCAGGAGCTGACGCCGCCCGCGCGTGCGAGCGCGCCGAAGCCTGAGGCCGAACACGAGACGGCGCTCGGTCAGGCGCCGGAAGCCGCTGTCTCCTCCGCCCCGGCGGAGCCTGACGAGAACGAAATCTTCGCCGACGATGGAGCGCTGTCACAGACGGCCTCGATTACTCCGCCGCCATCCCAGCCCATCAAGACGCTTGCACCGACGGCACAAGAGCCGGCCATCTCAAATCCGTCAGGCTCTCTGCCGGCGTCGATTGGCTCCGAAAAACTTCGGCGCGCTGCAGAGACCGGCGTGACGGAGGCCCAGTTCGAAGTCGCCGTCCGGTATGCTGAAGGGCGCGGCGTGGCGAGCGATCAGGCGGCGGCGGTCTCCTGGTACGAGCGTGCGGCCCGCGGTGGGCTGGCCCCGGCGCAATATCGGCTCGGCTCGATTTACGAGAAGGGACGGGGTGTTCCCAAGGACATCGACAAGGCACTCGGCTGGTATGGCAAGGCGGCCGATGCCGGCAATGTGAAAGCCATGCACAATCTCGCCGTTCTTTACGCCGAGGGGGCGGACGGCGCTCCGGATTTGGAAAAAGCGGCCGATCTCTTCGAGCGCGCGGCCGAGCGGGGTGTGCGCGACAGCCAGTTCAATATCGCAGTTCTTTTTGCCCGGGGCCTCGGCGTCAAACAGGACCTTGTGGCCGCCTACAAATGGTTTGCCGTGGCAGCCCGCTCGGGCGACCAGCAGGCGAAAAAGCGCCAGCAGGAAATCGCCAGTGCACTGCCGCAAGATCTCCTGCCGGAGGCGAAGAAGGCCGCTGAGACTTTCAAGTCCCTGCCGATCGACCCGCAGGCCAACATGGTCTTCGCACCCGAAAGCGGATGGGGCGGACAAGCCAGCGAGAGCGTGAGCCTCAGCGGCCCCGACCTCGTGAAGCACACCCAGGGTCTTCTCGCCCAAAAGGGCTACGATCCGGGACCGGCCGACGGCATCTTCGGCAAGAAGACGCGCCAGGCAATTGCGTCGTTCCAAAAGGATAACGGCCTTTCCGTGACCGGCAAAATCGATACCGGCGTCATTAAGGCGCTTGATGAAAAAGATATCTGAACCACCGTCTTGCACTTCGTGAAGCGGCGGTGTTGAAGAGATCGGCCTAGACCGAGCGAATTTCGCCGATAGCGACAGGACCGTCCTGCGTGCAGCTCTATCTCCCGATCGCTGAACTGACGGTCAACATCTTCGTCTATCTCGGAATGGGAGCGGCGGTCGGCTTCATTTCGGGCATGTTCGGCGTTGGCGGCGGCTTTCTGCTGACGCCGCTTTTGATCTTTTCCGGCATCAGTCCCGCCGTCGCCGTGGCGACCGTAACGCCTCAGATCGTTGCCTCGTCCACGTCGGCTGCGATCTCCTATTGGCGTCGGCGGATGATCGACCCGCAGATGACGATGTTTCTCATCGTCGGCGGCGTCACCGGCTCATGGCTCGGCGTGCGGGTCTTCACCATGCTGCGTTCGCTGGGCCAGCTCGATGTCATCATCTCGCTGTCCTACGTCACCTTTCTGGGGCTGATCGGCGGCCTCATGCTGCGTGAGGCGCTGCGTTCCTTTCTGCGCGCACGGCGCGGCCGCCCATCCAATCTGCGCCGAGGCCGCCACCACAATTGGCTGCTCGGCCTGCCGTTCAAGGTCCGCTTCCGCCGCTCCAAACTCTATGTGAGCGTCATCCCGGTGATCCTGCTTGGCCTGTCGATCGGCTTTCTCGGCACCGTCCTTGGCATAGGTGGCGGCTTCATTATGGTGCCGGCGCTCATTTACCTTCTGCGCGTGCCGAGCAACGTCGTCATCGGCACCTCTCTCGGCTACATCCTCTTCACGATGGCACTCGCCACGGTGCTGCATTCGTTGGAGAACGGCGCCGTCGATTTGATGCTGGCCTGTCTCTTGATCGTCGGCGGTGTCGTCGGTGCACAGTTCGGGGCTCAGATCGGTCAGGCCATGCGCGGCGACCAGCTGCGTCTTTTCTTAGCGCTTCTGGTGCTGGCGGTGGCACTCCGCTTCCTGTTGAACCTGTTCCTGCCGCCTGCGAGCCTTTATTCGATCGCCCTTCTGCAGGGGATCGGATGATGCGGTTCCTGCTCGCTCTCGCCCTTTTTTCCGGTCTCCTCGTCTGCGGCCCGGCTTCAGCGGAGAAGCTCGTCTCCACCCTGTCCGATGATGCCGTCGAGATCACCTCCAACTTCACAGGCTCCAACATCACGGTCTTCGGTGCGGTGGAAGGCGCGAAATCGGCCTCCGGCGAGCGCGATTATGAGGTTGCGATCGTCGTGGCGGGTCCGCAGATGCCCCTCGTCGTGCGCCGCAAGGGGCAGGTCGCCAGGATCTGGATCAACACGGCCTCTCGGGAATTCTACAATGTCCCGAGTTTCTACGTCATCCATATGAGCGAGAACTTGAACGATGCGGCGAGCCAGCAGCTCTTGGCGCGCTACAAGCTGGATTTCGCCGATCTCGGCTTCTCGCGCGACGCAAGTTACACGCCGCAGGACGAGGCCTTCGCAAAGGCACTGGTGGAGCTGAAGAAACAGAAGGAGCTCTTCGTCAAGCGCGGCGATGCGGTCACCTTCCTTGCCCCCAATGTCTTTCGCACCACCTTCCATTTGCCGTCCGCGATCCCCGTCGGCACCTACCACGTCTCCGTCTTCCTCTTTCGCAACGAAGAGCTGGTGGCGGCGGAAGTGCAAAGCCTGCTCGTCGAGAAGAGCGGCTTTTCAGACCGTATCGCGCGTTTTTCGACGGAGCAGCCGCTGCTCTACGGTCTTTTCGCCGTCATGGTGGCCGTCTTTACCGGCTGGATGGCCGGCATCATCTTCCGCCGCAACTGAGTATCCTTGAAGCCCTATAAGGCTGGTCCGGAGCCATATCAGATGGTGGGAAAGGGCCGGCAACGGCGAGAGCGACGAGGCATCTTGCGCCGCTCCACCGTCTTGGCCTTGTCGGGCCCTATTCGGCAGGTGTGGCCGACGCAGGAGCCTCTTCCTCATCCGCCTCGCTGCTGGTCGGTGCCGGCACTGGCACAGAGGGGTTTGCGCCTCTCTCAGTGGACGCAGCGCTGTTATCGTCCGCTGTCCCCTCTATCGCCGCGTTCCCTGCGGCCGGAGGGGAGTCTGAGGCGGGTGAACCCGCCGCCTCACTCGTATCCGTCTCGTCGACGCTTGTTTCAGGCCGTGGCTTGGCCGCGCCATTCGGTGCGGCCGTCGCCGGTGTCTCGGCGCCCGCGGCAGCTGCACTGGCCTCGCTTTGTCCGCTTTCCGAATCCTTTGACGCGCCGGGGGCATTGGCCAGCCTTGTCGGTTCCTGGGCGTTGAAAAAGGCGGCGACGGCTTTCATCTCGTCAGGCTCCAGCTGATGAGCGAGCTCGTCCATCGGCCCGTAATCCCCGGCGTAGCCGCGCGCACCTTTCGCGAAGAGCTTCAGCTGGCTTTCGATGTAATTGGCGTATTGGCCATTGAGGTGCGGGAACAGGCGCGAGGTGAACTTCGTCTGCTCGTGGCACGACAGACAGGCGGGCACGTTGCGTTCCGGCACGCCGTTCTCTGCGATCGATCGGCCTTCGTCGATAAGTGCCGCATCGAGCGCCTCGGAGCCTGGCGAGCGGGTTTCCGGTAGCATGGAATAATAGGCTGAAAGCGCCATGATCTGATTGTCGCTGAGCTGGGTGGCGACGGAACGCATGAAGCCGCTGTGGCGGTCACCGTGCGCAAAGGCTTCGAGTGTCCGGCGCAGATATTCCGGGTTTTGCAGCGTCAGATTGGGAAATGCTCCGATGCCCCGTCCGAGCCCGTCGGCGCCATGGCAGCGTCCACACATCGACATCAGCGTGTTGTTCATGGCGAACTCGGTGAAGCCCGTTGCGGGTACGCTTGTGCGATGGGTATTCGGATCGGGGGTCTTTGTCTTGGAGCTTTCGGACGTCGGTTCAAACTGGGTGAACTTCGCCGGAAGGCTCAGGTTCGTGATCTCGCCTTCCGTGCCGTAGGCGAGCTTGCGGTAGGTTTTGTAATCCATCTCCGGCAGCCGCCGCAGGAACGCCGCGACGGACCACGCTTCATCATCTCGATCGGTGTCGGTCCAAGAGGGCATGCCGGTGTATTTCGCGCCGTGAAGGACGATCCAGGCGAGCTCTTTATCGGAAAATTCGCCGACCACCTCCGGCAGATATTGCGGCTGCGGCCGCTCCTGCAGCGCCATGACGTTCTGCCCGAGCCCCGGCGCTCCATGGCAGCCGGCGCAAGCGTGACCGTAATGGCCGGCGCCCTGAACGACGCGCCATTCGGTATCGAAATCGTCAGGTCGGGAAAGCTCGCTCGCATGCTGGGCGACGGAGCGTTCGAAGCTGAAATGCAGAAGCTGCGCCCAGCCGGGCGGATGGGGGATCGACGCCGCGATGTTGTACATTCCGGTGACGACGGCGATGCCCGCAACGACGACGAATGCGATGCCAGTCGACACGATCGGACCGAACCAGCCGAGTATGCCGTGCGGGAAAAAGCGTCTCATAAGTTGTCCCCTGATCCTCTTGTGATCCTGAATCGGGGTGCTGAACACGCGAATGTGAATGAAGTTCATTATCGTGGTCCGGCGGACCCGGAACGCATCGTCGCAGCTGTGTCTCGGTGCTTCGGGCTGAGGGTTGCCGAGGCTAGCGAGAAAGCCTGCTCAATCTGGCCTGAGAGACGCCGGCGCGACGGGATAGAGCCGGTCGGCTCCGACCAGGAAGGCGATGAAACCGCGCCTGGCGAAGAGGCCGGCAAAGGCGCGGTCGAGGACGTTGAGCCCGCCGGTTAGGACGCCGAACGAGGGCAGGATGAGCCGCGTGCCGTCTGTGACGAAGGCGCGCCGGCGCACGCTGCGTCCGCGCCGGGCAATTTTCCCGCATGGGTGAAGATGTCCAGCGATCTCCCCTTGAGCCATCGCGTCTTCCGGCTCGTGTCGGAAGGCGAGGCCATTGATCGAAAGCTCCGCGAGACACTCGCCGCCAAGGCCGGGGGGAGGGGCCGGATCATGATTGCCGGCGATCCAGATCCAGTCGCGTCCCGCCTGCAGCGCTGCGATCTTGCCGCGGTCGATCTCGGCGAGGCGCTCGGGCCCGCCGCCATCGTGAAAACTGTCGCCGAGGCAGATGACGGTTTTCGGCTTGCGCCGCAGGATCAGGTTGTGAAGGGCGGCAAGGGTCGCGGCGCTGTCATATGGCGGCAGGAATGTGCGCCTGCGACCGAAGGACGACGCCTTTTCCAGATGCAGGTCGGCGACGACCAGCATGCGTGAGGCCGGGTCCCAAAGCGCCCCGGAAACATCGAGCACCAGCTCTCGCCCCGAAAGCGCGATACGCGTCTCAGGCAAGATCTCGTCTCTGTAAGAAGTCTCCGCCAGCGCCAAAATCTGCCTCGCTGCCCATAGCCTCGCGCATTAGCTCCTCGGAGGCTTCGACCAGAAGATCCTCCTGCGCCTCGCCGAAGACCGGCTCCCGGCCGATTTCCAGCATGGCCGGGATGGCAAGCGGTGAGACATGCGCCAGCCTTTGATGCACGATTCGCCCCTGGATGCGCGACAGCATTTCGCCGAGGCGGCGGATGTCGAGAAGGCCGGTCGCGGCATCCGCACGCGTGGCCTTGAGAAGAATATGGTCGGGCTCGTGGCTGCGCAGCACGTCATAGATGAGGTCGGTGGAAATCGTCACCTGTCGCCCGCTCTTCTCTTCGCCGGGATGCCGACGCTCGATCAGTCCGGCTATGATGGCGCAATTGCGGAAGCTGCGTTTGAGGAGATAACTCTCTGCCAGCCACTCCTCCAGATCGTCGCCCAGCATGTCTTCATCGAAGAGCTCTGCAAGCGAAGGTTTGCCGGTGGCAAAGAGGGCGCCCATGTCGCGCAGCCCCCACACCGCGAGCGCATAATCGTTGGCGACGAAGCCGAGCGGCCGGGCGCGCGCGCGCTCCAGCCGGCGCGTCAACAGCATGCCGAGCGTCTGATGTGCGAGCCTTCCTTCGAAGGGATAGGCGACCATGTAGAATTTCGTCTCGCGCGGAAAGGTCTCCACGAGAAGCGAGTCTTTCGACGGCAGCACCGAGACCTCGCGCTGGATGGAGAGCCAGTCGCGCACCTGCCCCGGCAGCTTCTCCCAATGGGCGGGATCGGCGAGCATCGCCCGTACGCCGGCGGCAAGATAGGTGCTCAAAGGGAATTTGCCGCCGGCATAGGAAGGGATCGCCGGGTCGTTGGCCTCGGCCCGTGTGACGAGCGCCTCGTTTTCGTGAATGCCGACGAAAGCGAGAACCTGGCCGGCGAACTGAAACGTGTCGCCTGGAACGAGTTGCTCCAGAAAATACTCTTCGATCTTGCCGAGGACGCGTCCCCCGCGCAGCACGGTGCCGGGGCGGCCGTCCTTCCCGCCACGTCGGGAGGCGAGGCGCACATTGAGCATCGGCGCTTCGACGATGGTGCCGAGATTGAGACGGTATTGCTGGGCGAGCTTCGGATGCGAAAGCGCCCACAGCCCGTCCTTGCGGCGCCGGATCTTGGCGTAGCGCTCGTAACTTCTGAGCGCATACCCACCGGTCGCGACGAAATCGACCGCCTGCTCGAAATCCTCATAGCTGAGGCCACGATAGCTTTCGGCTGAACGAACCTCCTCATAGAGGCTTTCAAGGTCGAACGGGGCGGCGACGGCCATGCCGAGAATATGCTGGCATAAGACGTCGAGCGCGCCGGGTCTGAGCGGCGGTGTATCCTGAATGCCGGCTTCATTGGCTTCGAGTGCCGCCTGGCATTCCATGACCTCAAAGCGGTTCGACGGCACGAGGAGACCGCGCGAAGGCTCGTCCATCCGGTGGTTGGCGCGGCCGATCCGTTGGGCAAGACGGCTCGCGCCTTTCGGCGCGCCGACATGAATGACGAGGTCGACATCGCCCCAGTCGATGCCGAGATCGAGCGTTGAGGTGGCAACGACCGCGCGCAGAGCGCCCGCTGCCATCGCCGCCTCCACCTTGCGGCGCTGACCGCGGTCGAGCGAGCCGTGGTGCAGCGCGATTGGAAGTGCCTCCTCGTTGATGCGCCAGAGCTCGGAGAACAGCATCTCCGCCTGCCAGCGCGTGTTGACGAAGACGAGCGTCATGCGATGGCTTTGGATCGCCTCGAGAACCTCAGGCAGCGCATAGCGCGCCGTGTGTCCCGACCAGGGGATGCGCGCGTCAGAATGCAGGATCGAAATCTCCGGAGGCGCGCCTTCGCCGACCACCACCATCTCGGCGAGATTTCGGCTCGCGTTGGAATTCTGTTCGACGAGCCAGGCACGCAAATCGTCGGGAAAGGCGACGGTGGCGGAGAGGCCGATCGTCCTGAGGCCCGGTGCGAGCCGGCGCAGCCGTGCAAGCCCGAGCGCCAAAAGGTCGCCGCGCTTTGAAGGGGTCAAAGAGTGTAATTCGTCGAAGACGACTGTCGACAGGCGCGCGAAGAAGCGCTCCGCATCGCGTGAGGCGATCAAAAGCGCGACCTGCTCCGGCGTCGTCAGAAGGATGTCGGGAGGGCTGAGTTTCTGCCGCTGTCGCTTATGGGTGGGTGTATCGCCGGTGCGCGTTTCCACCGTCAGGGGCAGCCCCATCTCGGCGACCGGCATGCCGAGATTGCGCTCGATGTCGACGGCGAGCGCCTTCAAAGGCGAGACATAAAGGGTGTGCGGACCGATGAAATGTGATGAATTGCGCCTGTCGTGCGCTTGCGAAAGCTCGATGAGTGAGGGCAGAAAGCCCGCGAGCGTCTTGCCAGCGCCGGTCGGAGCGATCAAAAGCGACGAGGATCCCGCCCGTGCTTGGGCGATGAGCTTGAGCTGATGGGGGCGCGGTGCCCAGCCCCGGTCGGCGAACCATTGCTGGAAACGCTCCGGCAGGAGCCCGTTTTCGCCAATGGGGATCGCAGCGGGTGCCGTCATGACGATGAGTTTAGGCTTGGTTGCGGCCAAGTCGAGCGGACCTGACGTTGCGTCGCGTCCCCCGCGGCGTCGAAAAGTTCCACAATGCCAAGATGCGGCTGCCGGGGGGAGGCATGGCCAAGAAGAAGAAGGGCAGCAAGAAGAAGGACGAGGAGAACCTCGCCACGATTGCTGTCGACATGGACGTGCACAAGCGGATCGAAGGTGCACGCGAAGATTTTGAGGAGACGCAGAACGCCATCCTCCGTCGCCTGCTCGGCCTCGACGGCCGCAGAGGAGGGGGTGCGGCTGCGGAAGAAAGCCTCGGCGAACGTGCGCGCCGCGCCAAGGGCGGCGGTGCCAAGGAGGGCGGCTGGTCGAAGATCGGCCGTCACGGTCACGAGGTGTTTTTGCCGAACGGGACGACCTTGAGAGCTGCCTATGCCGGCCAGACGGTGGAAGGTCTCATCGTCGACGGCCACTGGGTCGTGAACGGCACGAGCTACAATTCTCCCTCCGCCGCGCTCATCGCGCATGTGCGCACCCGCGACGGCAAGAAGGTCAATCTCAATGGCTGGCGTATCTGGGAGGTGCGGCGGCCCGAGGACGACCGCTGGCTGCGGCTCGGCGAGATTTAGGGCCAAGGCCCGAAAGCTCCGCCGCGGCGTGCCGGTGACATGGGCGTTCCGTTGACATGCAACGGCGACATGGAAAAGCCGGCCCGTGCCACTATCTCGGGACGATGCGCCCGACCGAACTTCTGTGCACGACGCCGAAAGGCCTTTATTGCCCGCCAGGCGATTTCTACATCGATCCGACGCGCCCGGTGCCACGCGCGCTCATCACCCACGGCCATGCCGACCATGCGCGTGCCGGCCATGGCGCGGTGATGGCGACGTCGCAGACGTTGAAGATCATGGCCGCCCGATATGGGCCGGACTTCGCGGCCTCCACTCAGGACGCGAAGCTTGGCGAAACGCTCGCCATCAATGGCGCCTCCGTCAGCTTTCATCCGGCCGGCCATGTGCTCGGATCGGCGCAGATCGCGGTGGAAAAGGACGGCTTCCGCATCGTCGCCTCGGGCGATTACAAACGCCGCAAGGATCCGACCTGTGCCGCCTTCGAGCCGGTCGCCTGCGATGTCTTTATCACCGAGGCGACCTTTGCCCTGCCGGTTTTCTGCCATCCAGATGATCGCGGTGAGATCGCCAAGCTCATTCACTCGACGCAGGTTTTCCCCGAGCGCACTCATCTCGTCGGCGCCTATGCGCTCGGCAAGGCGCAGCGCGTCATCGGCCTGCTTCGTGAGGCCGGATACGACCGCACGATCTATATTCACGGTGCTTTGAAGGGGCTGTGCGATCTCTATCGCGAGGAGGGGGTCGACCTCGGTCCGCTCGCGCCGGCAACCGTGGACAATGCGCGCAAGGGCGAGTTCGCCGGTGCCATCGTCGTCTGCCCGCCCTCGGCGTTTTCCGATCGCTGGGCGCGCCGCTTTCCCGATCCTCTCGCCTGTTTCGCGTCAGGCTGGATGATAATCCGCCAGCGAGCCCGACAGCGCGGGGTGGAACTGCCGCTCGTCATTTCCGACCATTGCGATTGGGGAGAGCTCTTGCAGACGATCGGAGAAATTGCGCCCGGCGAAGTGTGGATCACGCATGGCCGCGACGACGCGCTGTTGCGCTGGTGCGAGCTCAACGGCGTTGCTGCCCGCCCGCTGCATCTTGCAGGCTACGAGGACGAACCCGATTGAGGCTCAGGCGGCCACGCCGGCAGGCTTCGGCTGCAACAGGCTCAAGGTCGCCTGGAACGCGCTTTCCGCATCGTCGAGCGCTTCACCGTACCAGGAGAACGGATTGGCAAGCGGCGGTTCGAGCAACGCGTCGACCTCGCCTTCGTCATAGGTGAGACGGGCGCCGAGCTCGCGCGCAAGCTTCAGCATGCGCCGGTTCTCTTGCAGGCAGAAGAGATGCAGCTGGCGAAAGCCGCGATTGCGGGCGAGCGTGAAAGTGCGCGCAAGAAGCGCCCGACCGACGCCTCGCCCCTGCCAGGCCTCTTCGATGGCGAAGGCGGCCTCGGCTTTGCCCGTCCATTCTTTGGTGAGCGGGTGCAGTTCTGCCGAGCCGCGGATGACGCCGTTGACGAAATAGCCGAGGATCGTGGTGTCCAGATCCCAGGCTTCACGAACATAATTCTGGATGCGCGCGTCGTTGACGGGGCCAGCAAAGCGCATACGCCGCGCCTCGGGGCCGAGACGGCAGAGATGCTCCGAGAAGAGCGCGGCCTCATACGGCCAGAGCTTGCGGATGTATGCCGTCATGCGACCTCAGCCAGGCAAGCCGTCAAAGCGGCCGGTGCGCGAGGTGATGGCGCTTCATCTCGCGAAGCTGCGACGGGCCGATGAGAAAACCGGATTCCTGCTCGATGCGGCGGATGGCTTCCGCCTCGCGCGCCCAAATGATCCAATTCAACGCGCGGCGAAACCGAGCGGGCACGTGGAGCCGGCCGGCGAAGCTGAAAGAGCCGTGTGCGGCATGGGCCATGATGCGATCCTTCCGGAGACGGAGCCGAGCCATATCGGGACGGCAACGGCAGCTGACGAACGCCCCTAAAATGCTGTGGCTTTGAGCGCCTGCCAACCCGTTCTCTCGCAATGCAGCGCGATTGTTTTTGCATAGCACAATTGTCCATCAAGTGCCTGATGTGTCGGCACAGTCATGCTACTGCGCCGAGCTGTCGCAGGCCTTGCGACAACCCACCAATATTGCGCTGCAACAATGGCGTTTCGTGGCCCGGAGACGCAGCGGTTTGCTCGTCACCGTCACTTGGATGCCTATATTCACGGCATGCAGGCCTTTGCCGCCCTCCTCGATCGTCTCACTCTGACGCCGCAGCGCAACGGCAAGATCAGGCTTCTGGTCGATTATCTGCGCCAGGTGAAAGATCCTGACCGCGGTTACGCCATCGCGGCAATCACCGGAGATCTCGACATCGTCTCGGTCAAGCCGGCGATGGTGCGCGCTCTGGTGGAGGAGCGGGTCGATCCCGTCCTGTTTGCGCTTTCCTATGATTATGTCGGCGACCTGGCTGAGACCGTCTCGCTGATCTGGCCGGGTGAAAACGATGTCGGCGCGGCGTTGCATCTCGCCGAGGTGGTGGAGCGGCTCAGGGGCGCATCCCGTCTCGAAGGGCCGAAGCTCGTCGCTGGCTGGCTCGACGAACTCGATCCGAGCGGGCGTTACGCGCTTTTGAAGCTCATCACCGGCGGGCTCAGGATTGGCGTGACGGCCCGCCTCGCGCGCCAGGCCCTGGCGGAATTCGGTGACTGCCCGGCAACCGAGATCGAGGAGATGTGGCATGGCCTGAAGCCGCCCTACGTCGATCTCTTCGCCTTTCTGGAAGGGCGAGGAGAGAGACCGCAATCGAAGCAGAAGGCTCCCTTCCGGCCGGTCATGCTGGCGAGTGCCATCCAGGATGAGGATTTCCCGAAGCTCGATGCGACAGATTATGCGGCCGAGTGGAAATGGGACGGGATTCGCATCCAGGCAGCGGCTTCAGGTGGAGAACGCCGGCTTTATTCCCGCACCGGCGATGACATCTCCGGCGCATTTCCCGACGTTTTGGAGCAAATGGAATTCGACGGCGCGATCGACGGCGAGCTGCTGGTGGCGCGCGAAGGGGAAGGGGGAATGGCCATCGCATCCTTTTCGGATTTGCAGCAGCGCCTCAACCGCAAGCGCGTGACGGCGAAGATGCTCAAGGATTATCCCGCCTTCATCCGGGCTTACGATCTCCTGCAAGAGGGGGATGAAGATCTCCGCCCGCTTGCCTTCGCAGAACGACGGCGGCGGCTTGAGGATTTCATCGCTCGCTTGTCCTCGCCGCGCATCGATATTTCTCCCCTCGTCGACTTCGGCGATTGGGACGAGCTTGCGCATCTTCGGGCCAACCCGCCCGCCGAGGGCCGCCTCGATGAAATCGCCGAAGGCCTGATGCTGAAGCGCTGGGACACCGCCTATGTGGCCGGGCGACCGAAAGGCCCTTGGTTCAAATGGAAGCGTGACCCCTTCCTGGTCGATGCCGTGCTCATGTATGCCCAGCGCGGCCACGGCCGCCGCTCCTCGTTTTATTCCGATTACACCTTTGGCGTCTGGACCGCGGAGAAAGCCGAGGATGGAGAACTTGTCCCCGTCGGCAAGGCCTATTTCGGTTTCACGGACGAGGAGCTGAAGGAGCTCGACCGGTTCGTGCGCAACAATACGGTCGATCGCTTCGGCCCGGTACGGGCCGTGAGGGCTGGGCCTGACGCCGGTCTCGTTCTTGAGGTGGCCTTTGAGGGGCTGGCTCGTTCGAGTCGCCACAAATCCGGGGTCGCCATGCGCTTTCCACGCATCAGCCGGATCAGATGGGACAAGCCTGCAGCGGAGGCGGATCGTCTCGATGACCTGGAAAAACTTCTGCCGCAGCAGGTATAATCGATGATTGGTGTCTCGATGTATCGGCTTGCCATTCGGTCTCCGAAACCCTAGCTCTCAGCCGATCGCACAAAAGGAGACGCGAGCATGGCGGGCCGGATGACACGCTTCCTGGGCGATTCCCCCTTTCGGGTTCTTCTTCGTCTCATCGTCCTCTCGGTGATCGTCGGCCTGGTGTTGTCGGTGCTCAACGTGCATCCGTTCGACATCTATTATTGGGCCGAACGCTTCGTCATGCGCGTCTACCACATGGGTTTTACCGTCTTCTCCGACGCCTTCGGCTACTTCCTTTTTGGCGCCCTCATTGTCGTGCCGATCTTCCTCATCATGCGCTTGTTTTCCGTGATGGGCGGGCGCCGGGACTGAATCCAGCGGTCGTGTCGCCGATAAGGAAGGGCGCTTGGAACATATTATGAACTTCTGTAGTGGTTTCGCGGCCGACCGATTGCTGTATGGCTTAGATGATGAGCGAAACGAGCCCCGCCCCATCGCCTGAACAAGCAGGCGCCCCGACAAAGCCCGAGATGGGCGCCGCGCCGAAGCCTTTCTTGGTCAACAATCGGCTGGTCCTCGGCATCGCCGTGCCGATGACGTTCGCGTATCTTTCGGTGCCGCTCGCAGGGTTGGTGGATACGGCCGTGATCGGTCAGCTCGGGGATGCGGCGCTCATTGGCGGCATTGCGGTCGGCGCCATCATCCTCGACGTCATCTTCACGACGCTCAATTTTCTGCGCTCCGGCACGACGGGGCTCGTCGCCCAGGCATTTGGGGCGGGCGATCGCAAGGAGGAGCAGGCGATCCTTGTGCGCGCGCTTCTGATCGCGCTCGTTGCCGGCCTCGTCATCATCCTTTTTCAGTTGCCTGTCACACGTCTCGGCATCGTGGCGATGGATGTCGGTCCAGAGGTGGCTGATGCGACCTCCAATTATCTTTTGGTGCGCATTTGGGCCGCGCCCTTCATGCTGGCGAACTACGCCCTGGTCGGTTGGGCTCTGGGCATAGGCCGCTCCTTCCTGGTGCTCGCGCTGCAGACAGTTCTGACGCTCACCAACATCGTTCTGTCGCTTCTCTTCGTGCTGGATTTTGGCTGGGGAATTACCGGTGTCGCAGCAGCCTCGGTCATTGCCGAGATGGTGGCGTTTTTCGCCTTCGTGCCCGTCCTTATCCCGCATGTGAGCGGTGCTCAGAGACCGTCCCTCACACGAATCTTCGACAAGACCGGCTTTGCGCGGCTCATCGTCGTCAACCGCGACATCATGATTCGCTCGTTCTCTGTGCTCTTCGCCTTTGCCTTTTTCACCCGCCAGGGGGCAGCGCTCGGCGCGGTCACGCTCGCGGCCAATTCCGTCCTGATGCATTTTTTCCTGGTCGCCGGGTATTTTCTCGACGGCTTTGCGAACGCAGCTGAACAGCTCGTCGGACGGGCCGTGGGGGCACGCTTTCCCCCGGCCTTCGACCGCGCCGTGCGTCTGACGGTCGTCTGGGGCTTCGTGCTCGCGCTGTCGCTCGCCGGGCTCTACTTTTTTGCCGGAAGGACGCTCGTCGACATGATGACGACGTCGCAGGACGTGCGCGAAGCGGCCCGGCTTTACCTTCCCTGGGCCTGCCTCACCCCGCTTGCCGGCGTGCTCGCCTTCCAGATGGACGGCGTCTTCATCGGGGCCACCTGGTCGAAGGAGATGCGCAATATGATGCTCGCCTCGCTCGCCAGCTTTTTCGTTCTGTGTTTTGTGCTCGTTCCACCTTTCGGCAATCATGGCCTGTGGGCCGCGCTGCTCGTCTTCCTCGGGCTGCGTGGTCTGACGCTCGCATGGCGGCTCCCCGTCAAGCGGCAAGGCATGGAGAGCGCTGCGATCTGATATCCTGCAGAGGCCGCGGGTTTGAAATCTAGGCCTGCGGTGGCCAGGCAGCCGCCCAACGGGCCGTCTCGATGCCGCGCGCATCGCTGATGGCGTCGAAGTTCCGCTTGGCGAGCTCTTTCGAAAGACCGGATTTGATGCGCTCGGCGAAGCGCGGCCCTTCGAAGATGAAACCCGTATAGACCTGAACGAGATCGGCGCCCGCCACCAGCTTCGCCCAGGCGGAATGTGCGTCATGGATGCCGCCGACGCCGATCAGCGGCAGCTTTGGCCCGGCGAGCTGGCGGGCGCGGGCCAGCATGGCCGTCGACGGATTGAAAAGCGGGAGGCCCGACAGGCCGCCTTTTTCTTCCGCCAGTCGCTTCGCCTTGAGAGGTGGGCGCGCAATGGTAGTGTTGGAGATGATAAGCCCGCTGACGCCCATATCGACACTTGTCTCGATGAGCGAGGCGAGCTGTTTTTCCGTGAGATCCGGCGCGATCTTGACGAGAAGCGGGACACGCCGTGGCGAGGGCACGGCCTCGCGCGCCTCCAGACAGCGGCCGAGCAGTCGGTCGAAGGTGCCCGCCTCCTGAAGACCGCGCAGCCCCGGTGTATTGGGGGAGGAAATGTTGATCGTGAGCCAGCTCGCAAGCTGTGCGAAGCGGCGGATTCCCGCAACGTAATCGGCCGCGGGGTCTTCCTGGTCGCGATTGGCGCCGATATTGACGCCGACGAGCCCGCCACGGCCGCGTCTCTCTTCGAGACGTCGGGCGACGGCCTCGTGACCGTCATTGTTGAAGCCCATGCGGTTGATGATGGCGCGGTCGGAAGTCAGCCTGAAGAGTCGCGGGCGCGGATTGCCGCTTTGCGGGCGCGGCGTGACGGTTCCGACCTCGATCGACCCGAAGCCGAGATTGAGAAGTCCGTCGATGGCTTCAGCGTTCTTGTCGAAGCCCGCCGCAAGCCCGACTGGATTGGCGAAGGAGAGACCGAAAAGGTTGACGGCGAGCTTGCCGTGCGCGTCTCGCGCGCGGCTGGTCCGTCCGAAGCGTTTGAGCATCGCGAAGGCGAGTGCATGGGCGCGCTCCGGCGGCAGGAGCCGCATAAGCCCGGCTGCCATTTGATCCAGGTTCACGCGCTGCCCTCCGCCCGGATCTCCTCCGGCAGACGGTGCCGCCCATCCTCGCCAAGCGGCAGGTCTTTCACCCACAAGACCGATGAAAGCGGTAGGGGTGCATAAAGGTGTGGGAAGAGAGACCCGCCGCGCGACGGCTCCCATGTGAGCGAAGGCCCGAGCCGTTCCGCATCAACGGCGACGATCAGCAAATCGCTCTGCCCGGCAAAATGCTTCGCCGCCGTTTCACCGACCTGCTCGGCGCTGGAGAAATGGATGAAGCCGTCGGTGCGGTCGACAGGGGCTCCGTGAAAAACGCCGGCCGCCTCGGCCTCGCGCCACAGGGGCTTTGGCGCTATCTTGTAAATGAGATGCTGCATTGCAGCCGCCATGATAACGAAGCTGCGCCCCGCCGAAAGCGGTGCCGTCGCCGCTGCGCATTTGTGCACATCAAAAAGGACAGAGCCATGCGTTCTCTTTCGCTTGCCGTCGTCTTCTTGATGGGCGCCGGCCTCTCGGCCTTGGTGCCGGCAAGTGCGGCCGAACCGCCGCGCACGTCCAATGGTGTCGTCGACCGGCCGACCACCGAGCGCTATGTCTTCGTGCCGATCGAGAAGGGTGCGTTGCGCCTCGACACGAAAACGGGCGAGGTCTCGCGCTGCGAAGGCATGGGCGAGGGCGCCGTCTGCCGCCTCGTCGCGGATGAGCGGCTCGCCTATCAGGAGGAGATCGAGGCTTTGTCGCAACGCCTCGATCGGCTCGAGGGGAAGCTTGAGAGCCTCACCGCGAGACCGTCGTCTCCCCCTGCCTCCGAGCGCGACAACGAGAGCATGACGTCTGAGGAGCAGGAGAAGCTCGATCGCTTTTTCAGCCTCAGCGATCAGGTCATGCGGCGTTTTTTCGGAATGGTGGAAGATCTGAAACGCGATTTCAACGACGACAGGCTTTGACGCGGGCCACGGGGAGCACGACTGAACGCCATGCTGAGATCACGCGCACGCGATGTGAGCTTCGACGAAACGATCGAGATGACGGTCGCGCGGCTTGTGCAGAGCGGCCTCTCCTTGCCGACGCGCGGTGAAAGTTTCATCGACATCACGGACGAGCTGCAGGAATGGCTGCGCGAGACGGGAGCTCGGAGCGGACTTCTCTGCATCTTCGTGCGGCATACCTCGGCTTCGCTCACAATCCAGGAAAATGCGGACCCTTCCGTGCAGACCGACCTTCTGACGGCTCTCGACCGCCTGGCACCGCAAAACGCGGGCTGGGTACATGATACGGAGGGACCAGACGACATGCCCGCCCATATCCGTACCATGCTGACCGATGTCTCCTTGACCGTGCCGGTTGAGGACGGGCGCCTCGCTCTCGGCACCTGGCAGGGCGTTTATCTTGTCGAGCATCGCGCGCGCCCGCACAGGCGCAGCCTGAAGCTCGTTTATTTCGGCAGCTGAGGCATCCGCTCGGCAGCCGCCCGCAAGAGCTCCTCCGGTTGCGTGATTTGTGCTTTGAGTTGCCTGCCCCGCCGTGCCGCCAACGCTGTGGTGGGAATGAGCACGGAGGCCAAAATGAGGGTTGCCGTCGATGCCGCGATGGCGATGAAGGTCGAGGCGACGAGAGGAATGCCGGCCTCGCCCAAAGCTGCAAAAGCCTGAGGCTGCCATTCGTCACCGCTTGCTGCCCTAAGGTCGAAACCGAATCGCTGCAGCATGAACAGGGTGAGAAGCGTGGCCGTCCCGGCGAGCATGGAGAGCAGCGCCGGCAAGGGTCGCACATGGCGCGCGCGCGCCGTCGCGATGAGGACCGGCATCAGCCCCGCTGCGAGGAGGCCGAGCGCCAGGAAACCGAGATCGATCACCGCGCGGTCCGGCTCGAGAGCCCACATCGCGGCAAGCGCGATCGCGCACAGCATCGTCACACGCGCCGCCAGAAGCCGCTTGCCCATCGGCATATCGGGCATCAAAAGCCGGTGCTGGATATCATGGCTGCCCGTGCCGACGATCGTCATCAACAACCCACTGGCGCTCGACAATGCGGCGGCCACGGTGCCCACGAAGATAAGGCTCGAAAAAGCGAAAGAGAGCCCTTCACGCTCCGCGAAGCTGATGACCATCGTCTCGCTGGCGAGCCTGATGTCGGAGAGAGAAAGACCGATCGTGTCGACGCGTGCGCCGCACGCCGCTCTGATCGCTTCGGGCGAGACGGCTGGCGCTCCGCACAGCGCAAGGCTCCCCGCCTGACCATGCGTAAAGACCCAGTCCGGCAAGGATTGCAGCGGCATGCCGACCACGTCGCGCAGCAGCTCTAGCAGACTGAGGGCGGCATAGGTCGGGGTCACGACCAGAAACAGGCCAGTAAAGAGGAGAAGCCAGCGTGAACTACGCCTGGCGCTCGCGGCGGAAGGCGCCGTCAGATAGCGTTCAAGAACATGCGGCAGAGCCACGCTGCACAAGGCCGTAAATGCCAGCAGCCCGGCAAGATCGGCCGGCCGGAAATGTCCGAAGAGGGACAGGCCGGCAGCTTCCGGCATTGCCCGGGGATCTGCGCTCGCGATCGTGCGCACGGCAGAGGCCGCATCTCTCAAGGCGAGCTGCGGCAACGGCCAGCCGTACCGGTCGGCGGCCGCGATCGCTACCGGCAGGAGGAAGGCGGCGAACATCACGATGAATTGTGCTGTCTGCGTCCATGTCGTGCTGCGCATGCCGCCGAGAATGAGCATCAGAGCGACGATCGCGGCCATCGTGCCGACACCCCATCCGAAGGGAAGGCCGAGGAGGTTTTCTGTGATGCGGCCGCCGGTGTTGAAGATCACGGCAAGCAGCATGAAGCCCGTCGCGATGACGATGAGGGAGGCGGCAAGGCGAACCGATGGGCTGGCAAGCCGTCGCGCCAGAAAATCCGCCGTGCTGGTGGCGCCGCTCTGGCGCATAGGGGCGGCGAGGTAATGGCCGCCCGCTGCAAGGCCGATGAGCGCTCCGGCGACGATCGCCCAAGCGGCCGCGCCCCAGGAGCTGAAGGCCGCACCGAGAAGCAGGAACCATGCGCTCGAGAGATAGGCAGCGGCCGCTGCCATGCCATTGTAGCCCGCCGGCACGCTGCCGCCGGCGAGAAAGAAGCCCTTGGCCTGCGTGCTGCCGGAAGCAAGCCCGATGCCGACAAAGGCGATGAGCGATCCTGCCAGACAGCCCATCCCGATCACCGCTTGCGGCAGGCCGAGTGCATCGAGCGCCATAAGCAGGAGAATCGATCCCACCAGAACTGCGACAAAGAAGCCCCAGATGGTGCGGGCATAAGCCGTGAAGAAGTCAGTATCGATCGAATAAGGGAGGTTACTCATGCTTCGATACGCGCCTTTCTCGACACTTCACGAGGCTCCAATGCCCGCCGAACCCGCGGGTTCTCTCGCATTCCACACATGTCTGAGATTGTTGATCCTACGCTGGAGACGTTGCAGCGCGAACCCGATCCGTCTGCGGAAAGAGAAGGATAGCCGGATTCGGCGCATCTCCCATGTCCCTTTTTGTCCTTCACCATGTGCGATAACAGGGTATGAAAAGGTTCTGTGCAATGCTTTTACGGCATTCATCCCGGCCAAACGGCGCCCTGCGCCCCTGTCCCCCAATTAGGTGACGGTTTGAGCGATAGTCCTGTTTTTGTGATTGCAGACGATCACCCGTTGTTCCGCAATGCTCTGCGGAGCGCGATCCAATCCGCTTTTGCCAATGTTGAGATTATTGAGGCGGGTACTCTCGATGAAGTCGCCGCAGCTCTCGATCGCATAGGTGAAGCCGACATCGTGCTCTTCGATCTGAAGATGCCCGGCGCGCGCGGCTTCTCGGGTCTCATGTATCTGCGCGGTCAGTATCCGGCGGCGCCGATCTGCATCATTTCTGCAATGGATGACCCGGCGACGGTTCGCAATGCGATCGGCCTCGGCGCCTCGGGCTTCATTTCCAAGTCGGCTTCTCTGGAGACGATTTCAGAAGCCATCCGTACGGTCCTGCGTGGCGAGCACTGGATCCCGGACGATCTCATCGGGGCCGAAAGCGATCGCGAAACGGCTGAGCTTCTGGAGCGTCTGCGCAGCCTCACCCCGCAACAGGTCCGAGTTCTGATGATGCTGGGCGAGGGGCTTCTCAACAAACAGATCGCATATGAGCTCGGCGTCTCGGAGGCGACCGTCAAGGCGCATGTCTCCGCGATCCTGCAAAAGCTCGGTGTGGAGAACCGCACCAAGGCGGTGCTCGCTGCCGGCCGCATCGAAGCCGGCGAATGGCGTGGCGCGATCGAAGAATAGAAGCCGTTATTCTGCCGCCACGGATGCGGGCTTGCATTGCGCCATCAAGGCGCGCAGTGCCGCGGGCTTCAGAGGCTTGTTGAGGATCCTGACGCCGGCCTTCATCGCGGCCTGCCGCACTTCTTCAGAACGGTCTGCGGTGATCAGGATCGCCGGCACGGTCCGGCTCAGTTTCCAGCGCATGTCCGTGACGACGCTGAGCCCGTCGCTCTCGTCGAGATGATAGTCGATGAGGATAAGGTCGGGCAGTGTGCGCTCTTGGTGCAACATCGCCATGCCCTCCCGCATATTGCTAGCCGTCAGCGGGGTCGAGCCCCAGCCGGCGAGGAGCGCCGCCATGCCGGAGAGGATCTTTTCGTCATTGTCGATGCAAAGCACGGTAAGACCTGAAACCGAGCCAGGCGGCGGTGCGGGAGGAGCGCCTTCGCTTGTTTCCTTCGGCACGGCGATTGCCAGCGGCACCGTGACGGAAAAATGCGTTCCCTTTCCAACAGCGGATTGCAGGCGCACCTCGGCTCCCAAAACCCGTGCGAGCCGCTGCACGATCGAAAGCCCGAGACCGAGACCGTGAGCCACCTTGGCGCCGGCATCGAGACGCCGAAATTCCTGATAGATCACTTCCTGATCGGACAAGGGAATACCGATGCCCGTATCGAGGATCTCGACGGAGACCATGGCGTTCTTGCGCCGGCAGCCGACGACCACCCGGCCGGAGGCGCAGTATTTGATCGCGTTGGAGACGAGGTTGCGCAGGAGGCGTCCAAGCAGCGACGGATCGCTCGTCACTGACAAGGATGTCGGCAAAATCCGGAACTCAAGGCCTTTCTCTCGCGCCATGGGCTCGAACTCGACACGGATCTGATCGAACAATTTGCGCAGGTTGAAGGGTCTGAGCTCTGGCGTGATCGCGCCGGTGTCGAGACGCGAAAGATCGAGGACTGCTCGGAAAATCTCCTCCACGGAATCGAGCGAGGCTTCTAGGTCGCGCACAAGAGGGGCGGCCGGAAGATCTTTCGTGCGGTCTGAAAGCGCGGTCGCATAAAGCCGCGCCGCATTGAGCGGCTGCAGAATGTCGTGGCCGGCTGCTGCAATGAAGCGTGTTTTGGAGATGTTGGCTTCCTGCGCGGCCGCACTCGCTTTCTTCAGGGCCTCGTTGATGCGGGTGAGCTCGGCGGTGCGTTCTTCCACCCGCCGCTCGAGATTGGATTTCGCCATTTCGAGCGCCCGCTTGCTCTCCACCTCTTCGGTCACATCGGAGAAGGTGAGCGCAATGCCGCCATCGGACATGCGGCGGGTTTCGATGCGGATGACGCTATCGGTGGCTGGGTGGCGTGATACGAAGGGTTGAAGCCGTGAGACGAGCGCATGCATGCGCTGATCGGCGAGCCGGTCCGGATCTCCTTCGCCGAGGAAGCCGATTCTTGCGGTATGGCGCAGAACATCGCGGAGCGAGACGCCGACCTGACCGAACTCGATCGGCAGATGCATGATCTGACGGAAAGGACGATTCCAGGCGATGAGCGCCAGATCCCGGTCGAAGACGGCGATGCCCTGACGCATATGGTCGAGCACGCTTTGCAGGAGGTCGCGATTGTAATGGAGCGCTTCCGTGGCGTCGTCGAGGAGCTGGTGGGCTTCGCGCGTCGAAGGATCGCTGCGCTTCAGAAGCAGCGACATGACGAGGCGGGAGGAGGCCGCGCCGATGGCGGATCCGAGAAGCTGCTCGGCAAAGCGAACCGCCTGGTGGTCGACCGGCTCGCTGAGATCGGTCGAGCGACCCGTCGCCTGTTCCATATTGGCGAATGAACGCGATGTGCGCTCCTGGCCGAGATATCTCGCGACCGTCTCCTTCATGTCGCCGTAGGTGACATGCGTGCGCAATGGCTTGAGTGCCGGTGTCGGCCCCATCTCGGAGGGGACGAAGATCTTCGCCTGCAGGCGCTCGATCGCTTCCGGCGCACGGGCGAGCGATACGAGGATCATCAAGGCGCAATTGACGCTGATGCTCCAGAAGACGCCGTGCGAGAGGGGATCGAGGTGGAGACCGAACATCGCCTGCGGTCGGAGCCATGCAATGCCGAAGGGGCCTGGATTGAGAAATCCCTCACCGATGAGTCCCGCTTTGACGAAAGTTGGCAGGAGCAGCGTATAGGTCCAGATGGCGAGCCCCGACGTCATGCCGGCAATAGCGCCACGGGCCGTGATCCGACGTGACAGAAGTCCGCCGAAGAAGGCGGGCGCGAGCTGTGCCACGGCTGCGAAAGCGAGGAGGCCGATCGAGGCAAGCGCTGCCGTGCCGGCCGCGCGGTAATATGCGTAGCTGCACAACAAGATGACGGTGATGGCGATGCGGCGCACGCTCAGGATGAAGCGGGACATGTCATCACGCTGGCGCGTCTGCTGCCGCTTCAGATAGGCGGGAAGCACGATCTCGTTGGAGACCATGATGGCAAGCGCCACGCAGCCGACGATGACCATGGCGGTTGCGGCGGAAAGACCGCCGAGAAAGACGATCAGCGCGACGATCGGGAAATCCGCCCGATGCGGCAATTCCAGGACGAAAAGATCGGCATCGACGGACGAGCCGAAAGCGATCAAACCCGCGATCGCGATCGGGACGACGAAGATGTTGATGGCGACGAGATACGCCGGAAACAGCCAGCGTGCTCGCTCAAGCTCGGCGAGGGAATTGTTTTCCACGACGGTGATGTGGAATTGCCGCGGCAGCAGGATTGCCGCGGTGAAGGCGATCGCCGTCATCGCCACCCATTCGCCGCCGACGAGGCCGTTCGTGACCATTGTCTGGACCTCGCGGCTTTCGACTGCGAGCGCGTAAAGCTCAGATGGTCCTCCGAACAGAAAGAAGACGACGAAGATGCCGGCAATCAGGAATGCGATGAGCTTGACCACCGCCTCCCACGCAACGGCCAGCATCATTCCGTGCTGGTGCTCCGTCGCGTCAGCGTGGCGCGTGCCGAAAAGGATGGCGAAGATTGCCAGCACCACGGCGATGATAAAGGCTGTGTCGCCCAGAAGGGGGAGCGCCTCGGCCGCATCGGCGCCGAGCTCCGGGACCATTGTCGAGATCGACGACGAGATCGCCTTTAACTGCAGTGCCACGTAGGGAATGACCCCGATGACGGAAATGAGTGTGGCGACGACGGCGACCGCCTGGCTCTTGCCGTAGCGGGCCCCCAAAAAGTCGGCGACGGAAGTGATGCGCTCTTCCTTCGACAGAGCCACGATCCGTCTCAGGATCGGAAAGCCGAAGGTGAACATCAGGATCGGGCCGATATAGATCGGCAGAAAGCCGAGGCCCGAATGCGAGGCGAGGCCGACCGAACCGAAGAACGTCCATGACGTGCAATAGACGGAAAGGGCGAGCGCGAAGAGGTTCGGACGCGCGCTCGCTCCGGTCCGCTGCACGCGCCGATCCCCGTAGGCGGCGATGGCGAAAAGCGTCCCGATATAAAGAATTGCGGCCAGGACGGCGATGAGACCGTTGTTCATTTTCCTTCCCGCGGGACGACGGATCTTGGTTGTGTCATCTGCACATGATCATAGGCGTGGAGGCGAGTGCACGACAGGGGGCAAAGAACGCGGTCCGAACGCGGGCGATGCCGGCTTTTTGGGGGCGGGAGCTCTGCAAGATTCTGTCGCGGCTCCTGCTCACAAGATGAGTTGACGCCGATTTGGGCCGGGTGCACCCATAGTATATGAACGAGCAACCGACCTACTTCTCCCGCAATCGGCCAATCAGCCTCGAGCACCATTGGCTTCCCTTCACCCCTAACCGCGATTTCCGGACCGATCCGCGTCTGATCGCGCGCGCCGAGGGCATGTATTACTACACGCCCGATGACCGCCCCGTCCTCGACATGAGCGGCGCCCTGTGGTGTTCGCATCTCGGCCACGGACGCAAGGAAATCGGCCAGGCCATTGCCGAGCAATTCCCGGTCCTCGATTACGCGCCGAGTTTCGGATTCGGCCACACGATCTCCTTCGAACTCGCCGACCGCCTCTCCGCGATCCTGCCGGATGGTCTCGGCCATATCCTCTTCACCAATTCCGGCTCTGAATCCTGCGATACGGCGATCAAGGTCGCTTATGCTTATCACCATGCGCGCGGACAGAGCGGCCGCAAGAAGATCATCGGCCGCCAGAAAGGCTATCATGGTGTGGGCTTCGGCGGTCTTTCCGCCGGCGGCATCACCGCCAACCGCACGGCCTTCGGTTCCTGGCTGCCGGCCGATCATCTGCGCCACACGCATCTGCCGGAGAAAAACGCCTTCACCCGCGGCCTGCCCGAGCACGGCGTGGAGCTTGCCGAAGAGCTGGCCGAACTGATCGCTTTCCACGACGCTTCCACGGTCGCCGCCGTCGTCGTCGAGCCGGTGATCGGCGCTGGCGGTGTCTATCTGCCGCCGAAAGGGTATCTGAAGCGGCTGCGCGAGATCTGCGATCAGACCGGCGTCCTTCTCATCCTCGACGAGGTCATCACAGGATTCGGCCGCCTCGGTTCGCCCTTCGCCTCGCAGGAATTCGACGTGAAGCCCGACATCACGACGATGGCAAAAGGTCTGACGGCCGCCACGGTCCCGATGGGCGCGGTCGCTGTGGCAGACTTCGTCCATGACGAGATCATGGCGCGCGGCCCCGAAGGCGGTGTCGAGCTCCTGCATGGCTACACATATTCGGCGCATCCTCTGGCGTGCGCGGCCTCGATTGCATGCCTCGATGTTTATGAGCGCGAAAATCTTCTGACCCGCGCCTCGGGTCCGGTGGGCGATGCTCTGGGCGATGCGCTCTTCAACCTCCGCGACCTGCCGGAAGTCGTCGATATCCGCCATTACGGCTTCATCGGCGCGGTGGAGTTCCGTCCGGGTGAAAAACCCGGCAAGCGGGGCCAGGCGATCTTCAAGGCCTGCTGGAAGGAAGGCTTGATGGTCCGTGCCTTGGGCGACATTATTGCTGTTTCGCCGCCGCTCGTGATCGAGCAAGATCATGTCGGCGAATTTGCTGAGAAATTCCGGCGGGCGGTGGAAACGACGCTCGCCTGAGGGGGCCATACGGCCCCCGGAAGGAGAGGCCGTGATGGACGACAGGACGATCGACAAGCCGGGCGAGTGCCCCGCACACGCCGCGCCCACGGAGACACGTCCTCCGGAAGGCTGTCCGGCCCATGCTCACGATGCGCCCGCCGAACCCTCGGCGGACGCCCCGGCCGTATGCCCGGTGGATCATACCGCGCTTGCCGCCGATCAGGGCTTGCGCCCGATCGTGGCCGTCACGGGCGCAAGTCGTGGCATCGGCCACGCCATCGTGCGCAAGTTCTATGACGAGAACTGGGAGGTCTACACCCTCTCCCGCACGCCGTTCTCGCGCGTCTGTCCTTGGGCGGAAGGCTATGTCCGCCACATTGAGGTCGATCTCTCCGATCCGAAGTCGATCCAGTACGCGATCGACCAGCTGCGCGAACGCGTCGGAGAGAAGGGGCTGACGGCGCTCGTCAACAATGCCGGCATCTCGCCCAAGAACACCGAAGGCGGCCGGCTTGGAGCCGCGGAGACGCCGCTCGAAATCTGGCGCGACGTCCATATGGTCAATTTCATCGCTCCGGCCGTCCTGGTGCAGGGGCTGCGCGAACCGTTGCGGCGTGCCAATGGCGCTGTCGTCAACATCACTTCGATCGCCGGCTTCCGCATCCATCCCTTCGCTGGCGCCGCTTATGCGACCTCGAAGGCCGCGCTTTCGGCGCTGACCCGTGAACTTGCCCATGAGCTCGCCGCCTCCGGTATCCGCGTCAATGCCGTCGCACCGGGCGAGATCATGACCTCGATCCTGTCTCCGGGCACCGACGAGGTGGTGGAGCGCGACGTGCCCATGCGCCGCATCGGCGATCCGAAGGAAGTGGCGGAAGTCGTGCATTTCCTCTGCTCGCAGGCCGCCTCCTACGTCATCGGGGCTGAGATCAACATCGACGGTGGCCAGCATCTCTAGGCCCGCCATGCTTGCCCCGTTCTCGACCCTGCGCGGCCTCGCCCGTGCAGGACTCGTCGCCTGTGTCTGTCTGACCGTGCCATCTGCCGCCGGGGCGCAAGACGTATCGGATCGCATTCAGCCGGAGCTTGCGACGCCGGTGGCGGAACCCGCGACCGCTCCTGTTCAAGCGGCCGACTGGATGGTGGCGGCAGCCAACCCGCTCGCGGCAGAAGCCGGCGCTGAGATCCTAAAAAGGGGCGGCAGTGCCATCGACGCGATGGTGGCGGTGCAGCTCGTTCTTGGCCTCGTCGAGCCGCAATCTTCCGGTCTCGGCGGCGGTGCCTTCCTGCTTTACTGGGATGCCGCTGCGAAGAAGCTTGTCACCCTCGACGGCCGCGAAACGGCGCCCTCCGCCGCGACGCCGGAACTCTTCCTGGACGACAAAGGCGAGCCGCTTGAATTCTTCGATGCGGTTATCGGCGGGCGTTCCGTCGGCGTACCCGGCACACCCAGGCTGCTGGAAGAGGCGCATAAACGTTGGGGCAAGCTTTCGTGGCCGGACCTGTTTCAACCCGCGATCCGGCATGCCGAAGACGGCTTTCCCGTTTCACCGCGCCTTGCCGGCCTCGTTGCTGAAGAAACCGACAGCCTTGCCCGTCAGGAGACTGCGAAAGCCTATTTCCTCGACGATCTCAAGGCGGCCCTCTCCGGCGACGGCCGTCTCAAGAACGAGGCTTATGCCGCAACGCTCAGACTTCTCGCAGAGAAGGGGGCCGACGCCTTCTATGAGGGTCCTGTGGCGGAAGACATTGTCGCCGCCATCCATCGCTTCGACGCCAATCCCGGTGTCATGCGGCTGCAGGATCTCAAGAATTACGAGGTGAAAGCGCGTGATCCGGTCTGCGTTGCCTATCGCGTTTACGATGTTTGCGGCATGGGCCCGCCGTCTTCCGGCGGTGTCACGGTCGGCCAGATCCTGGGCCTGCTGGCACCGTACGATCTGGCCGCCCTCGGGCCGGAAAGCGTCGCCGCCTGGCGCCTGATCGGCGATGCCTCTCGTCTCGCTTTCGCCGATCGCGGCCGCTATCTCGCCGATACGGATTTCGTGCCTGCGCCGATCAAGGGCCTCCTCGATCCGGCCTATCTGAAAGAGCGGGCAAAGCTCCTCGAAGGTGAGCGTCTCGAGACGGCCGAACCCGGCGAGCCGCAATGGGATCACGCCTTCAATTTCGCCGACGATCAGGCGATCGAGTTTCCGTCCACAAGCCATTTCGTCATCGTCGACAGCGACGGCAATGTCGTCTCCATGACGACGACGATCGAGAATGGCTTCGGCTCGCGCCTCATGGTGCGCGGCTTTCTCCTGAACAACGAACTCACGGATTTTTCCTTCAAAAGCCAGGAGGACGGGCGTCCGGTGGCAAACCGGGTGGAGCCGGGAAAGCGGCCGCGGTCTTCCATGGCGCCTACCATCGTCTTCCGCGACGGCGCGCCGGTATTGGCGATCGGCTCGCCGGGCGGTAGCCGTATCATCGGCTATGTCGCCGAAGCTCTGATCGGCATTCTCGACTGGGGTTTGGACGTTCAGGAGGCCACCGCCCTGCCGCATGTCGTCAATCGCTTCGGCACATTCGATCTGGAGGCGGGCACGTCCGCGGAGGATCTGCGGGAGGGACTTGAAGCTCTCGGCTACGAGGTCGAGACGCGCGACCTCAATTCCGGTCTCCATGCGATCGCCATTGGCGAAGACGGGCTCTCCGGCGGTGCCGATCCGCGCCGCGAAGGGATTGCGATCGGGCAGTGAGCCTGGCTCACCGTTTTTTGCATTGCCCGTTACGTTCCGGCCGCGCTCTCAAGGTGCAGCTCAGCCCTACCCGCAGGCGATGACACGGGAGAAAGATGGAACGCCCATGTTGAGAATTCTTGCCGCCGCCTTTGCGTTGCTCTTTGCCGCGACGGCCCACGCCGAGACCCCCGCCCCGGAGAACTGGGACGCGGTCGTTGCCGAGGCGAAGGGCGAAACCGTCTATTTCCATGCCTGGGGCGGCGAGGCCCGCATCAATTCTTACATCGCCTGGGCGGCCGGCGAGGTTAAAGAGCGCTTCGGCGTGACGCTGAAGCAAGTGAAGGTTGCCGACACAGCGAACGTCGTTTCCAAGATCGTTGCGGAGAAGGCGGCCGGGCGCGACGAGAATGGCGCCGTCGATCTCGTCTGGATCAATGGTGAGAACTTTGTCTCTCTGAAAGAGGCAGGTCTCCTTCTCGGCCGCCCCTGGGCGACGAAGCTGCCGAACTACCGCTTCGTGGATGAGGAGGGAAAGCCCACGGTCAAGACCGATTTCACCGTGCCGACCGACGGGCTCGAAGCGCCATGGGGCATGGCGAAGCTTGTCTTCTTCTACGATACGGCGCGCTTGGAAAATCCGCCGAAATCCATGCCGGCTCTCCTGGAATGGGCGAGGGCCAATCCCGGTCGCTTCACCTATCCGCAGCCGCCCGACTTTCTCGGTTCCACTTTTCTGAAACAGGCGCTCTACGAACTCGCTCCCGATCCGCAAGTTCTGATGCAGCCGGCCGATGACGAGACCTTCGCCCGTCAGACAAAGCCGCTCTTCACATTCCTCGACGATCTCCATCCGCTTCTGTGGCGGCAGGGACGCGCTTTCCCGCAGAACTACGGGACGTTGCGCCGACTTCTGGCCGACAACGAGGTCGACATCACCTTTGCCTTCAATCCGGCAGATGCCTCGAGCGCCATTGCGGCCCACGAATTGCCGGATACGGTGAGAAGCTATGTGCCGGAGGCGGGATCGATCGCCAATTCGCATTTCCTGGCGATCCCGTTCAATGCCAATGCCAAGGCGGGCGCCATGGTTGTTGCGAATTTCCTCATGTCGCCGGAGGCGCAGGCCCGCAAGCAGGACCCGAATGTCTGGGGCGATCCGACGGTGCTCGATGTCGCTGGCCTGCCGAAGGCGGATCGCGCTCGCTTCGACGCGCTCGACCTTGGCGTTGCGACCTTGCCTCCGGAGGAACTGGGCAAGGCCCTGCCCGAACCGCATGCAAGCTGGATGGAGCGGCTGGAGACAGAATGGGCGCGGCGCTACGGAGCTGGCCAATAATATCAGCCCCAAAAAAACTGGAGCGGCCGCAATCGCGGCTGGTCGCCTTTCCAATTGTGATCCTCGCGCTCCTGGTGCTGCCGGTGATCGCCGGCCTCCTCGGTGCGGCGCTGCCGGCATTCGGCTATCTCCCTGTTCTCGGGCTTGAGGATTTTTCGCTTAAGTCCTTCATCGCGCTTCTCGGGGCGCCTGGCATTGGCGTCTCCCTCGCCCTCAGCCTGTGCGCGGGTTTGTGCACGACGATTCTAGCCTTTCTGGTGGTGATGGGCTTCGTCGCCGCCTGGCATGGGACGCGGGTCTTTCGCGTCTTTCGGCGCCTCATTGCGCCGCTCCTTTCTGTCCCGCATGCGGCGGCGGCCTTCGGACTTGCCTTCCTGATTGCACCGTCCGGCCTTCTGATGCGGGCGTTGTCGCCCTGGGCCAGCGGTTTCGAGCGGCCACCCGACTGGCTAATCGTGCATGATCCGACTGGGCTTGCGATGACGGCGGGCCTTGTCGTGAAAGAGATCCCCTTCCTCTTCCTGATGGCCCTCGCAGCCCTTCCCCAGGTCGAGGCGGAGCCGCGCCTCAAAATGGCGCGGGCGCTCGGCTATGGGCGCGTCGCGGCCTTCCTTTTTTCCGTTCTGCCGGCGCTCTACGCTCAGCTCCGTCTGCCGATATTCGCCATCATCGCCTACGCCTGTTCCGTCGTCGATGTTGCTTTGATTCTCGGGCCGACGACGCCGGCCCCACTCGCCGTGCGCATCCTGCAATGGCAGTCGGATCCCGACCTGTCGTTGCGGAGCCTCGCAGCTGCCGGCGCGTTGGCTCAGTTTGCGCTCGCCTTTTTTGCCATTTGCGTGTGGCTCGCTCTCGAATGGCTCGTCGCCAGGGTCGGAGCGAAGCTGATGGCGTCGGGTCACCGCTTTCGCCGCGACGGTTTTGTCCGCCATCTGGCGGGAGCGACGATGAGCCTTGCCGGCGGCCTCGTCCTCGCCGGTCTTGCCACGCTGGCACTTTGGTCAATCGCCAGCTTTTGGGCTTTCCCTGACATTTGGCCGAATGCGCTGACCCTCGACACCTGGCGCAGCGTGGGGGCGACGCTGGGAGGGCCTCTCGACAACGCCCTTCTGATCGCCGGGCTCTCCTCCCTCCTGGCCGTCGTCCTTGCTCTCGGTGCGCTGGAATATGAGACCCGCACCGGCGGAACGACGACCACGCGGATGCTGGTCGCGCTTTATCTGCCGCTTCTCGTGCCGCAGATCGCCTTTCTCTTCGGCCTCGACATGCTTCTCGTCTCGCTGCGCCTCGATGGCTGGCTTTTGGCCGTCATCCTCGCGCATCTCGTCTTTGTCTTCCCGTATGTGCTTCTTTCCCTCTCGCAGCCCTGGCATGCGCTCGATCCGCGTTACGCTTTGATCGCGCGGAGTCTCGGGCGCAGTGCGGACGCCGTCTTCTGGAAGATCCGGCTGCCGATGCTGTCTCGTGCGATCGCGACCGCGACGGCGCTTGGTTTCGCCGTTTCGATCTCGCTTTATCTGCCGACGCTCCTGATCGGTGCCGGGCGCTGGCCAACGGTGACGACCGAGGCTGTGGCCCTGTCCTCGGGTGGTGATCGGCGCATTACGGCTGCGACCGCGCTCGTTCAAGCCTTTCTCCCCTTCTTTGGCTTCGGACTTGCAGCCTTGGTTCCCGCCTTGCTTTTTCGCCGCCGCGCGGCCATGCGTGCGGGCGGATGATCTCAGCTCCCGAAGCAACCGATGCCCTGACCCTTTCGCAGGTGAGGATCAGCCTCGCGGGCAGGCTCCTTCTGTCCGTCGACAAGACGATCCGACCGGGTGAGGTCCTGACCGTGATGGGGCCTTCGGGCTCCGGTAAATCGACGCTTCTCGCGTTTGCTGCCGGTTTTCTCGATCCGATTTTTGCGGTCGAAGGGCGCGTGCTTTTGGCTGGCGAAGACGTGACTGACCGGCCGGCCGAAGCGCGCCAGATGGGCCTTCTCTTTCAGGATCCTCTGCTTTTCCCGCACCTGTCAGTGGCCGGCAATCTTCTCTTCGGCCTACGGCCCGGCTCCTCTCGTGAGGGGCGTCAGGAAACCGTGTCGGGAGCCCTTGCCGAGGTCGGACTTGAGGGCATGGAAGGCCGCGACCCGGCGACACTCTCCGGTGGGCAGAGGGCACGCATCGCGCTTCTTCGCACCCTCCTGTCGCGCCCTCGCGCGCTTCTCCTCGACGAGCCGTTTTCGAAGCTCGATGTGGCGCTTCGCGATCAGATGCGCCGTCTCGTCTTCGACGAGGCCGGCAAGCGCAATCTCCCGGTTCTTTTGGTGACGCATGACCACCAGGACGCTGCGGCAGCCGGGGGGCCGGTCATCGAGCTTGGTGGAGCGAGCGGGGAATGAACGCCTCGCGGCTGCCGGTCGAGGAGGCGCTTCCTGCGCTGTTTGAAGCCTTGCGCGCGCCGGGTGCTGCCGTCCTCATCGCACCGACCGGCGCCGGCAAGACGACGCGCGTACCGCTTGCGCTGCTTGAGGAGGGTC
Source organism: Afifella aestuarii (assembly GCF_004023665.1). Classification (NCBI taxonomy): domain Bacteria; kingdom Pseudomonadati; phylum Pseudomonadota; class Alphaproteobacteria; order Hyphomicrobiales; family Afifellaceae; genus Afifella; species Afifella aestuarii. The sequence continues at coordinate 285,857 of NZ_SAUF01000002.1, forward strand.
TGGCAGAGGGCGGCCGGATCATCGTCGTCGAACCGCGCCGGCTTGCGGCGCGCGCGGCCGCCTCTCGCATGGCACAAATGCTCGGCGAAGAGGTGGGTGGGACGGTTGGCTACCGCGTGCGCATGGAAAGCCGCATTTCCCGCGCAACCCGCATCGAGCTCGTCACCGGCGGCGTCTTCGTGCGTATGATCCTTGATGATCCGGGCCTTGAGGGGATCGGCGCCATTCTCTTCGACGAGGTGCATGAGCGCTCGATCGATGCCGATCTCGGTGTGGCGCTCGCCCTCGATGCCCGCTCTGCGCTGCGCCCGGATGTGAAGCTCTGCGCGATGTCGGCGACGGTCGACGGAGCGCGCTTTTCCGCGCTCTTCGGTGATGCGCCGGTGGTCGAGAGCGCCGGCCGGCTCTTTCCCGTTGAGACTCGCTACCTCGGCCAGGCTCCGCACAGGCGGACCGAAGACGGCGTGGAAGCCGCAATCCTGCAGGCTCTGCGCGAGGAGGAGGGGAGCGTCCTCGCTTTTCTGCCCGGCCAGGGGGAGATCCTGCGTCTTGCCGACCGGCTTTCCGGCAAAGTTGGGAAAAATGTCGAGATTGCACCGCTTTACGGCGCACTCGACCTGAAAGACCAGGACAGAGCGGTGCGTTGCGCACCTGCCGGGCGGCGCAAGGTCGTCCTGGCGAGCGCGATCGCCGAGACGTCGCTGACGATCGAGGGCGTGCGCATCGTCGTCGACAGCGGGCTGTCACGGCGCCCGCGCTATGACCCGGGCTCCGGCCTCACGCGGCTCGAGACGGTGCGGGTGTCGCGCGCGGCCGCCGATCAGCGCCGAGGACGGGCGGGGCGCACCGAGCCGGGCCTTTGCTTGCGGCTCTGGGACGAGCCGCAGAATACCGGGCTCATGCCCTTCGACCGACCGGAAATCCTGGAGGCGGAGCTCTCCGCCTTCGTGCTGTCGCTTCTCTCCTGGGGGGTGCGCGAGCCTGATGCGCTCGCCTGGCTCGATCCGCCGCCAAAGGCCGCCTTTTCGGAGGCGATGGAGCTCCTTTCCCGCCTCGGCGCGGTCGACCGCTCAGGCCTGATTTCCGAACATGGAAAGGCACTGGCGGCATTCCCGCTCGCCCCGCGGCTTGCCCATATGATCCTTGCGGCGGCCGAAAACGGCGCGGCGCGGGAAGCCGCAGAGATCGCGGTTCTCGTGTCAGAACAAGGGCTTGGCGGGCGCTCGACGGACCTTCATCACCGCCTCTCGATCGTCCGCGGCGCGCGCGGGGGGCGGGGGGCGAAGGCGCGCGAGGCGGCGAGGCGGTGGGCGCGACTGGCGGAGGAGACGGTCGGGCGAAAGCCGCGAGAGGGGGCGACCTCGGCGGGGCTTCATCTCGCCGCCGCATGGCCGGAAAGGATCGCAAAATCGCGCGGGCCGGGCGGCCGCTTTTTGATGGCGAACGGCCGCGGCGCCTATGTCGACGAGGACGATCCCCTTGCAGCAGAAGAGTTTTTGGCGATCGCCGAGGTCCAGGGCGGCGGCGCCGATGCGCGTATTCTGCTCGCCGCACCGCTGACCCGGGGCGAGATCGAGGCGGTTTTCGAGATTTCAGAAGACGATGAGTTTTCTTATGATTCGGCGGCGGATCGCATCAATGCGCGGCGTGTGCGCCGGCTGGGCGCGCTGGTCATTTCCGCTAAGCCTTTGAAATCATTTAATCCGGAAAAGGCGGCCGCGCTTCTCGCCGGGGCGGCGCTGAAGAGTGGGCTGGAGGCGCTGCCCTGGCCCGACGAAACCCGGCAAATGTTTGATCGCATTGGCTTTTTGCGCCAGCATGAAGGCGACGCCTGGCCCGACCTCTCCGACGAGGCCCTGGCCGAGCGCGCCGAGGAATGGCTTCTGCCTTTGGCGGGGACAAGTCTCTCGCTCGGCGGAATCAGCCGAGACTCGGTGAAAGAGGCGACTCAACCGCTGATTCCGTGGTCTCTGCTCAAAGAGCTCGATCGCAAGGCGCCGGCGACGTTCGTCGCGCCATCCGGCCGCGAGGTCGCGATCGATTATTCGGGAGAGACGCCGACGGTCGCGATCACACCGCAGAATCTTTTTTCGCTCGATGTACATCCGAGGATTCTGGACGGGCGCCTGCCGCTCACCTTCGAGCTTCTATCCCCGGCCGGACGGCCGATGCAGGTGACGCAGGATCTCCCCGGCTTCTGGCGCGGCTCGTGGCGCGACGTGCGCGCGGAGATGCGCGGCCGCTATCTGAAACACGACTGGCCGGAAGACCCGGCGACGGCCGCCCCCTCGACCGGGGCGAAACGACGCAAGGGCTGAGCCGGCTTGAAGTCGCTAGCGCCAGCGGCGGCGGTCGAGCGGCACGGAGAAGTTTTCCGGCGCCCGCGCGAAGGCAGCAAGGCCGGTGAGCGCCGGCTGCTCGGCCGTGACGAGGCGGGTCGGGATCTGCCGCATCAGGTTTTCGTGCGGATATTTCGCTTCGAAGGCGTGGCGGAATTCGCCCTCTTTGAGGAGAAGCGCGATGCGCGGGGCGATGCCGCCGGCGATGAAGACGCCGCCCGTCGCCATGAAGACGAGGGCAAGGTCGCCCGCCACACGCCCGAGGAGGCGGCAATAGAGCGTCATGGTGGCAAGCGCGAGCGGATCCTGACCGCCAAGTGCCGCATTCGTCACCTCCGCCGGTGTTGAAAGGCTTGCGGCAAGCCCGCGTGCGGCAGCCACGGCCCGGTAAAGCCGCGGAATGCCGCGCCCGGCCAAAAGCGCCTCGGCGGAGATGCGCCCGCCCTCCTTTTCGATATGCGGCCAGATCGGGAATTCGTCGTCGGCATCCGGCCCGAGCGCCACATGCCCGCCTTCGCCCGGCACCGGCGTCCACAGGCCCGAGGCATAGACGAGGCCGGCGACGCCGAGCCCGGTGCCGGGGCCGAGAACGACGCGGCAATTTTCTTGCGGCGCGAGCTCCGGCCCGATCGCCTCGGTCGTCATGCCGGGATCGTCGAGCGCGGAGATCGCCAGCGCCTGCGCCTCGAAATCGTTGAGAAGCGCGACGTCTTCGATGCCGGTCGCCGCCATCACGTCGCGCGGACGGATGATCCACTCGGCATTGGTGAGATCGACCTCGTCGCCGTCGATCGGTCCGGCGAGCGCAAAGAGCGCCGAACGCGGCCGGATGTCGGTCTGGGCGAGGACCGCCGCCCGGACGGCACTCTCGATATCGGGAAAGTCGCCCGTCCGGACCGGCGCGAAGTGGAGCACCTCCTCGTCCCTGCCGGGAAGAAGCGCAAAGCGGGCATTGGTGCCGCCGATATCACCGAGAAGGACGGGAAAGGCGAGTGTTTCGATCTTGTGGGAAGACGCCATATCGAACCTGGATGAGCCTGATAAAGGAGGTGCAACGCACATGAGCCCATGTCAATCTGAGGCCCATGGCAACCTGGGCGGCAAAGCCGCCAGCGAAGACTTCAAGGGAGAACGGAATGGGTCTCATACGGTTCGCGACCGGCGCTTTTGCAGCATGCGCCATGGCGATATCGGCCGGCCAGGCGCTGGCGCAGGATTTCAAGCCGGCGATCGTCTATGATCTCGGCGGCAAATTCGACAAGAGCTTCAACGAGGCGGCGCATATCGGCGCGGAGCGCTTCAAGGAAGAGACCGGGACTGACTACCGCGACTTCGAATTGCAGAACGATTCGCAGCGTGAGCAGGCGCTCCGCCGCTTCGCCCAGCGCGGCTTCGATCCTGTGATCGGCATCGGTTTCTCGCAGGCCCAGGCGATCGAAAAGGTGGCGGAGGAATATCCCGGGACGAAATTCGCCATCATCGATGCGGTCGTCGACGAGCCGAATGTGCGCTCCATCGTCTTCAAGGAGCATGAGGGCTCCTATCTCGTCGGCATGCTGGCCGCGATGGCCTCGAAAACCGGCAAGATCGGCTTCATCGGCGGCATGGACATTCCGCTCATCCGCAAGTTCGAATGCGGCTATGTCGAAGGCGCCAAAGCCGTGAACCCCGATATCGAGATCTACGCCAACATGACCGGCACGACGGGGGCTGCCTGGAACGATCCGGTGAAGGGCGGCGAGCTTGCCAAGAGCCAGTTCGACCGCGGCGCCGACGTCGTCTATCACGCCGCCGGCGGCACCGGCATCGGCGTGCTGCAGGCGGCCGCCGACGAAGGCAAGCTCGGCATTGGCGTCGATTCCAACCAGAACATGCTGCATCCGGGCTCGGTTCTGACCTCGATGGTGAAGCGCGTCGACAACGCCGTCTATCAGGCGTTCGAGGACGTTCAGAACGGCGTCTCGATGGAAGAATGGGGCGGCGTGCAGAACCTCGGCCTCGCCGAAGACGGCGTCGCCTGGGCGCTGGATGATTCCAACAATGACCTCATCACCGACGAGATGAAGACCAAGGTGGAAGACGCGTCTGCAAAGATCACCTCGGGCGAAATCAAGGTGCACGATTACATGTCGGACAATTCGTGCCCTGCGATGAAGTAAACGCGGGGTGCGCGGATCTTAGGATTGGCGACTTCCCACTTGCTTCAAACCGGCTAAGATCAGCCCATGGACGCGCGTGTATCTGAAAAGGTGAGCGGCTTTCCGTTCGGGATCGGGGCCTATTCGGCGCCTGAAGCCGCGCGTCTTTTGAAGACCTCGCCGGCCAAGATCCGCCGCTGGCTTTCCGGCTACAGCTATCGTCGCGACGGCCTTCGCCGCGACGTGCCGCCTTTTTGGGAATCGGAATTGGCGGAATTCGACGAAGCTCTGGAGCTCGGTTTCCGCGACCTCGTCGAGTTGCGCTTCGTCAAAGCGTTTCTGGATGCCGGCCTCGGCTTGAAGACCATCCGCACGTGCCTCGCTCGGGCGCAGGAGATCGTCGGCGAGACACACGCCTTTTCGACGCGGCGTTTCCGAACCGACGGTGAAACCATTTTTCTGAAATCGCTCCGCGAAAGCGGAGAGGCGGAGCTTCTCGATCTGAAGAAGGGGCAATATGCCTTCGGCCGGATCGTGGAGCGCACGTTCAAGGACCTCGATCTGGAAGACGAGGCCGTCGTGCGGTGGCGGCCGTTTCACGGCAGGGATTCCATCGTCATCGATCCGGAGCGTTCTTTCGGCAAGCCGATCACTGCCGCTTCCGGCGTGCCGACCGCGGCCCTTGCTGATGCGGTCGAGGCTGAGGGCTCGGTGAAGCGGGTGGCGTATTTCTTCGAGGTGGCGCCCGAAATCGTCCGCGATGCCGTCCGCTTCGAGCAAGACCTGAAGGCGGCGTGAAGGTTCTGATCGACGAGAACCTTCCTCCGGCATTCGCTCGCGCGCTCAATGAGCGATGTTAGAGCTTCCGATGAAGAGCACGCGCCTGCGGCAGATCCGGGAACGGTGAGAGGTCCGATGCCGAGCCTCATTCTCGTTATGGCGCTTCGACCCGCCGGTGCGACCGTCTGAAAACTTTGAGACGCGTCGGTCGATCAGACCGACGGCAAGCGAGGGGCTGGAAGGTCGCCGCGCTCAACGCTTATAACCCGCGCGAGGCTGCGCTCAAAACCGCGTAGACCGAAAGGCAGAGCGGGGGCGCGGTGGTCTTTTCTTCTCAGGTCTTCGTCTTCTTTTTCCTGCCGGCGGCGCTTTTCGCCGGCATTGCGACACGCCACAGCCGCTACTTTCCGCTCACCGTGTTTTTGTCGAGCATGGTGTTCTTCTTCTGGTCGTCGGGGGCGCTGACGCTCGTCTTCCTGGCGAGCATCACCATCAATTTTCTCGGCGCGCTGTTGATCGACAAAACCCGCAGTCGCGGCGTTCTGATCGGTGTCGTGGCGGCGAACCTCGCGATCCTCGGCTTCTTCAAATATACGGCCTTCCTGCTCTCCAACGTGGATCTGACCGGGCTCGAATTCGCCAAGGGCTTTGCCGCCGACATCGTCCTGCCGATCGGCATCTCGTTCTATACGTTTCAGGGCATTTCTTACGTCATCGACGTCTGGCGCGGGGAGGTGGCGGCGGCGCGCAACCCGATCCTCTTCGGCGCCTATCAATCGTTCTTCCCGCAGCTGATCGCCGGCCCGATCGTGCGCTACCGCGATGTCGCCGCAGATTTCCGTGCGCCTTCCGCCTCGTTCGACCTCTTCAATGCCGGTGCCTGCCGTTTCATGATGGGCCTGACGAAGAAGGTGATCATCGCCGACACGGCGGCGCGGGCGGCCGACGCGGCCTTCGGCGTGGCGAATGGCGACGTGACCTTCGCCACCGCCTGGATCGGCGCCATCGCCTACACGATCCAGATCTATTTCGATTTCTCAGGCTATTCCGATATGGCGATCGGCATCGCCATGATGTTCGGCATCCGCTTTCGCGAGAATTTCAACCATCCTTATGCGGCCAAAACGGTGACGGAGTTCTGGCGCCGCTGGCACATCTCGCTGTCGACCTGGTTTCGCGACTATCTCTACATCCCGCTCGGCGGCAACCGCCGCGGCCCGGCCCGCACTTACGCCAATCTGGCGATCGTCTTCTTCGCCACGGGGCTCTGGCACGGCGCCGCCTGGACCTTCGTTCTCTGGGGCCTTTATCACGGCGCCTTCCTGATCCTGGAGCGGCTCGTCTGGGGGCGGCAGGCGGGGGATCAGCGCGGCGCGCTTGTGCGCCTTGTCTATCTGGCGCCGGTGGTGGTGGTCGGCTGGGTCCTCTTCAAGGCGAACGATCTCGCGCAGTTTGCGGCCTTCCTGAAGGCGATGGCCTCTCCGCTCGCCGGCGATGCCTGGTCGCTCGCACCACTGATGGTGGGCGCGCTGACGCCGCTCACCGTTCTCGTCCTGCTTCTGGCGAGCGCGGCGGCGCTCGCCCAGGGCCAGTACACGCCGCTCGGTGTCGTCGTCGCACGGCCGGCCCGCTCCCGCTTCGCCGAGCCGGCGCGTGCCCTCTTCATCGCCGCAACGGGCCTGCTGCTGGCGCTTTTCATCTTGCCGCAGGCCTATTCGCCCTTCCTCTATTTCCGCTTCTAGGACGAGGACGATGGCCCGATATCTCACCGCCTGCGTGTTTGTCCTGTTTCTGCTCGCGCCTCTGGCGAGCCTCGCCGCTTTCGGGCCGCAACGGACCAACTCTGCGCCCGAGCGTCCCTTCATCTGGCACAAAATGCTGCAATCGAAGGACCGCTACCGCAATCAGATCGTCACGCAGCTGGTCAATCGGACGATGGCGCGCCATCTCGCGAGCCGGGCGAAATCTTATATCGACTACCGCCTCTTCGATGCGGTCGACACCAACAACGTGATTTCGGGCGCCGGGGATTGGCTCTTCTACAAGTATCAGTTCGGCCCCCGACAATGCCTGGGGGACGAGGCGATCATCGCCGCGCTCGACACGCTGGAGGCGCTGCGGGCGGTGGCGGAGGGGGCCGGCATCCGCTTCGTCGTCAGCGTCTCGCCGGACAAATCGGTCGCCGAGCCGGAGCATCTCGGCCTGCGGGCGGGCGCGCTCGCCGGCTGCAAGCTTGAAGCCGCAGCGCGCTGGCGGGCGATTGCGCGCGATCTCGGCGCGCCGGTCATTGACCATCTGGAGGCCATGCGGGACGTTGATCCGGCAAAAGACCTCTATTTCGCCACCGACACGCATTGGAACGAACTCGGCCAGGCGGCGGCGATGCGGCAGCTGACGAAGGCGCTCTTCGGCACCGATCCGGGCCTTCCCGAAGCGGATCAGGCGGTTCCCGTGGCAAAACCCACGGATCTGCGCACCAGCATGCTGAGCCTGCCGGAGCTGGAGGTGGCGGACACTTTTCCCACCTATTGGGCCGGGCCGTTCACGCAGGCGGCGGGAGGCGGACTTGCGCATGCCCTCGTCCTCCACGATTCCTTCTATATCGCTGCGGCCGACAAGACCCGCATCCTGTTTCCGGGCGCGACGGATCTCGAAATCGACAAGATCGGCACGGACGGGGGCGAGACCGAGGCCCTGCTTGCGGCGTTGAGCCGGCGCCCGAGCCTCTTTCTCATCAATTCTGTGGAGCGGCGCTTTTTCCTGCGCGTCCGCGAGGGGCCGTTCAACTGGCAAAGCCCGATCGGCCAGGGTCTGCTGCGGGTGAACCAGGAGACGGCAAGGAGCTGCCGTTACGCGCCGCCCTCTGCGGTGAGGACGGACGGAACGGAGGCGGCATCCGGCGTCACGCGGCTTTCGGGAGGCGATCTTCGCATTTTGATGCCGGAGGGGAATGAGCCGCCATGCCTTCGCATCCGCTTCCGCACGAGCGCGGAGGGGCCGAGCCGCCTGTTTTTGCCGCCGCCGCGCGGGGCGGATCACCGGCCGGGGCTGTCCATCCCCTTCGAGGGGGCGGGATCCGGGCGGCTCGTCGAGATCGCTCTGCCGGCACGATATGCGGGCAAAGCCGTGCGGTTTCACCCGCCCGCGGGCGGCAGCGACGATCTGACGATCGCGCTCGGAACCCGGCCTCCCGACACGGAAGCCGGCGGCATGAAACGCGGTGTGGACGAAGGCCTTTGAGACTTGCCGAGAGGATGCGCGGCAGGCAGGTCGACGCATCGCGCGTTCTGCGAGATCATTGTCCCACCGCATCGTTTCTTCAGGGTCGTTCCATGCGCTTCGTGTTTCTTCTCACGCTTCTCCTCGCCGCCTGTGCCGGGCCATCCGAACAATTCGAGGCGCGCAATGTGCCGGTCGACGAGGCGGCGATGCGGGCGATGGTGACGGAGTATCGGGCGCGCCACGGGCTCGGGCCGGTCACCGTGTCGCCGCGGCTGAACGTGGTGGCCGAGCGCCAGGCGCTGGCGATGGCGCGGGAAAACGACATCAGCCATACCGTCGCCGGGAAACTGCCGAAGCGGGTGGCGGCCGTTGGCTATGATTGGGGCGCGATCGCGGAAAACCTCGGCGGCGGCTACAAGAGCGAGGCGGCGGCATTCCAGGGCTGGGTCGCCTCGCCGGGGCATGAGAAGAATTTGCGCAACGCCTATGTAACGGAGATCGGCTTCGCCGGCGCGGTGGCGCCTTCGGCGCGCTCCGGCGGGTTCTATGCGCTGATTTTGGGAACGGAACGGGGGCCTCGTCAGGCGATGCGGTAGGGGTTTCGTCGATCTCGCTTGGTCGCGGATCTCCCGCCGATACCACGAGCACCTTTCCTCGCCCCTCTGGGGAGAGGTGCCCGCGCAGCGGGCGGTGAGGGGTGGCGTTGCTGCGGGCTCTGAGGCGAATTGAGAGATCACCCCTCATCCGGCGCCTTTGGCGCCACCTTCTCCCCCCAAGGAACAGGGGCGGGGAGAAGAAGGCCCCATCGCTGGCGCCTGAGTGCATCGAGGTGTCACCCACATCCGACGCCTTCGACGCCACCTCCCCCCCCAGGAACACAGAGGGGGAAGAACACCCCATCGCTGGCGTCCGTGCTTGGAGATCGGCCGTGGCGGTCGAATACCTGACGTAGCGGCAGCCGAAAAACCTGACGCCGCGGCAGGGGAAAAAGCCGGGATTCGGGCGCTCGTGACGGATGATTTCGGCGTGCAAGCGGCGGCCGGGCGTGCCAGGATGGCCGAAAGCCGTCCCATCCGGCCATGTTCCGGCCTGCCACGCGTTTTGCCTTGCATGAATTTCAGAACGGACCGACCCGACACAGACGATCCGCAAGCAAAGGCCGCCCGGCCGAAAGGCGGGTATGAGGCCGCATCGGTTCGGATGAGCAAGGTTCGGGCCGGCAAGGTGCGGGCCGGCAGGGTTCGTGCAACGGGCGTTCGGGCGGGCAAGATTCGGGCAACGCGAGTTCGCGCGGGGGCGACCCTGGTGGCAAGAACCCGCGCAGCCAGGGCTTGCCCGGGCGGAGGTCCCAAGGGCAGAAAGCCGGCCGCCCATGAGGCGGCCCATACCGCGTCTGGGGGCGAGGGCCGATGATGTCCGGTGATGAGGTGCCGGGCCGGATGCCGGGCGAGCTCGACATGCAGGCGCCCGCGGCGATCGCGCTCTCCGGCATCAGCAAGAGTTTCGGCGCGGTCCAGGCCAACCGCAACATCGACCTCGTCGTCGAAGAAGGCACGATCCACGGCATCGTCGGAGAGAACGGGGCCGGCAAATCGACGCTGATGTCGATCCTCTACGGGTTTTACGAGGCCGATTCCGGCGACATTTTCGTGCGCGGCGAGAAGCGAAAAATCACCTCGCCGGACGATGCCATCAAGGCCGGCATCGGCATGGTGCATCAGCATTTCATGCTGGTCGACAATTTCACGGTTCTGGAAAACGTCATCCTCGGGGCGGAGGGCGGCACGCTTCTGAAGGCGGGGGTGAACCGGGCGCGGGCGGAATTGCAACGGCTCGAACGCGAATACGAGCTGCAGGTCGATCCCGATGCCGTCGTCGGCGATCTGCCGGTCGGGCTGCAGCAGCGCGTGGAAATCCTGAAGGCGCTGTTTCGCGGCGCCGATACGCTCATCCTGGACGAGCCGACGGGCGTTCTGACGCCGTCGGAGGCCGATCACCTCTTCCGCATCCTTCGCCAGCTGAAGAGCCAGGGAAAGACGGTGATTTTGATCACCCACAAGCTGCGCGAGATCATGGCGATCACGGACAATGTCTCGATCATGCGCCGCGGCGAGATCGTGGCGACGCTTGCGACCGCCGAGACGACGCCGGAACAGCTCGCCGAGCTGATGGTCGGTCGGCATGTGCTCTTGCGCGTGGAAAAGGGCGAGGCGGCGCCGGGGGCACCGCTGTTGACGGTGAAAAACCTCTCCGTCGTCGACGGCAACGGCGTGGCGCGGGTGTCGGACGTGTCGTTTGAGGTGCGCGCCGGTGAGATCGTCGGCATTGCCGGCGTCTCCGGCAACGGCCAGTCGGAGCTTCTGGAGGCGCTGTCGGGGATCCGCCCCGCGACGTCGGGCGAAATTCGTCTGGCCGACGGCGAGGATCTCGCCCGCCGCGCCGATCCGGCGATGCGCCGGCGTTCAAAGCTCGCGCATGTGCCGGAAGATCGCCACCGCATGGGCCTCGTCATGGGCTTTGAAGAAAACGAGAACGCCATCTTGGGCTATCACCGCGACAAGGCCTATGGGCGCGGCGCCTTTCTCGACCGAAGCGCGATCGAGGCGGAAGCGCGCGAGAAGATGCAGCAATACGACATCCGCCCGCCCGACCCGCGGCTGAAGACGGCGAATTTTTCCGGCGGCAACCAGCAGAAGATCGTGCTCGCCCGCGAGATGGAGCGCGACCCGGACGTGCTCCTCGTCGGCCAGCCGACCAGAGGCGTCGATATCGGCGCGATCGAGTTCATCCACCACCAGCTCGTGGCGATGCGGGACGCGGGCAAGGCGATCCTCCTCGTCTCCGTGGAGCTCGACGAGATCCGCGCGCTGTCGGACCGCATCCTCGTCATGTTCGCCGGCAAGATCGTCGGCGAGCGCGGGCCCCAGGCCTCGGAAGGCGAGCTCGGCCTGATGATGGCCGGCGTGACGCCGGAGGAGGGTGAAGGGGAGAGCGCTGAGGAAGCTCAAGCGGAGGGCGAAATGGGCCGCGCGAGCGCAGCGGAGCCAAAAGCATGAGCGCGCCGTTCGAAAAGCTGCCGACATGGGTCGAGGTCGGCGTCATCCCGCTCGTCAATGTCGTCGTGGCGTTCCTGGTCGCCGGCCTCGTCGTGCTCTTCATCGGCGAGAACCCGCTGGAAGCGGTAAAAATCCTGATCTGGGGGGCACTCGGCTTCGGCGAGGGCGTCGGCTTCACGCTCTTTTATACGACGAACTTCATCTTCACGGGGCTCGCGGTGGCCGTCGCCTTCCATGCCGGCCTTTTCAATATCGGCGGCGAGGGCCAGGCCTATCTGGGCGGCCTCGGCGTCGCCGTCGCGGCCTTGGCGCTCGACCGCTATGTGCCTTGGTGGGTGACACTGCCGGTCGCGACGGTCCTGGCCGCGCTCTTCGGCGCCGCCTGGGCGCTCATTCCGGCCTATCTGCAGGCAAAGCGCGGCAGCCACATCGTCATCACGACGATCATGTTCAATTTCATCGCCTCTTCGCTGATGGTCTGGCTCCTCGTCGACCATCTGTCGCCGGTCGGCTCCATGCAGCCGGAAACCCGCACCTTCGAGGCGGGTGGCACGCTGCCGGAGCTCGGCGGGCTCTTCCATCTCTTCGGCGCGGATATGGGGGCGGCGCCCGCCAATATCTCGATCTTCGTCGCGCTCGCGGCCTGCGTCTTCGTCTATTATTTCATCTGGCGCACGAAGATCGGCTACGAGATCCGCGCCACGGGCCTCAATCCGACGGCTGCCGTCTATGCCGGCATTTCGACGGTGAAGATCACCATCGTCACGATGCTCGTCTCCGGCGGGCTCGCCGGGCTGATGGCTTTGAACCCGGTGATGGGCGACCAGCAGCGGCTGCAGATCGATTTCGTTCAGGGCGCGGGCTTCGTCGGCATCGCGGTCGCTCTGATGGGCCGCGCGCATCCCGTCGGCGTGGTGCTCGCGGCATTTCTCTTCGGCATGCTCTATCAGGGCGGCGCGGAGCTCGCCTTCGACATGCCGACGATCTCGCGCGACATGATCGTCGTCATCCAGGCGCTCGTCATTCTCTTTGCCGGCGCGCTCGAACACATGTTCCGGCCAGGGATCGGGCGGGCGTTTGCGCTGATGTCGACGAGCCAACGCGAGCGCGTCGTGGCCGAGGAGGAGAGGTCGTGAGGCGGGGGAGAGTGCGAGCCGGAGGGAGACGAAGATGGATCTGACCACGATCGTCCTCATCCTGGATTCTTCGGTGCGGCTCGCAACGCCGCTGCTTCTCGCCTGTCTCGCCGGGCTTTATTCGGAACGTTCCGGCATTTTCGACATCGGCCTGGAAGGCAAGATGCTGGCCGGCGCCTTCTTTGCGGCGGCCGCCGCCTATTGGACGGGCTCCGCCTGGCTCGGGCTTCTCGCCGCAATCGCGGCCTCCATCGTGCTGGCGCTGGTGCATGGTTTTGCCTCCATCACCCAGCGCGGCAATCAGATCGTCTCGGGCGTCGCGATCAACTTTCTCGCGGCCGGCATGACGGCGCTTCTCGGTCAGGCCTGGTTTTCGCAGGGCGGGCGCACGCCGCAGCTCGGTGGCGATGCGCGCTTCGGCGCGATCACCCTGCCGGGGGCAGAGGCGCTGCGGGACGTGCCCGTCGTGGGCGAGATCTATTACGAGCTCATTTCCGGGCACAATCTCATCGTCTATGTCGCCTTCCTGATGGTGCCGCTCACCTGGTGGGTGCTGTTTCGCACCCGTTTCGGCCTGAGGCTGCGCGCCGTCGGGCAGAACCCGGCGGCGGTCGATACGGCGGGCGTCTCCGTCCCCTTCCTGCGCTACCGGGCCGTCATCATCTGCGGCATTCTGACGGGAATCGCCGGTGCCTATCTCGCGATCGCGCAATCGGCGGGCTTCATCGTCAACATGTCGGCCGGCAAGGGCTATATCGCGCTCGCCGCCTTAATCTTCGCAAAATGGCGCCCCTGGCCGGCCATGGGCGCCTGTTTCCTCTTTGGGTTTCTCGATGCCGTGTCGATCCGCCTGCAGGGCGCCAACGTGCCGGTGATCGGCGAGGTGCCGGTGCAGTTCATGCAGGCGCTCCCGTATATCTTGACCGTCATCCTGCTCGCAGGCTTCATCGGCCGCGCAGTGCCGCCGAAGGCCGGCGGCATCCCTTACGTGAAGGAGCGCTAGAATGGCGCGCGATCTTTTCGAGGCGGCGCGGAAGGCGATGCTGAACGCGCATGCCCCCTATTCGGATTTTCCCGTCGGAGCGGCGCTGCGCACCGCAAACGGCAAGATTTTCGTCGGCGCCAATGTGGAGAATGCGAGTTTTCCGGAAGGCTGGTGCGCGGAGACCTCGGCGATCGCGGCGATGGTCGCGGCCGGCGAACGGGAGATTGCCGAAATCGCCATTCTCGCCGCCAAGATGCCACGCATCACGCCCTGCGGCGGCTGCCGCCAGCGGCTGCGCGAATTCGGCACCGAAGAGACGCTCGTGCATCTCTGCGATGCGACGGGCCCCGTCGCCTATGCGTCGCTCGGCACGCTCCTGCCGCTCGCTTTCGATCTGGACGAGGAATGATGAGAGCCGAGACAACCGCAAAGACCATCGCCGACCGCGCCGGAATGGCGCCGAAGGCGGCGATCGTTCTGGGCTCCGGCCTGTCGGGCCTGACGGGCAAGCTCCAGGACGCCGTGGCGATCCCTTATGCGGAGCTCGACGGCTTTCCGCGGCCCTCCGTCTCCGGTCATGCCGGTGAGCTGGTGCTCGGGATTTTGGGGCGCACGCCGGTGGCGCTCATGGCCGGGCGCTCGCATTTTTATGAGCATGGCCGCGCCGACGTGATGCGCCCGGCGCTCGAGACGCTCAAAGCTCTCGGCGTCGAAACGCTGATTTTGACCAATGCCGCCGGCAGCCTGCGCGAGGACATGCCGCCTGGCTCGCTGATGCAGATCACCGACCATATCAGCCTTCTCGGCGCCAATCCCTTGATCTGCGAGGCCTCCGACGCGCGCTTCGTCGGCATGACGGAGGCCTATGACCGGGTGCTGATCGGCGATTTCCGGGTCGCGGCCGAGGAGGCGCGGCGCGAGATCGCCGAAGGGGTCTATATGTGGGTGAGCGGGCCGTCCTTCGAGACGCCGGCGGAAATCCGCGCCGCCCGCATTCTGGGTGCCGATGCGATCGGCATGTCGACCGTGCCGGAGGTCATCCTGGCGCGCTTTCTCGGGCTTCGCGTCGCGGCCTTTTCCGTCATCACCAATTATGCGGCCGGCATGACCGGGCGTGAGCTTTCGCATGAGGAGACGAAGACCGTGGCACCGCTCGGGGGAGAGAAGCTGGAGGCGATCTTGATGCGGCATTTCTCCGGGGAGGGGGCGAGATGAGTTTTCTGCCGCAGGAAATCATCCGCAACAAGCGCGACGGCACGGCGCTGAGCGCCGACGAGATCACGTTCTTCGTGCAAGGGCTGACGGACGGCAGCGTCACCGAAGGACAGGTGGCGGCGCTTGCCATGGCCGTTTTCTTCCGCGGCATGGACGAGGCGGAGATCGTAGCGCTGACGCAGGCGATGACGCGCTCCGGCGACGTTCTGACCTGGCCGGAGGCGGACGCGCCCATCCTCGACAAGCATTCGACCGGCGGTATCGGCGACAATGTCTCGTTGATGCTGGCCCCGATCGTGGCGGCCTGCGGCGGGCTGGTGCCGATGATTTCCGGGCGCGGGCTCGGCCATACCGGCGGCACGCTCGACAAGCTCGATTCCATTCCGGGTTATAAGACGCAGCCGGATCTTGCCACCTTCCGCAAGGTGGTGGCGGAGGCGGGCTGCGCCATCATCGGCCAGACCGGCGATCTCGCCCCGGCCGACAAGCGTTTTTATGGCATCCGCGACGTGACGGCGACGGTGGAATCGGTGCCGCTGATCACCGCCTCGATCCTGTCGAAGAAGCTCGCGGCCGGGCTTTCCGGCCTCGTCCTCGACGTGAAGACGGGCACCGGCGCCTTCATGGCCGATCCGGCCGATGCGCATCGTCTCGCCGAAAGCCTGGTGACGGTCGCAAAGGGCGCGGGCCTTCCCGCAGCCGCACTTATCACCGACATGAACGAGCCGCTCGCTTCGGCCGCCGGCAATGCGGTGGAGGTGCAGAATGCCGTCGATTTCCTGACCGGCCGGCATCGCGATCGGCGGCTCGAAAAGGTCACCATCGCGCTCGTCGGCGAGATGCTGAGGCTGGGCGGCCTTGCGCCCTCCGCGGAGGCTGGCGAGGAGATGGCGCGGGCGGCGCTTGCGAACGGCGCGGCGGCCGAGCGCTTCCAGAAGATGGTGAGCGCGCTCGGCGGACCCGCGGATTTCGTCGAAAACCCGGAAGGCCATCTGCCGAAAGCGCCGTTCACGCGCTCGGTCGGCTCCGCCAGTACGGGCTATGTGGAGGCGATCGACACACGCGCGATCGGCGTCGCCGTGGTGACACTCGGCGGCGGCCGGCGCCGGGCGGAAGATACGATCGATCATGCCGTCGGTGTGACGCAGCTTGCCGCGATCGGCGACGAGGTGGGCCCGGATCATCCGCTGGCCCTCGTTCATGCCCGCGACGAGGAGGCGTTCGCCGATGCCGCGCATGCGATCCGGCGAGCCTATCACATCGCCGAGACACCCGTTTCGGCCAATCCTCTGATTGTCGAAAGGCTGCAATGATGGCGCGCGGTTTCTTCCTGGTGATGGATTCCGTCGGCATCGGCGGGGCGAAGGACGCGGCGGAATTCGGCGACGAGGGCGCGAACACGCTCGGCCATATCGCCGAGCGCTGCGCCAACGGCGAGGCCGACCGCGCCGGGCTGCGGCAAGGCCCGCTCACCATCCCGAATATGAACCGGCTGGGCCTCGGCCGGGCGGCGGAGGCGGCGTCGGGCGCCTATCCGGCCGGTGTCGAGCGGGTTGCAGAACCCGAGGCGATCTGGGGCTTTGCCCGCGAACGCTCGCGCGGCAAGGACACGACGACGGGCCATTGGGAACTCGCCGGCTGCCCGTTGCGCGAGGCCTGGGGTTACTTTCCGACAAGCGAGCCGGCGTTTCCGGCGGAGTTGACGCAGGCGCTGATCGCCGAAGCGGGGCTGCCGGGCATTCTCGGCAACACGCATGCGTCGGGGACGGCGATCATTGCGGAGCTCGGCGAAGAGCATGTGAAGACCGGCAAGCCGATCTGCTACACCTCGGCCGACAGCGTCTTCCAGATCGCCGCGCATGAGGAGGCTTTCGGGCTCGAACGTCTCTATGAGACCTGCCGGATCGCGAGAAAGCTCTGCGACCCGTACCGCATCGGCCGGGTGATCGCCCGCCCCTTTACGGGCGACAGCGCGGAGACTTTCGCGCGCACCGGCAACCGGCGGGATTTCTCCGTGCCGCCGCCGGCGCGAACGCTCCTCGACGAGGCGAAGGAGGCGGGACGCGACGTCTGGGCGATTGGAAAAATCTCCGACATTTTTGCAGGTCACGGCGTGACGCACACGTTGAAGGCGCCGGAGAACGAGAGCCAGTTCGACAAGACGCTGGAGGCGGCGCGGGCGGCGAAGGACGGCGATCTCATCGTCACCAATTTCATCGATTTCGACCAGATCTTCGGCCATCGCCGCGATCCGGCCGGCTATGCGGCGGCGCTCGAAGCCTTCGATCGCCGCCTGCCGGAGCTCTTTGCGCTGTTGAAGCCGGGCGATCTCGTCATCCTGACGGCCGATCACGGCAACGACCCGACCTGGGTGGGCACCGACCACACACGTGAAACCGTGCCGGTTCTGGCCTTCGGTCCGGGCATCGAAGGGCGTCCGGCGGGCGAGCTTTCGACCTATGCCGATGTCGGCCAGACGCTGTCGGCACATCTTGCCCTGCCGCCTCTTGCCGCGGGCGCGAGCCTGATCTGAGGCGATTTCGCCGGTGAATATCGCCTTTCGGTTCAAGGCGGCGGGTTGACCTTGGTGCCGTGACCCATTTCACCCAGGGTGAGACAGAAGCCGCCGACGAACAAGAGACGAGAAGGAGAGGGGCGTGGACGCTTCAACGAGACGGGATGTGACCGTCGTCGATCATCCGATGGTGCAGCACAAGCTGACGATCATGCGCGACAAGGGCACGTCCACGGCGAGTTTCCGCCGCCTGTTGCGCGAGATTGCAGCACTTTTGACCTATGAGGCGACGCGCGACCTGGAATTGACGACGACGACCATCGAGACGCCGCTCGCCACGATGGAGGCGCCGACCCTGGCCGGCAAGAAGCTCGTCTTCGCCTCCATCCTGCGCGCCGGCAACGGCCTTCTGGAAGGCATGCTCGATCTGGTGCCGGCGGCCCGCGTCGCCCATGTCGGGCTCTACCGCGATCCGGAGACGCTGCAGCCGGTGGAATATTACTTCAAGGCGCCGGAAGATCTGCACGAACGCGTCGTCATCGCCGTCGATCCGATGCTGGCGACGTCAAATTCCGCAATCGCCGCGATCCAGCGCCTGAAAGAGCGCGGGGCGAAGGACATCCGCTTCGTCTGCCTGCTCGCCGCGCCCGAAGGCGTGGAACGCTTCCGTGCCGCCCATCCGGACGTGCCGGTGGTGACGGCCGCGATCGACAGCCATCTGAACGAGCACGGCTATATTCTGCCGGGCCTCGGCGATGCCGGCGACCGCATGTACGGGACGAAATAGGGTTTTTCGGCGAGTTGCCTGCTGGACGCTCTTCCCCTCGACTTGAGGATGACGAGCGCATCTGACGCAAGGGCGTTGCAGCGGGCGCCTCTCCCCAGAGGGGAGAGGAAGGGAGCCTGCCGCAGGCCCTGTTCTTCAGTTGCAGCGATGAGGGAGGGGACGCGCTTCCTGGCCGACGTCGGAGCGAAGCCACACGGGAACGAAGAAGCTCTCGCCTCCTCATCACCGCAGATCCCGGCGGGACTGTCCCGAAAAAATCAGGTCGTGACGAACTGTTCGTTGAGGGCGTAGCCGGCGCCGCGGACGGTGCGGATCGGGTCGCGCATGCGGCCGCGGTTGATCGCCTTTCTGAGGCGGCCGACATGCACATCGACGGTGCGTTCGTCGACATAGACGTCGCGGCCCCAGACGCCGTTCAAGAGCTGCTCGCGGGTGAAGACGCGTCCCGGGCTGCGCATCAGGAATTCCAGAAGCCGGAATTCCGTCGGGCCGAGATGGATCTCGCGGCCCCCGCGGAAGACGCGGAAGGTGCCGCGGTCGAGTTCGAGATCGCCGGCGGCGAGCTTGTCGGCGACCATTTCCGGACGCGTGCGGCGCAGGAGCGCCTTCACGCGGGCCATCAGCTCCGGCACCGAGAAGGGTTTGACGACATAATCGTCGGCGCCGGTGGCGAGCCCGCGGATGCGCTCGTCTTCCTCGCCGCGCGCCGTCAGCATGATGACGGGGAGTTTTGCGGTCGCCTCGCGCATTCGAACGCGTCGGCAGAGTTCGATGCCGGAAAGGCCCGGCAGCATCCAATCGAGGACCAGGAGGTCGGGCGCCTCTTCCAGAAGGCGCAATTCCGCATCGTCGCCGCGCCCGACCGTGTCGACGGAATAGCCTTCCGCCTCCAGGTTGTAGCGCAGAAGCAGCGTCAGCGGTTCTTCATCCTCGACGACGAGAATCCGGGGCACCTGCATGGCTCACTCCGTCAACCCGCGGACGGCGCAGTCGCCGCGCGTTCCATCTGCTTGCCGGTGACGAGATAGGTGATCGTCTCGGCGATATTGGTGGCGTGGTCGCCGATGC